>JAYSWJ010000145.1:0-4160 GCA_043718065.1 Polaromonas sp.
GCTTGGGCCTGCGCGGTGTGTTTTCTAGTGCGCGCTTGCCTTGGCGGCCTGCGGTGTCGCAAACTGCTGCTGTGCTGACCATGTGCTGTTTAGCATTGGCCGCCTACATCACCCAGCAAGCGACTGAGGCAGAAAATAAAATTGTCAGCTCCGTCAAAATGGCGCTGTCCCTATCGCAATCGGGTAACCCCAACAACCCGAAAAACGAAAGAACCAAAGCCGAGATGATGCGCCTGGCGCGCGAAGGCATAGCCATTAACCCGCACTACCGCAAAATCACCCCGATGGTGGGCGACGAGTTGGCCAAGTGGGGCGACTGGAAAAACGCCGTGTGGGTGTGGGAAAGCGTCATTGGCTCGCGCCCCTATGTAGTGGCCATCATGAGCAATATTGCCCGCGGCAAAGCGCAGCTGGGCGATATACCGGGCGCGCTAGACTATTTAGCGCGCGCTAAAAAAATACAGCCCAAAGCCATCAGCGTACGGTCTCTCGAAGTTATCTTGCTCAGCCGGGGCGGCAAAGAAGAAGAAGCTTTAAAACTGGCCAAAATAGCCTTTGCCGAGAACACGCTAGACAACGACATGATGAGCGCGGCCTACATCTTGGCTGTGCGTGCCAGCGATTTTAAATTTGCCATAGAGGCTATGCAAACTCGCAACAAAATTTTCCCAGACCAGAAGGTAGACGGCCTGCTAAAGATCGCATCCGTTGAGCTGACTTACCTGAAAGACGAGAACAAAGCACTGGAGTCCTACCGTGATGCATACAACGCATCAGGCAAAGCGCCAGCAGTGCTGGCGCAAATCCCCGAGTTAATGCGGCCTAAGTTATAGGCCGGGCCTATACAGCTGCTGAAACACTAGTTTTTTAGTTTTTCAGGTCTTTTAAGCCGTAGATACTGCTCAAGCAGCTATTAAAGTAATAGCAATTTTGCAACATAGCTTTAAACCTAAAACCTCCTGGAGCATTTGATTTTGAAACTAACTGACCTTCTGCACACTCCCCAAGCCACTACCGTGGTGGCCGACCGAGCCAGTGTGGACGCGGCCATGCTTAGCCGTTACAGCAACCGCGCATTCTTGCCTACTGCTGTGGACCGTCAGCTACTGGCTGATTTGCTTGAAGTGGCCGCCCGCGCACCCAGCGGTACCAACACACAGCCGTGGAAGGTGTATGTGCTGCAAGGCGCAAGCAAAGACGCCTTGATATCCAAGGTATGTGCTGCGCACAATGCTGTTGGCGTCGACTCGACACTGGCCGCGCAATACACCGAGGCCTACGACTATTACCCCGAAAAATGGGTATCACCCTACATTGACCGCCGCCGCGAATGTGGCTTTGGACTGTATGGCGTGCTGGGCTTGGGCAAGGGCGACAAGGCGGGCATGCAAGCGCAACACCAGCGCAACTACCAATTTTTTGACGCACCCGTTGGGCTGATGTTTACCATCGACAAAGTGATGGGTCGCGGCAGCCTGCTGGACTACGGTATGTTTTTGCAAAACATCATGCTGGCGGCGCGCGCACGGGGCTTGCATACCTGCCCGCAAGCAGCGTGGAACGGTTTTGCCAAGATTATTTTGCCGCACATAGGCGCAGCCGATAACGAGATGCTGGTGTGCGGTATGTCGCTAGGTTATGCGGACGAGGGCGCTTTGGTTAACACTTTTGCCACCACGCGGGTGGATGCCAAGGAATTTACGACTTGGCTAGACTAGGTTAGGTTAGGGCAAAGCAATTGGCTGCGCTCTAATGTGAAAGGCTGCTGGGCCTAGATTGCAAGCCCTCGGGCAGCAGACCTGAAAAGCTGGCATTGATACGGCGCACATGGCCTGCAGCAGCTGTTTCGCCTTGGGTGGCTGCCACGGTGGTCATCCAGTCACTGCGCAAATACCATAACGCCTCAATATCGGGCGCATATTGAATGCGTCTGCGTACCACAGGGCGAAGTTCCGCACCTTTTTCGCCCAAAATATCCAGCATGTTTTCACGAATCTCTTCGGTGCGGTCGTGCAATTCGTCCTCGTTGGGAATTGGCTGCAAACCCATCATGCCCCATACGCTTGTCAAGGTGGTCTTTACCCAACGCATAGCTTATCCTGTCTGGTCATTTTATCCATCACGTAACGATAGACGTCGTCCTACATGAAAGCAAGTTAAACCAGCACAAAACGCTAATTAGTTCACAAATTACAACATTCAAATCAAGCACTTAGTAAGTACTTGTTAGGTGAAGTATCAGCCTTGAAATATTAATCAAACTGACTGAGCGGACTTTCAACTGAATGGGCAGGGCTATGGATTGCGAAACCGAGCTTTGGTGCTGGTATAAATATGGAATAGATCAACGAATGTAATCTACTTAACATAATATACATCGTATGAAGTTAATTGAGAAGGTTAAATTAAACTACCAATGGGGTCGTGGCACGAAGTTCGCCAGTCAAGGCGATTCTCTTGGTAATGGCTACTATGGCCGCTGCTGCAGACTTGGCCGGTACTGTGGGCGGCGAGCCAGACCGTGTGTACAAACCAAGCTGAATCGGTATCAACGGTTTGGCCAGCACCAGTTCAACCAGTTGGCCAGCTTTCATGCACGCGCGCAGCAAGGCTGGCGGCAGCACACCCACCATGTCGGTGGCGGCAATTAAATCAAGCGCTACAAAATACGAGCCGCAATGCACGGCGGCCAATGGCACAGGCAAGCCGCTGGCAATGAATGAGCGGCTCACGATGTCGTCAGAGCTGTCGTGCGCCGTCATGTAAAGCCACGACGCGCCCACGATGTCTTGCAGGCTGCAGGCTGACTTTTTGCCCGGCCTGCCAAGCAGCGGGTGCCCGGGCCGCACAGCCATACGCATTTGAATTTCTGCCAGCGGTTTGTAGTCTAGCCCGGCGTCTAGGTGAATTCGGGTGCGCTGGGTCACTGCCAAGTCCATCACTTCATCGCGCACCAGCGACAGCAGTGCACTGGGCGTGGTTTCCAAAATGCGTATGCGTGTCTTAGGGTGCAAGCGCTGCAGCGTGATGGCCAGCTCGGGCAGCAACAGGCTGGCACCCACGGGCGACACGCCTAGCGCCAGCAGCCGCGTACCGTCACCCACGGTCTTTTTAGCTTCTTCTGCCGCCTTGCGCAGCTCGGCCTCGGCTACCCGTGCGCGTGACAAAAAAGCACTGCCAGCAGCGGTAGGCGTCACACCGCGGCCACTGCGGTCCATCAGTTGCACGCACAGTTCTTCCTCCAGCTGTTGCAGCGCACGCGTAAGCGCTGGTTGCGACATATTGAGCTGGCGGGCCGCGCCGCGAATGCTGCCTGCGTCCACCACGGCGATGAATTGTTCAATACTTTGAAGTCGCATCAGAACTCCTTGGGTGATGCACAACCGACATCGGGCTGCTGCATCGCGCATCTTCCCACAAGGTGGGTGCTCTGCCAATATCGCACCCATCGACATCACCCTTACCCCAAGGAGAATTTAATGAACTCTACCCTCGCCTCTAATGCCCAGACGCGCCGCTTGGTGCTCCATTCAGCCTGCGCCGCAACCGCCTCTTTGCTAGGATTTGCGGCCAGCCGCCCTGCTCTGGCGCAGACTGCCACGCAGCCCTCCATTAACCAATTGCGCATCCTGTGTTCCGGCCCTGCTGGCAGTATTCCCGATATTGTGGCCAGGCGCGTGGCCGAGCAATTGACGCGGCACTACCCGCAAGGCGCTATCGTCGACAACCGCCCGGGCGCGGCAGGTCAAATTGCGGTTAACGCGCTCAAGGCGTCTGCGCCGGATGGTGCAACGGTATTGCTAGCCCAAGGCGCCGTTGCCACCGTGTATCCGTACCTATATGCCAAACTCGCATACGACCCGATAGCCGACTTGCAGCCCCTGTCGATGGCGGGGGAAATGACGCTGGCCTTAGCCGTCGGCCCAGCAGTACCCAGCAGCGTGACCAATCTGCAAGAGCTGGTCGACTGGATGCGCAGCAACCCCAAGCTGGCCAACGTGGCCTCCCCCGGCACAGGCACCTTGCCGCATTTGCTGGAGGTAATGCTGTTTCGCGAAGCCAATGTGCCTTGGCAGCACGTGGTGTATGCCGGTGGGCCGCCCGCCATAGTGGATTTGCTAGGCGGGCAAATTGCGGCTTTGGTGCTGCCAGAAGGGCTA
>JAYSWJ010000146.1:0-10445 GCA_043718065.1 Polaromonas sp.
TTTTTTCACATAGGCAGTTTGTGCGTTAGACACTACTTGCACGCTAGAGTCGTCGGCCACTTGGGCAAAGTAGCTGTAGATGGGTGCGTTGGTCTCAGCTACTTTGCCGCGCACGTAGGCTAGGGTGTCGGCATGCTCAGTGACAATGGCAGTCTCGACCATCGGGTCGGCTTCTACGGTGGGTTTTTTGGCTAATTTGTCAAAGATGGGGCGAATGCTAGACTGGCTGTTTTTTACCGCCCATTTACCACTGCTGTTGTCTAGCGTAAGGTCAATCACGCCTAGGTGGTCACCCCAGCGGCCAGGTATGACGGCCGCTACCCCGTTGATAGTGCCGCGCGCTGCGTCTACCTTGGGGTAGCTGGCAAATGCGGCACTGGGGAATTCGGCATGCGCATGGCCAAACAAAATAGCATCAATACCCGGCACCTCGGCCAGCTTAGACACAGCGTTTTCTGCAAACGCTGCTACTTCGCCTTTCTCAAAACCTGAATGGGGAATAGCCACCACCAGTTGCGCACCCTTGGCCCGCATTTCGGGCACGTATTTTTGAGCTACTTGCACCATGTCACGGGCGATAACTTTGCCGCTTAAATTTTGCCGGTCCCATTGCATGATTTGTGGTGGTACGAATCCAATCACACCAACCTTCATGGCGTGTTTAACACCTGTAGTGTCAACAAAGCTGCGGTCCAAAATGAGGTAGGGCGTGAAGGCATGTTTAGCGTTTGCGCCGTCTTTGTCGTCTACAAATACGTTGGCGTTAACGTAGGGGAATTTTGCCGTCGCAATCGTGCGGCGCAAAAAATCTAGGCCAAAGTTAAATTCGTGATTGCCCAAGTTGCCTGCGTCGTAGCCTAGCTGGTTCATCACCTTATAAGCAGGGTGCACATCGCCTTGCTTGAAAGGCTTTACTTTGGCCACCATGTCGCCTAGTGGGTTGCCTTGTATCAAGTCGCCATTGTCAAACAGCAGGCTGTTGGCAGCCTCGGCGCGTGCTGCTTTAAGCAAGGTGATCGACTTGGCTAGGCCGAATGCATCGGTTTTCTTGTCTTGGTAGTAGTCGTAGTTCAGCAGGTTCATGTGGACATCGGTCGTCTCCATGATGCGTAGCGCTATTTCTGCGGCATGGGCAGGCCCCAACAGCAGCGCTGATGCGGTTAAAACTACAACGGTCGATTTAAGTTTGAGCGGTCTGATGTGCATGGTATTTCTCCTTATGCAGCATCGTAATAGACAAATCAAACACAGGTTTGACTGTTACTTCTGATGCGATCTAATGGCTGCCTGTGCCCTGTGCAGGTGCGACTGGGTTGGCTGGCACCGCAGACCGTAGCCGTAGGCGTACATGCAGCGCACATGCAGCAAACAAGGTGCAACACAGCAGCACCTGCACCATGGCGTAGTAGTTGCTGGGCGGTTTGTCGCTGTAGGCGCGTACGGCACCCTCGGTAAAGTACAGCCACACCATCAGGCTTACCCAGCGGTAGGTGTACATTTTATTTTTTAAAATCCCCGCTAGCGGTAAGCACAGCGGCAGTACCTTGAGCACCAGCAGCGACCCGCCCGGGCGCAGGGGCGCCAGCCACAATTCCCAAGCCAAGCCCAACACAATCATGCCCAACAGGCTGCCCACGGCCAGCCAACGCGTCATATCTACAGAATTTTTCATGCACAAATTACCTTATTTGGATGGCATGATACCGGGATGGATACCAAGTCTCATTCTTTAAGCCTATTTTGGATACAAACCAAGCTGCAACTGCGCGAACTGCTAGCCACGCTAAAGGTGTTTCCGTGGCGCAATACCGCTGCGGTATTGTTAGAGCGCTTTAGGGAAGACCGCTTAGGATTAACTGCCAGTAGCTTGACATTTACCACCACCATCGCGTTGGTGCCGCTGTTCACCGTCATATTGGCCATTTTTACGGCGTTTCCCATCTTCTCAAAAATGCAGGGCGTGCTGCAGCAATGGCTGATCGAAAGCCTGGTGCCCGACAACATTGCCCGCAACGTGCTGGGCTACCTTACCCAGTTTGCCAGCAAGGCATCGCGCCTAGGCGCGGCGGGCTTGGCGCTGCTGCTGGTCACGGCTTTGGCTTTGATTTTTACGATTGATCGCACGCTGAACAGTATCTGGCGTGTGAGGCGCATTCGCCCTTTTGCCCAGCGCTTGCTGGTGTACTGGGCCGCATTGACCCTGGGGCCGGTGCTGCTAGCCGCTAGCTTGACCATTACCTCGTATGCGCTGTCGGCATCCAAAGGCATGGTGGGGTTCTTCCCTGGTGGTCTGCGCTTGCTACTGGACGCGCTAGAGTTTGTGCTGCTGGCAGCGGGCATGGCTGCGCTGTACAAATACGTGCCCAATACTCAGGTTAAACGCGCACATGCTTGGACAGGTGGCGTCTTTGTAGCTGTAGGCTTTATGGCGGCTAAGAAGGTGCTAGCAATTTACCTAGCCTCTGTACCCAGCTATTCGGCCATTTACGGCGCATTTGCCACTGCACCTATCTTGCTGCTATGGATTTATATTGCTTGGGTCATCGTACTGCTGGGCGCTGTCATTGCTGCTTACTTGCCTAGCCTGCTGCAAGGCGTCAAACGCCGTGGTGGTACACCCGGCTGGCGCTTTACGCTGTGTATAGAAATTATCCAGCACCTGCACCGCGCCCGCACATCGCCTGCCAAGGGCCTCACCATTGCGCAGCTAGGCGCCGCCATGCAAGTAGATGCTTTGCAAATAGAGCCGGTGATGGCGGTGCTGTCTGCCCAAGATTACGCCAGCGAAATTGCCGATGGCAGTGGGCGTTACGTGATGCTGTGCGAACCAGAGCAAATTGCCATGGCTCCGCTGGTAGACAAATTGCTGCTGGCACCTTCTGAAAATGTGCAAGGATTTATTGACCGCAGCGCCATGGGTACGCTGACAGCACGGGATGCGATAAGGTAAAAAAATAGTATAGAGGGAGAATTTTTTGGCAAAAAACAAAAGCATTTTTTACTCTGAAAAGATTGAGCGATATTTTCTATCGCCCGATGATGCTAAAGTTTATGACGTAGAAAATTCCACAAACGTATGGGCAGAAAAAAACAGCTTTGATGCGCTGACGGATATGCAATATTCAGGCAAAAAGCTGACTTTGCAATTTACTGCCAAAACCTACGAATATTTTCGCATATGGGTTGTATGTCATGCCTTAACGTTAATAGCACTAGGTATTTACGGGCCTTGGGCACGCACTCGAAAGGCCGAGTTTTTAGGGCGGAACTGGTTGCTTGAGGGGCAATCGTTCCAAGTATGCTTCGTACCTGTTGCACTGCTACGTGGACGTATTTTGATGCTAATTTTATTTTTAGCTATTTACATCACTAACTTGTGGAATCCTTGGTTAACGCCGCTGTTTACGGTAGCAATTTTCCTAGTAGCACCATGGTTATTGGCGAACAGTTTTGCATTCCGTTGGAGAACCCCGACGTATCGAGATATACGATTTGACAGCAACAATCAGTCATCTCCATTAAGGCGGCCATTAATAACACTAGGATTATGGCTCGCGGTCAATCAGATACCGCTTTATTCTGTCACTTTGATAGATCTAATTAAATATAGTTTACCCAAAGCTCTCATATGGATGCTGGCATCTATTTTCATTTCTGTCTATGTGTGGTCAGGTGCTACTTCTGCACTAACGCATTACAGATTTTCGCAAGCGCGATGGGGTGACACAAGCTTCACTTTGAGTATCAGCCCACAAGAGTTGCTTCGCCACACCGCAAAAATCTTGTTTTCATGTCCTCTAATTATATTTTTCATAAGTCTGATTTTAATATTTGGCGCGGTGTCGCAGATTGGTAATCGCGACGCTATAGCTGCTGCGTCAGTTGTTTATTATTTAGTTTTGGTTGTGTATGCAGCAACTTTCGCTAGGGGGAGGCGAATCAATTTTGTCTTGCATCGCATGTCCGTAGGCGGAATGACATTCAGCAGCACGATTAGTCCTACCAAGGCGGGTTTATTAACAGCAGGTTATGCGCTCTTGGCTACGCTAACGCTAGGACTTTCAATACCTTGGAGTACGGTTCACTTTAATCGTTGGCGATCAAAACATATTCAAATCTATTTGGACGGTGATTGGACTCAATTTTCGAGTCAAACTAATTTGCAAAAACCGTCAAGTGCTTTGGATGAATTAGGTAATTCACTGGATATGGAGGTTGGAATATGAATCGCATCAGTATCACTGTTGACCGAGCTATTGCCTCGTCTTGGATTCCGTTACTTTGCACACTATTTGTATTTTTAGTCCCTGTCTCGACAGTAATTTGGGGCATACCAGCAGCTGGAAATTTAGTAGCTAGTCATATGCCTATGGTCTGGGAACACAAGCTGGGTCGTTATGTACTGAATGTTGTCGATATGCAGACAGAGCCTACAAAACTCAGCTCAGCCAAACAGGTAATTTATGAAAATCGCATTAAAAAGCTAGCTAATTTAGCTGGATTGCCATCACTCGAGATATATTTTCGACATGCACCACCAAATGCGTTTGCAATTCCAGGCAACATCATTGTGATAACCGATGGCTTGATCGATTTAATGGATGATGTCGAGGTAGTAGATGCCGTGATAGCGCACGAGCTAGGTCACTTGCAGTTACGGCATGGTCTACGACGTATTGTCAGTATGAATCTGTTCAGCACATTGGTATTGCGCATGAATGGCCAAGATGGCACAGCAGCAACGACAGGTAACGTTTTAGCTAGCTTAACGATTTTTCCATTTTTCAGCCGAGAAAATGAAAGTCAAGCAGATAGTTACGCGTTTGTACTTTTAAATAAAAATGGACAGTCGCCACTGCTATTTGCCAAAGCCATGATCAAATTCAGCGAGTTAAAGAATAATAATAAACCAAATGAAGTCGGTTACTCAGATAGTCACCCGCCGACCCAACAGCGTATAAAAGCTGCCGAAGCTGCTGCAATGGATATTAAAAACTAATCTTTCACGTTTAAATACTATCTCGGCTCACATTGCTGCCTATACACCGCACTTAAACTTCGCCACCAAATTTTTTGATTAAATTGGCAATATATTTTTCTACTAATTTTTCAAATTCGCCTTGCACCACGGGGCCGACGATCATTTTCATCAGGCCGGGTAGGGGCACTTCGACAACGCCTTTAATGCCCAGTGTGATACCGGTGGATTTTTTATTGTCGGTAATCTTCCAGTTGCCGCCCACTTGTGCGTTGCCCACGCCCTTAACAGGTGTCCATACCACCGTGCCTTTGGCTTTGTTGCTAACGTACTTGCTAGCGTAGACGGTTTGAATGTTGACCTGGGCGGTGCCTACTTTTTCCATTTCCCATTTGTAGACACCGTCACCCATGTCGGTGAGTTTGTCTACCTTGGGAAAGTGGCTGACCGACGTGGGTACGTCGGACAGTATGGCAAATACATCGGCCGCTTTGGCTTTAACTTCAAACTCGTACGCTAAATCAATGTCTACGTTAATCGCCATGGTGTTTGTACCTTTTAGTTAGAGAGGTGTGAATAAATAGTGCAATCTTGAGGTTAACAAGTTTAGGGCTGCCGAGCAACAGTGAATATCTGTAGAGATCCATAGTTGCTATTCAAAGTAGGTTTTAAAAATATTTTTTGACCATTTCGATCACCAGCTCTTGCATAGCTTTTTGCGTCAAGGTTGCTGGGCGTTGCGCGCTGCTGGCCAGCGCTAGGCGGCTGCGCAGGCCACTAACAGGGCGCATGCTGTAGCGCTCTGGGTGGGCTGCAGTGCGCACTGCGTTAGCAGGCAAGATGGCCGAGCCTGCATTGTCAGCCACTAAATCTAGTGTGGCGGCTACACCGTCGATTTCCAGCGCGATGATCAACCGCTTACCCACTGCGTTTAGCTCAGTCTCTACCAGTGCGCGCAATGCATTGGGCCGGGTGGCAATAATCAGCGGCACTGTGGCCACGTCACGCAAGCTAATGCCTTGGCCATCTTTGCTGCGCTGGCTTTCATGCTGTACCAGCATCAGGTCTTCTTGCGCCAGTTCAATCAGCTCAACATCGAGGCTGGGCATGGGGTTGTACAGCACGGCAATATCTAGCCGTCCTACCGTTAAAGACTCTTGCATTGCCACCGACAGGCCTTCGCTGATCGACAAGGACGCTTCGGGCATTTTTTCTTTGAAGGCGCGAATCAAAGGTACCGTCAACACCTTGGCCACGCTGGTAGGCAGGCCCACGGCTACACGGCCTGCTAACCCACCGCGTACACGGCCCAGGTCCTCACGTGCGCGCTGCACTTGGTGCAAGATGCCGCGCCCGTGTTCTAGTAGCATCTTGCCGGCTTCGGTGGTGGTGGCGCCGCGTCCGTTGCGTATGAGCAAGTTTTGCCTAAGCTCTACTTCTAGCAAGCGCACCTGACGGCTAAGCGCGGGTTGGGCGATGTTCAGCGCCACTGAGGCGCGGGTAAAGCTACCCAACTCGGCTACGCGAACAAAATATTCAATTTGCTTGAGATCCATACATTCAGTTTATTAGCATAACTAAGCTTTTGCTATAAGTGTTTGTTCTACCAGCTAGGAGAACAGTTCTGTAGCGTGAAAAGCTCTCTGAGCAGACAATAGTTGTTACTTTATAAGCTAACTAACTCTGATATGCAAACGGCGATACCCTGCTATGTGATGCGCGGCGGTACGTCCAAAGGTGCCTTTTTCTTAGAAAGCGATTTACCCGCCGATGCGACCACACGCAACCGCGTGCTGCTGGCGGTGATGGGGTCACCCGATAAACGCCAGATTGATGGCTTGGGCGGTGCGCACCCTTTAACGTCTAAAGTTGGTATCTTGCGCAAGAGTTCTACTGCAGGCGTTGACGTAGATTTTTTGTTTGCACAATTACAACCAGACAAAGATACTGTAGACACCACGCCCAACTGCGGCAACATGCTAGCCGCCGTAGTACCTTTTGCCATCGAGCGCGGCCTTATCAAAGCGCAGGGTGCTATAACCACCGCGCGTGTTTTAACGCTAAACACCAACATGCAATGCGATGTGACAGTGCACACGCCCGACGGCCAGGTGCAGTACGAAGGGGACGCGCGCATTGATGGCGCACCCGGTACATCGGCACCCATCACCGTCAATTTTTTAGACACTGCGGGGTCGGTATGTGCAAGCTTGCTGCCCACTGGCAGTGTTATAGACACCGTGCAGGTGCAGGGCGATGGTTTTACGACGTTTTCAATCGACGTGACCTGCATCGACAATGGTATGCCCTTGGTGATGTTGCGCGCTGCAGACATGGGCCGCACAGGGTATGAAAGCGTTGCTGAATTAAATGCCGACACTGAGCTAAAAACCAAACTCGAAGCGCTGCGCCTGCAGGTGTCGCAGCGCATGGGCTTGGGCGACGTGGCAAAAAAAAATTACCCTAAGATGACTTTGATTGCGGCACCCCAAAATGGCGGCAGCATCACCACCCGCAGCTTTATTCCGCATGTGTGCCACGACGCTATCGGGGTGCTGGCCGCTGTCACGGTAGGCACGGCTTGTGTGCTGCAGGGGTCGGTATGTGAGGGCATAGCAGTCATGCTAGCTGGCACGTCTAAAAAAATATCGGTAGAGCACCCCACAGGTGAGTTCAGTGTAGCGCTAGCTATCGACTCCGCCAATCCGCAAAACGTCACCCAAGCGGCCCTCCTGCGCACAGCGCGCCTTATCATGCGCGGCGAGGTGATGGTGCCTGCTAGTGTGTGGGCGGGCTAAGCATTTGAATACCAAGTTTCCGGCCGCGAAGGTTGCGCGAAGAACGCGAAAGAAGAAAAATAAAAATTAAAAAAATTTATAGAATTAATTTGAAATTAATAAACTGATACTTTTCTTCTTTGTATTCCTTTAGCGTTCTTCGCGCAACTTTCGCGTCCTTCGCGTCCGGAAGTCCGATTTAGACGTCTGATAACCAACCACTATGAGCCAAGAAAAACCGTTAATCATCGACTGCCACGGTCACTACACAACAGCACCCAAGGCTTTAGAAAACTGGCGCATTCGGCAAATCGCCGGTATCCAAGACCCTGTCATGACGCTACCAGTAGCCGACCTGAAAATCAGCGACGATGAACTGCGCGAGACGATTGAGCAAAACCAACTGCGCTTGATGAAAGAGCGCGGCAGCGACCTGACTATTTTTAGCCCACGTGCCAGCTTTATGGCCCACCATATTGGCGATTTCAACGTGTCTAGCACTTGGGCGGCTATTTGCAACGAGCTGTGCTGCCGCGTAAGCCAGCTGTTTCCCGACCACTTTATCCCCGCTGCCATGCTGCCGCAGTCGCCCGGTGTGGACCCTAAAACATGCATTCCTGAACTGGTGAAATGTGTGGAGCAGTACGGCAACGTAGGCATTAACTTAAACCCCGACCCATCGGGTGGCCACTGGACGTCGCCACCGCTTAGCGACAAGCATTGGTACCCGATCTACGAGAAGATGGTGGAATACGACATCCCCGCGATGATCCACGTTAGCACTAGTTGCAACGCTTGTTTTCACACTACAGGGGCGCATTATTTGAACGCTGACACAACCGCGTTTATGCAGTGCCTCACCAGCGATTTATTCAAAGATTTCCCCACGCTGAAATTTTTAATTCCCCATGGTGGCGGCGCTGTGCCCTACCACTGGGGGCGTTTTCGCGGTTTGGCACAAGAGCTGAAAAAACCCTTGCTTAAAGATCACTTGCTCAACAATATTTTCTTTGATACCTGCGTGTACCACCAGCCGGGAATTGACCTTTTGACCAAAGTTATCCCCGTAGACAACATTTTGTTTGCCAGTGAAATGATTGGTGCGGTGCGCGGTATTGACCCAGAGACAGGCCATTACTACGACGACACCAAACGCTACATCGAATCGTCGAAGCAGCTGAATGAACAACAAAAATACCAAATCTACGAAGGCAACGCGCGCCGCGTGTTCCCGCGCCTGCATGCTGCCTTAGCTAAGAATGGGCAATGAAATGTACGAACTAGGCGTTGTGTACCGCAACATTACCCGTGCTAATAAAATTGCAGCCGACGCACTGGCTGCCCTAGGCAGTGCCACGGTGCACGAGGCGATGGGCCGGGTAGGTCTGATGAAGCCCTTCATGCGACCGATTTACAGCGGTGCACAGGTCAGCGGCACAGCAGTTACAGTGCTACTGCAACCCGGTGACAACTGGATGCTGCACGTGGTGGCCGAGCAAATACAGCCAGGCGATATTGTGGTGGCTGCAGTGACATCAGATTGCACCGATGGCTATTTTGGCGACCTGCTGGCGACATCCTTCCAATCGCTTGGCGCGAGGGCGCTGATTATTGACGCTGGTGTGCGCGACGTTAAAACTTTGCAAGCGATGAATTTCCCGGTGTGGAGCAAAGCTATTAGCTCTAAAGGCACCATCAAAGCCACGCTAGGCTCGGTCAACATCCCAGTGGTGTGTGCAGGCGTGCTGGTCACACCGGGCGATGTGATAGTGGCGGATGATGACGGCGTAGTCTGTGTACCAGCCGCCATGGCTGTGAAGACGCTAGAGGCGGCGCAAAAGCGCGAAAGTTTTGAAGGCGAAAAACGCGCAAAGCTGGCAT
This sequence comes from Polaromonas sp., assembly GCA_043718065.1. Classification (GTDB taxonomy): domain Bacteria; phylum Pseudomonadota; class Gammaproteobacteria; order Burkholderiales; family Burkholderiaceae_C; genus JAAFIP01. The sequence goes on from JAYSWJ010000146.1 coordinate 9,637, forward strand.
CTGGCATATTAGGCCTAGATATGTACAACATGCGCCAACCGTTAGCTAAATTGGGTTTACGTTATGTCGATTAACAGCCTGCAATTTGACAAAACTCTTGGCTGGCTGGATTGGTACAACAACCCAACTAAGCCGCGCTTTAAACTGCCCGCCGGCGCAGTGGATGCCCATTGCCATGTATTTGGCCCAAGCGCAGAGTTTGCCTACGCACCCGAGCGCAAATACACGCCTTGCGATGCCAGCAAAGCACAGTTGTTTGCATTGCGCGACCATTTAGGCTTCGATAAAAACGTAATTGTGCAAGCCACCTGCCACGGCGCAGACAACCGTGCCATGGTGGATGCTTGCCGCGCATCTGATGGTAAAGCACGAGGCGTAGCTACTGTTAAACGCAGCATCACCGACCAAGAGTTGCAAGACATGCATGCCGCAGGCGTGCGTGGTGTGCGCTTTAATTTTGTCAAACGCTTGGTAGATTTTACACCCAGAGACGAGTTGATGGAGATTGCCAGCCGTATTGCCCAGCTAGGCTGGCATGTGGTGATTTATTTTGAGGCTGTAGATTTGCCCGAGCTGTGGGACTTTTTTACCACGCTGCCTACCACCATTGTGGTGGACCATATGGGTCGTCCAGATGTAAGCAAGCCAGTGGATGGCCCAGAGTTTGAGTTGTTTGTAAAGTTTATGCAGCAGCACCCTAATGTGTGGAGCAAAGTCAGCTGCCCAGAGCGCCTTAGCGTGACTGGCCCCAAGGCACTGCACAGCGAGCAAAACGCATACACAGACGTGATTCCTTTTGCACGCCGCAT
>JAYSWJ010000147.1:0-4160 GCA_043718065.1 Polaromonas sp.
CTGAAAGTTAGACCAGCTTACGCCAACGGTGGTTTGTGCAAAGGCACCCATGGCGGTCAGGCTCAAGGCCAGCGCGGTCAGGTGGTATTTTTTCATGGAAGTCTCCAAATAGTTCTGCCTAATCAGGCGGGTTAAGTTCATCGCCGTGGCCTGTTGTACCTTTTATTTACAAGGTAGCACAACATAGTTCAAACGATGCACTAATTATCCTGGAAACGCCCGAACCTAGCATCGGGACTAACCCTGAAACTGCGATGTTGCTGTGTTGAGGGCGTCAGAACACCGGTATGGGCCGCAGAACCGCAAGGCAGGCAACACACAAGTTACTATGAATTTAATAGCTGGTTGAGCAGGTTTTACTTGGGTTAGTGGCCTATTTCGTTGTTAAAAATGCTGTTTAAAGTGGTTTGGATGGTGTTTATTATGCTGTGTTGGCTTTGTACTGGATTCGTTGTTTTGGTGCGCGTTGGTGTCGTTGTTCTAGTACGCGCACTGTTGCAGTGTGTGTCCCATGCCAAACGGACCTGCGGCCCTTTATTGTTTGTCATAGGACTGACCACAACAGCACGCTTGTACAGGGCTGGGGTTTCGCTCGGTGGTGGTCACTGTGAATAGGATAAGTCGCTGCTCTTGCGCCAGCAACCACGCCAGTGGAGCGCAGCAACGTTCGGTATGCCTATGACAAACAATAAAGGGCCGCAGGTCCGTTTGGCATGGGCATACCGTGCGGTGCTGTGTGACCGCGAAGTCCTAGAACAGAGACGAAGCCTCACCGACCTCAATGCCACTCTGTTTTATAGCGCAAAACCCAACTACGGTTGGAACTTCAAAGCCAGCACCTTCTGCCCCACGCAGCGCCCTTGCACCTGCCCAGCCGTCACACCCATGCGGTAGTGGATGCCTGCATACAGCCTAGACAACGCTGCTTCGTTGGCGGCAGTGTCAAAGTTTTTAAAGGTGCGTGGGCCCCAGCCGCGGTCGTTGTGGGTGTTGTCGGTAAAGCCCGTGTTGTTGCCAAACGCGGCGCTCAGCACGGCAGCTGCCGCGCTGGACTGTACCGAGTGCCCAGACGGGTATTCTGGGAAAGGGGGCGTGTGCATTAGCGTGGGCACCCAGTTGCTGTCAATCGTCGATTGAATAAACGTGACGGGCCGCTGCACGTTAAGGGTGTATTTAGTGTGCCACGCGGCAATAAAAGCGTCGGCCATGGCCATGTTCAGGCGTGCGAAGGTTTCGGCGGCGCTGGCCAAGCTGTCTTTGCGCTGTTTAACCATGTCGTTGGCAATAAACGCCCAGTGGCCTGCAGGCGTGGGTGTTTTGCCCGGATCATCGGCCCAGTACAGGGCAAACTGGCGCTGCTCTTGCGTGATTTGCGTGCTGATGCGGTGCACCTCGGCAGCTTCTTTGTAAAACACAGAGGTGGTTTCCTCAGAATAGGCGGGTGGCAAGGGCGCGGCGCATTCTGCAGGGCTTTTCAGTACAAAGGGGCGCACATCGCCCCAGCGCGGCAGCAGCGGAGCGGCAAATGTGGGCGGCGTGGCCGACCATTTGCCATCACCGCTGGGTGGCACATAGTTGGCCGCGCCGCGCCGCAGTGGGCCCCAGGCCTCGTGCCCGCCGTCGGTGCGCGACCAGGTCATGATGGCCATGGCCATCAGCTTGCCAAAAGTTTCTGACCGGTTGGTGATGTCTACGGTTAAAAAATTGGGGTCAAAGTCGGCGCTGTATTTTTGCGGCAGGTTGCGCTCTAGCAGGTCGATACGGCCTTTGTTCTCAGCCGTGGCGTTGCTAAACATCATGCGCGTCATGGTGGCCAGCGCGGCGTTGGCTACGGTAGGCCAATGCAAGGGCTCGTCAGGCTGCGCCAGTGGCAGCGAATTTAATTCGTTGAGCTGCCCTGCCAAGCTAATGCGGCCCGGCATGCCCGGCACGGTGGACTCATACAAGGTGAGGCCCAAGTAGCCCAGCGCCCGCGCCGTGACAGGCGGGCTAAAGCCGGGGGTTTGCTGCGCTAGCAGCAAGGCCAGTTGCATCCATTCGGTGGCAACGTTGGCGCTGTAGGCGCTAGCGGGTGGCGCTGCACTGGCCGCTGTAGTTGGTGCAGACTGTGCATAGCTGGGCAATGGCGTGGCTGCCACCAGAGTAGCGGCGGCGCACACGATGCCAGCTGCCCACACAACGCCAGTTCGCGCAATAGCGCCGCGCACGTTGCAGCGCAAACGGTACAACCTATGGTTAGTGATCTTCATGGTGCCTTTCCCTGCAATGCGCCCGCATCTTTGTCCATCACATACTGCATATTGGCCGTGGCCGTCTTCCAGTCGCTCCACGCACCGTGCGGCCACTGCACGCGCAGCTTAACTTGCGTTGCCGTGCCCAGGCCAAAATGCATCCAGCCCATGTGCCCGCTAGCGTGCCCGCCGCCTATGCTCAGCTCTTGGCGAATGGTGCGGCCGCCTAAATCTACCTCGACCCACGCGCCCACGGCGTCGCGGTTGCCGCCGGGTTGCTTTAGTTTGAGTTGTAGCCAGTTGCCCATGGGCGCGGGCTTGTCAACCGTGCCGCTGCCCAGGTTGCGCCACAGTTGCGCTTTGTCCCAGCGGTTCACCACCAGCATGTCCAGCAGGCCATCGCCGTTTAGATCGACCATCATGCCGCCACGGCCCCGTTTATAGCTGGCAATGCCCGCTGTTTGGCCTACTTCTTTAAAGTTGCCGTTGGTCTCTTGCAGCAGCAAATTATTCGGGTCTAGTGCCGCAAAATCGGGCATGCTGGAGATGTTGCCTTTGACGATAAACAAATCGGCGTAGCCATCGTTGTTAGCATCGGCAAATTGCGCATGCCACGCGGTAGACGGGTGCACATCGCCGCCCACATACGGGCGGTGCGCGGTAACGCCTTTTTTGTACGCGGTGTCAACATATATGGGCTGCGTGGCACCGGCCTCTAGCTGCTGCAATTTATTGTCCGACATGCTGGTTAAGAAAAACTCAGGTAGCCCGTCGCCGGTTAAATCGTGGCTGGCAATGCCCATGCCCCAAATTTGCAGCGGCTTCCAGCCCTCAGCCGCGGTGTACAGCGTGGGCGGTTGGCCCGGCGGCATGTGCCACAGCTGCTCTTGGCCGTTTTTGTAATATTCGCGGTCGTTGCTGACGCGCAGGGCCGCTTGGCCTGAGCGGTTCCAGTCGGTAAACAGCATGGACAGTGCGCAGTGGCCGGGTAGCAGTGGCGCAGGGGCCGCAAACTTTTTGCCAGACTCGTCAGGCCGCAGCAACAAGCCTGGGGTGCAGCTACCCCACGGAAACTCAGGCTTGGTGCGGTCGGTGTAGGTGCCAATAGCCAGCGTAGGCCAGGTTGCGCCCTTCTCCCACGTAGCGGCAAAGGCCGAGTGCCAGCCGTTGCTGGTTTGTACATTCCACGCCTCATTCGCACGCTGAAATTTGCAGCCGCCTGAACCTTTGAACACCTGCACCTCACCCACGCGCAGCACCACCAGGTCAACATTGCCATCGCCGTCAATGTCCAGCGGATACGCACCTATGGCATTGGTCAGTTCTAGGCCCGATCGCTCCTCGACCAATTTAATCGCGCCACCCTTGCTGCTGCGGTTGCGGTACAGCTTGGCTTTGTTCACACCCGCGGTGACATACACCTCAGGCAGGCCATCGCCATCGCAGTCGAATGTAGCTAGGCCACCGCCCACTAAAAATTCAGCTTCGCCCTCAAACCGGCTTTGCAGGCCTGCGGCGTCGGTTTCTTCTACAAACCGCGGCACCGATGGGCTGGCGCTTTGCGCTGATGCCACGGTGCACAGGGCCATGCAAGTAGCCGCAGTCACCGTGCGCTGCAAAAGATGTAATTTCGAACTTATGGATGCCACAACCTGTGCCTTTAACAATACTGTTTCCTCAAAGAACATGACTGTAGCGCGCTTGGAGGCGCGTCACCACTATGGTTTGCACTGCTTTACCGTGCGCTTTGTGGAGTTGGTCGCTTGGCATAGCGTGCGCGACGGAGCGCTGGACTCGAGCCGGGCATCTCGCTGCAAAAATACTCCGCAAGCACGCGCGAAGTGAGGTCTTTGTTTAGCTAGCATTGTCAACGCGCGCCTTGCTGCGTATTTTTCATCGAGACGAACCCGACTCGTCACATTGTTCTTT
>JAYSWJ010000148.1:0-10439 GCA_043718065.1 Polaromonas sp.
CGCAACTACGGTTGGTGGATGTTACTGGCCCTCATACTGGCCAGCGTGGGGGCGGTGTACATACGGCGCATTCCAGAATTTCGCATTCGCATAGATGCAGCCTTTTTAAATGTGCCTGTGATTGGCCGCTTAGCCCGTGGCTACAACGCTGCGCGCTTCGCATCCACGTTGGCTATGCTGGTTGGTGCGGGCGTGCCTATTCTTAAGGCATTGCAGGCAGCAGCTGATACGCTGAATAACCGGTCACTTCGCGCGGACGCGCAAGACGCCATTGTGCTGGTGCGTGAGGGCGCGCCGCTGGCTAACGCGCTAGCGCAGAAAAAGCGCTTCCCCGGCCTGCTGGCCATGTTTGCACGCTTAGGCGAGCAGACGGGTACGCTACCCGTCATGCTGCAACGCGCAGCCACCCAGCTAAGCACCGAGGTGCAGCGCCGTGCGGTGGCGCTGGCCACTATCTTAGAGCCCTTGTTGATTGTGGCTATGGGTGTGGTGGTGATGCTGATCGTGCTGGCTGTATTGCTGCCGATCATTCAACTTAACCAATTGGTCAAATAATATGCCCAGCTTGCAAGGCAAACTTGTGGTTGCCATTTCTTCGCGCGCTTTGTTTGACTTTGAAGAAGAAAACCAAGTGTTTGACTTGGGCGATGACAAAGCCTACATGCGCCTGCAGCTAGAGCGCGTACAACAGCCTGCCAAGCCTGGCGTGGCTTTTTCATTGGTGAAAAAGTTGCTTGCCTTTAACAGCCCCGATGCGCAGCGGGTTGAAGTAGTGATCTTGTCGCGCAACGACCCTGTCAGTGGCCTGCGAGTAATGCACAGTGCCGAGCATTACAAGCTGCCGATTGTGCGCTGCACTTTTACGCGGGGCGAGTCACCGTGGCGCTACCTGCGGCCACTACGCGCTAATTTGTTTTTATCCGCCAAGTCTGAAGACGTGCGCGCGGCCCTAAGCAATGGTTTCGCAGCAGCCACTGTGGCCACGCGCTCTGTGCGCGCTGGTGATAACTATCCGAATGAAGTGCGCATTGCCTTTGACGGTGACGCCGTGCTGTTCAGCGATGAGGCGGAGCGCATTTACCAAAAATCTGGCTTGACCGCCTTTCAAAAACATGAAACTAAAAAAGTAGCCCAACCGCTACCGCCCGGCCCTTTTAAACCCTTGCTAGAAGCGCTGCATTTACTACAAAGTGAAAGCAAGCCCAACATACGCATCCGCACCGCACTGGTTACTGCCCGCAGCGCGCCTGCGCACGAGCGCGCCATCCGCACTCTGATGAACTGGAACATAGAAGTAGACCAAGCCATGTTTTTAGGCGGTTTGGACAAAGGCGAGTTTCTACGCGAATTTGAACCTGACTTTTTCTTCGACGACCAAACCGGCCACGTCGAATCAGCCGCTAACCATGTGCCAGCAGGCCATGTGGAAAGTGGTGTGCGCAACAAGTAGCGTCGCCCAGCACAATAAGATAAGGCACTGTCCAGCCCAAGCATAATAGAGGCCTATGACCCAACAGATTTACCACGCCTGTGTAGACATCGGCGGCACCAAAGTAGCGGTATCCCTAGCAGACGACCCTGCGCAACTAGCGCACAAACATCCCGCAGGTGCGCCCAAGAATGCGCAGCGCACACTGCACGCGCGCCGTACAGAACCCAGTGCCAAAGAAGGTACTTCTGATGCACTAGCGCAGCAAATTATGCGCATGATTGGCGCGGCATGCACGGCGCACGGCGTTGCGTCAGAACATATTGCCAGTGTGGGTGTGTCTAGCTGCGGCCCGTTTGTGATGAATGCAGGCCAAATTGAGCTGGCTGCGCCCAATATCTGCGGCGGCTTAGCCGGCGCAGCACGCGGCTTACCCAACCAGTGGATGAGTGCACCGATAGAGGCACCCCTGGCAGCACGTTACCCCAAAGTACGCATTGAAAACGATGCTATCGGTGGGCTAGAAGCCGAGCGGCGCTGGGGCGCACTGCAAGGCGTGCGCAGCTGCGCTTATGTCACTTGGAGCACCGGCATTGGCGTAGGGCTGTGTGTTGATGGCCACGTGCTGCGCGGTAAAAACGGTAATGCAGGCCATGCGGGTCACATGTTCGTGAGCGACCATCCTGATACTATCTGCGGGTGCGGCAACTATGGCGACCTAGAAGCCGTGGTAGCTGGAAATGCTATCCCAAGGCGGTTTGGGCGGGATGCAGCAGCGCTTTTATTGGCTGCCAAGACTGGCGATACAACAGCCACAGCGCAAGTTGACGAACTGTGCAAGGTGATGGGGCGTGCGCTGTACAACCTAATTGTCACACTAGATTTAGAACGTATCAGCTTAGGCGGCAGCGTGTTTTGGCATCACCAAGATTATTTATTATCTAGGCTGCGTGCCCACATTGCAGGCAAGCTAGCGTCGCTGACCGATGGCTGCGAAATAGTGCCTGCAGGGCTGGGGTTGCAGGTGGGTGATCTGGCCGCCTTGGCCTTGGTACAGCCATGACCGTACCTTTGGTGCTGCAAGGTGTTGTCGTGCAAGGCCACGGAGTAGCATCGGGCAGGTCGGCTGATAGTCCGTACCCGCGGGGTTCCGTTGCTATGCAAATGCCATATTTTAAAGCGCTGGGGCTCGACTTATCTGATTGCTGGGTTGGCACCATGAACGTGTCGATTGCGCCACACAGCTGGGCATTGCAGCGTGCAGACTATTGCTTTGAGCAGGTTACCTGGACAGATTTGCATCCAGCAGAAACCTTCTCTTTTGTTGGGTTGCAACTTACTTGGCAGCAAACTACTGTTGCCGGATGGCTTTACCGCCCGCATCCAGAAACCAAAGCGGCCCATCACCAATCTAGCAGCATGATGGAAATTATTGCACCACACTTAAACGGGGTGGCTTATGGCGACAAGGTGCAACTTACGCTGGCAGCACAGTCGGTAAAAGTTGACTAAGGGTTAGCGATCGAGTTTTAAAAACAACTCTCGGTCTGGTGCAAAGCTGCTGTACAACGGCAGTAAGGCCCCGCCCATTGCACGTGCATCAGGCCCTATGGTGCCCAGCAATACCTCTGGCAAGCTAATGCCTTCCCAGCTGTACGATGCCAACGACGCGTCTAATGTTTGGCGCAGCAGCGCCAGCAAACCGCGGCCTAATGAGCCGTCGATGATTACCGCGTCCATGTCCAACACGCAGGCAGCGTTTTGCACAACCAACGCAATTGCTGCACTGGCCTCTTGTAACCACGCCATCGTGTGCGCTAAATAATCGCCGGACATTGCGCGGTCATCGTAGCAAGCCGTGGCGTCCAGCCCCGCTGCAGCAAAGCGCTGCTCTAAACGGTACAAGGACGCTACGCTGAGCACCTGCGGTGGTGAACTACAGGCATCCGCAGCAGAGCTTGCATTAACTGCGTGCAAAGGTATTGATCCAATCGCGCCAGCGTTACCGCGCAAGCCAGAGCGCCATTGGCTGTCAATCACCACGCCACCACCAATGAATGTGTCGATAAACAAGTACACAAAACTGCGCACACTGCGCCCACGGCCTGCTACCAGCTCAGCTACGCAGGCCGCAGCGGTGTCTTTAACTTGTTGTACCGGCAGCGTTGTCATAGACTGCACTCGGGCAGCGATGTCAATATCGTCCCACGCATGTGTGCGCTCGGCACTTACACCCAGCAGGCTGTGCCAGCCGCCCAGCGACAAGGGCGCTGCAACACCTACGCCCGCAATACGGTGGGCGGCGTGGCTGCCCAAACGTGCAGGCAGTGCGATGAGCTGCGTTTGCAATTGCGCAAACAAAACCTGCGGGTCAGGAAAATCGTAGGACACACTAGCGCGCTCGCGTACTTTGCCGGTGAAGTCTAGCAACAAAATATCGCAATTGCGTCGGCCAATTTTGATACCGATGGCAAACGCTCCATCTGGGTTTAGCGCAATAGGCACACTGGGTTGGCCCACTTTGCCACGTACAGCGGCTTGTTTTACTACCAAGCCGTCTGCATGCAATCTGTCGATAATCAGTGAGACGGTTTGCGTACTTAGGTGTGTCAGGCGCGCCAAATCGGCTTTGGCCAAACTGTCATGTAAGCGAATGGCTTGCAACACCACGCGCTCGTTGTACTGGCGCATGCCTATTTGGTTAGAGCCGCGCGGCTTAAAGTGAGCTGGCTGCGTAATATCAGCTACGTCAGCAGGTGCAAGGGGGAGAGAATCAATTAACACGGCGAGTCGAACGCACGTAGACAATGGTTGCCTAGTGCATTACGCCTTTTTTAAAAATGAAATTAGCATAAGGCTGCAACTCGCCAGTTTGCACAATGACGTAGGCACTACTGGCCATGTCGTAGAAAGCAAACCGTTCCACCGCCTCGGCCTGCAAATGTGCGCTAGCAGGGTCGGACTTAACTAGGCTAATTACCTCGCGCTGCACTGCAGAAGCGTAGCCGGTCGGCGCGCCACTCACATGCATGTAGGCCACGGGTTTTTCTTCGGCAGTGCCCAGGGGCAGCACTGACAGCACAGCTTGCGCGGCGCGTGCCAAGCTTACGCCAGGCAAACGCACCACCGTTTGCGATGTCGTTGTAGCGCGGTAGCGCATGGATGTAAAGTTAGCATCCACTAATACTACGGCGTCTTCGTGGCCCATCTCGGCTAAGATTTTGAGCAACTCGGGGCACAGGACAGGGTCAATATTTTTAAGCAAGGGCGGCCTCGGGGATTTTTTCTACCGGCATGGCACCGGTCATCACGGCCACAGTATCGCTCATGCTGATAGCCTTGGGGTTCAGCACCGCAGCGCGCTTGCCTAGGCGTTGTACATGGATACGGTCAGCAATCTCAAACACATGCGGCATGTTGTGGCTAATTAAGATAACTGGCAATCCTTTGTCACGCACACGGCGAATCAGCTCCAGCACCATGTTGCCTTCTTTCACGCCCAGTGCGGCTGTGGGTTCGTCCATGATGACCACGTGCTTGGCAAACGCGGCACTGCGCGCCACAGCGACGCCTTGACGCTGCCCGCCTGATAATGTTTCTACCGCTTGGCTCATCGAGCGCAGGCCAATTTTTAAATCGGCCATGTGCGTGGTGGCATCTTGCAGCATTTGCTTTTTATCAATCAAACGCAACAGTTTGCCTAAAAATCCGGGCTTGAGAATTTCGCGGCCCAAGAACAAATTTTCGGCAATCGTCATGGCAGGCGCTACTGCCAAATCTTGGTACACCGTCTCAATGCCATGCTTGCGTGCATCAATGGGTGAGCGAAAGCGCACTGGCATACCATCCAACTCCATCGTGCCTTCGTCGGGCACCACGGCACCTGACAGCACCTTGATGAGCGACGATTTGCCTGCGCCGTTGTCGCCAATCACCGCCAAAATCTCGCCGGCGCGCAGCTCAAAATCTACCCCGTCAAGTGCTGTGACTTGGCCGTAGCGTTTGACGATGCCTTGCGCTTTGAAAATAATTTGTGTCGCAGGGGTATTTGTCGTCATTAGCGGCTCCCTTTGCGCGACATTTGGTCAGCCGCTACCGCTAGAATCACCAGCACACCGGTAATCAAGGTTTGGTACACCGAGGATACGCCCATCAAGGTAAGGCCGTTGCGAAACACGCCCACAATCATGGCCCCCACCAAGGTGCCCAAAATAATACCGCGCCCACCAAACAGCGACGTACCGCCCAGCACTACGGCGGTGATGGCGTCTAGGTTTTCGGTTTGTCCCGCTTGCGGGTCGCCTACACCCGTGCGGGCTACTGACAATAGCGCGGCTACCCCATAGAAAAAACCTGCCAACGCGTAGACACTGATCAACACTTTGTCGACCGAAATACCCGACAACCGCGCTGCCTCAGCGTTGTTGCCCACCGCGTACACATGGCGGCCGGGCGCTGTGTCGGCCAGTGCGCGCCACACCAGTGCGTACAGCACGATCATTAAGCACGTGCCCCAAGCAAACTCGGTGCCGTTGATAGAAAACGTCAGCCCCAATGCGGTGAGCATGGGCGGCAGATCTTTGATGGTTTGCGATTCAGAATAAATTTGGTTCACTGCAAACGCAATGTTCATGGTACCCAGCGTCACAATAAACGAGGGCAGGCGCATCTTGGTGACCAGCACGCCGTTGAGCAGACCAAACAACGTGGTTGCACCCACTCCACCTAAGATGGCCAATACAGGGTGCAGGCCTAAGTCGGTGGCAAACTTGGCCATCACTACGCCGCCCAGCGCCATCACCATACCGCAGGACAGGTCAATACCTGCAGTCAAAATAATCAAGGTTTGGCCTAAGGCCAGTACACCCACCACCATGATTTGCTGCAACACAATGGACAGGTTCTCTCCGGTCAAAAAACGATCCGACTGGGTGGCAAAAAAAGCACAAGCCACGAACAGCGCGAGCCAAGGGCCAAGCGTGGTGACACTGGAGAGCGATAAATTAAGACGTTTCATATCTGGTGCAATGCATGGCGGCCTCTGGGATGGATCTGTCACATCACACTTTGCGATTGGCGCTTACCCACCATGTTAAAAAAGAGAGCCTGTATTCTGCAGACTATCGCGGCTCTCAAACTCAAGGAATCACAAATTAATCAAACCTGATGGCTTTGTAGCCATCAGGTTTCATGGGCTATTACGTCTTCTTGCCCCAGCACAGATCGGTGCCGGTTTTCACGCTTTGGCTGTCAACGTCTTTGATTTTATCTTTGGCAATCAGCGTCACGCCGGTGTCGGTGTAACCGCTGGATTTTTTGCCTGTCTTGGCAAACTCAACGCCTGCTGCAACGCCCATAGAAGCCATCTTTAATGGGTATTGCTGTGAGGTAGCGCCAATCACGCCCTTGGCTACGTCAGCAATGCCTGCGCAGCCGCCATCGACTGACACAATGATCACGCCTTTTTCTTTACCGGCTTTCTTCAGTGCGTTAAAAGCACCTGCAGCGGCTGGCTCGTTGATGGTGTACACCACGTTCACATCAGGGTTCTTTTGCAAGCAGTTTTCCATGGCGGTTTGGCCTTTGGACTGGTCACCAAAGCTGTCGCCAGCGCACACGGTTTCTGCGGTTTTAGACAGTTCATTGGACTTGGCGTCAAATGCCTCTAGGCCAAAGCCTTTCATAAAACCGTTGTGGCGTTGCGCGCCCACGGGGTGGCCGGGGAATAGGTCAAGCATAACGATTTTGGCGGGCTTAGCACCCAAAGCGGCTTTGGCGTATTGGCCAATTAACATACCGGCTTTGTAGTTGTCGGTAGCAAACAGGGCATCAGCACCTTCCATCGGGCTGTCTAGGGCAATGAACTGCACGCCTTTGGCTTGGGCTTTTTTCATCGCTGGAATCACGGCGTCGCCTGTAGACGTGATGAGAATGGTTTTAGCGCCTGCAGCGGTCATGGTCTCGATGGCGGCGATTTGCGAAGCGGTATCACCGTCTAGCTTGCCAGCAGCCGTCATCAGCTTGGCGCCAGCTTTTTTGGCTTCAGCTTGTGCGCCTTCTTTCATTTTGACGAAGAAGGGGTTGGTGTCGGTTTTGGTAATCAAACCGATGATGGGCTGTGCTGCCATGGCGCCTGTAGCCAGCGCCATTCCAGCAGCGAGGGCCAAAGTGGCTTTAATTTTGAACGACATACGGGTCTCCTAAGATGGATAAAACAAGATTTAATGAATAGTTAAGCGTCATCAGCCTTTTACTGGCTGTGTGCATTATTCACGGAATTATTTAATAAATCAATTTGTTTTATTTATCGTTAACCCTAATCTTGGGCTTCTTATTTTGGGGTTTAATCTCGCCATGTTGACTTGTTTTGGTGAAGCCCTGATTGATCTTATTGTGAGCCCTTACTCACGCGGTATCCTACGTACAGATTCGCAGGCTTGTCTTGGAGGGTCTATTTTTAACTTCTGTATTGCCTCTGCCAGGCAAGGGTTGGCAACCAATTACCTGAACCCTTTGTCACACGATAGTTTTGGCCAGCAATACCGCGCCTTGCTGCAAACAGAGGGCGTGCAACTGGCCAGCGCAGCGCCCAGCAGCTTGCCCACATCGATTGCTGTGGTGCAGCTTGATACCCAAGGCAAGGCCAGCTATGCCTTTCACCGCGAAGCCGTGGCTGACCGTGACATAAGCGCTGCGCAAGCCGTGGCCGCACTGCCTGCCACCACTGCGGTGCTACACACTGGCTGCCTCATGCTGGTGCCCCAAGACTGGCCCAAAACCTGTGCGGTGATACAGGCCGCACAGCACACGCTGGGTGCCTGCATTACGGTAGATGCCAACCTGCGCACCATGGTGTGCCCCGACGTTGCACCCTACCGTGCCAGCGTGCTGGCGGCGTGCGCAATGGCGCACATAGTCAAGGTAAGTGACGACGATTTGATCGACTTGGGATTGATGGACAAAACCGCTACCGACCCCGTAGCAGCGTCGCGTAGTCTGCTGCAATCTAACACCACGCAGCTTGTGGCTCTCACGCTAGGCGCTGCAGGGGCGTGGTTGGTCACACGCCAGCAAGCAGTTTTTCAAGCTAGCCCAACGGGTTTAGAAGTGGCCGACACAGTTGGTGCAGGGGACAGTTTTTTTGCGGCACTGCTGGCGCATTTGCAGCGCAGCAATGTGTTGTCACCCGCCGCACTGCAGGGCGATTTGTCTACCGCAGTGCTGCAAGCAGCACTAGCTCATGCCGTCACGGCGGCGGGCATCAACGTAACGCGTGTGGGCTGCAACCCTGCGACGTGGGACGAAACTGTTGCGGCTTTACCAAAGTAAAGGGTGCAGTGGCCATGTGTGAGCTAATACAGCCCATGGGCCGCACAGAACGGCCGTTATTTAAGACCGCCCGTGTCATGGTCCAGACCTACGGGGCCAGACCTACGACCCAGAACTGTCGCCCGTTGCATCGTAAGCTGCCAGCGCCGTTTTGATGGCCCCAACCCGCTCTTGCGCAATCATCTCCCCTATCTTCGGGCCAGTTAAGCCCGCAGATACTGCTCTAGCAGCTATAGGTTCTGTAGCAATTTCCAAGGCTGCTGCTAATGCCGCTGACAAGCGTGCACGCTGCGGGTAGGCATCGCCTTGCTTGCCCAGCCGCCCGCGTGCATCGCACTCGCAGGCCAGCAGAGCTTCTCCAAACCGTGCGGGTTTGCGAATTGCGTCGCACCGCTCTAACAGGCGCATCACGGCCTGCGCGTTTAAATCCATACTGCGGTGAATGTTGCCATGCTCGCGCGCCACCACCACGGCCAGCTCTTTGCAGTCTACAGGTACACGCAGGCGGTCGCACAGGGGCAGCAGCAAATCTACGCTACGGGTTTCGTGGTCAATATGGCGCGGCAATACGTCGGCAGACGTGGTGCCTTTGCCTAGGTCGTGCAGCAGGCAGGCCACGCGTACAGGCAGCGGTGCCTCTAACTGCGCCGCCATGTCCAGCACCATCATCAGATGCACGCCAGTGTCAATCTCGGGGTGGTGCGCCTGGGGCTGCGGCACGCCCCACAGGCGGTTGACCTCTGGCAACATCACCTCTAGTGCATTGCATTGGCGCAGCACCTGCAGCATGCGCGACGGCTTGGCCTCCATCAGCCCCGTGGCCAACTCTTGCCACACCCGCTCGGCCACCAGTGCATCTACCTCGCCTTGGGCCACCATGCGGCGCATGAGGTCCACTGTCTCAGGCGCTACGCTAAAGTCAGGGTAGCGCGCCGCAAACCGCGCCAGCCGCAGTATGCGCACTGGGTCTTCGGCAAACGCCAGGCTCACATGGCGCAGCACTTTGGCTTTGATGTCACTCTGGCCGTTGTAGGGGTCAATCAGCTCGAACTGACCCACATTTTTTAATGACAAATCACCATTTGAATCCGTAGAACCTGCTCGGGCAGCTATCGCATTGATAGTAAGGTCACGCCGCACCAAGTCCATCTCTAGCGTGACTTCGGTGTCGGTATAGAACGTAAAACCATGGTAGCCCTTAGCCGTTTTACGCTCAGTACGGGCCAGCGCATATTCCTCACGCGTCTGCGGGTGCAAAAATACCGGAAAGTCTTTGCCCACTGGCAAGTACCCAGAAGCCACCATAGCCTCGGGCGTACTGCCCACCACCACATAGTCACGGTCGCGCACAGGCAACCCCATAAGAGCATCTCGCACTGCGCCGCCGACTAGGTATGTTTGCATGGGGGTGAGTGTAGCGGTGCTGGGTGTATTGCCTGTCTTTTTTGTTTTGTACGGGCGCTGGCAGGCGGCATACTTAGCTGCACGGCGGCCCTCGGGGACTGAGCAGGTTTTGTACGGGAGCTGGCAGGCGGCGTACTCAGCTACGCGGCTGTCCTCCGTGGCGGCCTAGGGCCGCCGACTCCCCCTTTATGCCGCTACGCTGAGTACACCACCTGCCAGCTCTCGCAAACATGGTAGGCGATCAACCGCTAGCTTATTCACCCACCAGTACGCAGCC
>JAYSWJ010000149.1:0-28460 GCA_043718065.1 Polaromonas sp.
AAGGTGAATATGGACTTAAACCTTGCAATATTCATACCACTGCATACGCCGCTGACCCGCATGGATGTTGGGTTTGCGGGGTTTCTCAGGGACGACTAGCTAGTACCAAGCCGTCCTCATGCAGCGGGCGTACGCGTGCAAATATTTGTTTTAACACGGTGTTTAACACACCGTTGCCCGCCACTGCCAGCACCCACATAAATGCAAAACGGCGTCTACGTGCCATTAGTAACGCCACGGCCACTGCTATACACAGCGCTGTCAATGTGGCTGTGTCGCCTAGCCGGGTGATGGCCGCAAACAATTGCAAAACAGGCCTGGGCACGTTAAGCCGTATGGCGTCAGTTAGCGCTTGGTCAGCTATACCCATGGTGCGCTGCAAGCCCAGCCCTTCTGCCAGCTCCACAAAAATCCAACTGCTAACCACAATGACTGCAAAACCCAAGGCACCGCGCAAGCCCATGCGGCCCATAGGTGGTGCTTGCTTTAAATCGCTGCCTGCTAGAGAGCGGTGCCACACCCACCAACCGGTTGAAAACCCTGCCAAAAGCAACACCAAAATTCCAAAAAAGAAAAACAATGCATGCTGCCCTGCATAGTTTGCCCAATGAATCCACTGCGTTGTGTTATGCATTGAGTTATGTATTTGGTTGTGTATTGTGCTATGGCCGTGCAGGCACGACTTGGGTCATCTTCACGCAGGCAAAAGCCTGACTATTTGCATCGAAATCCCATTGTTCAATATGGCAAACTCCCTTGGCTGCACGGCTATCCCAGCGCACCAAGTTGACTGAATTAGGCACACCCGCACGCACCCGACTAGACACACCAGTACCCGCCTGCACCGCCCACATAGGCCGCGCTAGCCCGGGCAAAGCCAAGGTATAGGGCAGATGGATATGCCCGCCCATCACCAAGTCAGCGCCTGCTGCAGCCCACTGCTGCTGCGAAGCGGCGTGGTTGCGCAACAGGTCCACCTTGTCTTGGTCATTTATGACCGCAATAGGTTGGTGCACCACCACCACACGCAATTGCTCTGCAGTGGCTGAATACAATAGTTGCGCCACGCGGTCTATTTGCGTTTGCGATACCTCTCCGTGTTGATGTCTGTAGCGACGGGTAGTGTTGACACAAACTACGAGCAAATCGGTAGAAGAAAAAGTAGGCTCTAAATTACTGCCAAAGACCTGACTATACCCAGCGTATGGTCGCAGCAGCCTGCTGGGTATGTTTATCAAAGGAATATCGTGGTTACCAGGAATGGCCAATACAGGTGTTGCCAAACGGTCTACAAAAATACGCGCTCGTTGAAACTGCGCGGCATGCGCACGCTGGGTAATGTCGCCCGATAGCACCACGATATCAGGCTGCTGCTGCAATGCCAGCGCTACCAGTGCCTCCACCACGGGCGTTTGCTCAGTACCAAAATGTGTATCGGAGATTTGCAGCAATACGCTCATGCATCCGCCCGCTCAGTTGGGTTAGACGTGCTTTGCACGCCAGGTTTAATGAGGTACAACGCTTTAGGAGACACCGCAAACTCAATTGGCGATTGCATCCATTGCACCTCACCGTCAAAAGCCACTTTCACTTTTTTCCGGCCATAGTCTAGCCGTGGTTTTACTACCATGTGGTCAAACTCAAAGCTCTCCACATTGTCAGCCTGCCCTAGCGTGCCCATGGCACCGTGCAGCATCAGCCGCAGCATAGCCAGCGTACCCATAGGCCGCAACATAACGGCTGCAACACGGCCATGGCGGTTGGCATAGCCCGTGTGCTCGCCCACAGGGGTGTCTACCTGCACACCTACTTGCTCAAGTTGCAGTTGGTTATTGCCTACAAACAGTGTCGACGTGCGCACATCACGCGCTGCGTCAGCCAGTTCAATATGCAAACGTAATTGGCGATGCACCTGCAGCAATGTGACACACGCAGCGGCAAATGCCACCAAACGGCTGCGGCCAAAGCGCGCTTTGTAAGCCTCGCGGTCCTCCAGCAGCTTAGGGTACAAGCCTAAGCTGGCATTGACTAAAAATACACGGCTGTTAATGGTGGCTACTTGTACTGGCATGGCCGTACTGTGTAGCAAAATGTCCATGGCTTGCGCTACGTCAGCGGCAATACCATGCGTTCTGGCAAAGTAGTTAAACGTGCCTTGCGGGATCACCCCCATCGCGCAGCCCTCGGCATGGGCGGCTTGCGCCACCGTGTTGATAGTGCCATCGCCACCCACCGCCACTAAGGCTGACTGCGCTATTGCTGCTTTGAATGCAGCTTTGCGGGCTGTGTTTGGCAAATCGGCAGGCTGCGAAAAAATCAGCTCACCCGATCGGCCCGCCGCCTTCAGCGCGTCTTCAATCACTTGTTGCTGCACCTGTGCATCGCGGCTTCCAGCAGACGCGTTGATGACGAAAAATAAAGGCGCCTTGGAATTTAACTCAAGTGCGCCGGGAATTAGCTCTTGCAGCATTACAGCTTCGCTCTCATAAACAATTTTTATGAAATATTCAAAGAAATTTCAAATCATTGTCTGATGAAATTGATAGCCAAGCGAAGTCGCAGGCCTTACATCACTTGCGCTGTAGAAATACAAAATGTAACGCTGTCTATCAGCTTATTGCTATCATGCATTAATGCTGGTGCCCATGCTCACCATGCACATGCTGGTGGGTAATTTCTTCTTCAGTAGCGGCGCGCACAGAAATCACCTTCAAGTCAAAGCGCATGTCTTTACCCGCCATAGGGTGGTTCGCGTCCATGTATACCGTGTCGCCTTTGATCTTAGTCACAGTAAACACCTGCATACCGCCGTCATCACTGCGCCCCTCTAGCTGGCCACCCACTTTGACACCCGGTGGAAACTGTGTTTTAGGAATAGTACGCAGCAACCCTTCGTCGTACACACCAAAGGCATCAGCAGCCGCTAAGTTCAACGTCACCGCATAACCCGCCTCTTGGCCTTCCAAAGCCTCTTCAATTTTAGGCAAGGTGTTGCCATAGCCGCCATGCAGGTACACCGCAGGCTTGCCGCTGTTTTCAATGACTTTGCCGTTTGCTTCAGACAGTTTGAACTGCATAGTAACGGCGGAGTTTTTTTCGATTTTCATAGTTTAAATATCTCACAAAAGTCTATTACGAACATGGTAGATCATTATCCCGCCTTAATCACATCCGCCATCCGCTGCGCACAGCTTCTCGCCTGCGCTAAATCGCGCGCCTCCACCATCACGCGTACCAGTGGCTCAGTGCCGCTGGGGCGGATGAGGACGCGGCCAGTGTTGCCTAGCTCGGCCTCTACGGTTTTAACCATCGCGTCCAGTGCGGGTGACTGCCACACTTGGCCGGGTTTGAGGCGAATGTTGATCAGCTCTTGGGGAAACAAGGTAAGGCCGTCCAGAATCTGGGCAATAGTTTTACCGCTGCGCTGCACGGCTTGCAATACTTGCAGCGCGCTGATGATGCCGTCGCCCGTGGTGTGTTTGTCTAGTGCCAGCAGGTGGCCAGAGCCTTCGCCGCCCAATAGCCAGCCGCGCTTGTCTAGCTCTTCCAGCACGTAGCGGTCGCCTACCTTGGCGCGCACCAGCTCTACGCCGCGTGCTTTAAGGGCTAGTTCTACGGCCATGTTGGTCATTAGCGTGCCCACGGCTCCGGGGACTTTTTCGCCGCGCTCCAGGCGCTCGCACACCATCATGTACAGCACTTCGTCGCCGTTAAACAGGCGGCCTGTGGCGTCGACAAACTGCAAACGGTCGGCGTCACCATCTAGTGCAATGCCGTAGTGCGCTTTGTTGGCTTTAACAGCCATTACCAAAGCCTCTGGGTGCGTGGCACCTACGCCGTCGTTAATGTTCAGTCCGTCGGGCGCGCAGCCAATGGCGATGACCTCGGCCCCCAGTTCGTGAAACACTTGGGGCGCAATGTGGTAGGCCGCGCCGTGCGCACCGTCGACTACTATTTTCAAACCCTTGAGCGTTAAATCAGTGGCAAAGGTGCTTTTGGCAAATTCAATATAGCGGCCGGCTGCGTCGTCCAGGCGGCGTGTTTTACCTAGATCGGCAGAGCTGGCCCACACAGGTGCGTCTTTCAGAGCGGCTTCTACGGCTTGTTCCCATGCGTCGGGCAGCTTAGCGCCCTGTGCGCTGAAAAACTTGATACCGTTGTCGGCAAACGGGTTGTGGCTAGCGCTGATCACCACGCCCAGGTTAGCCCGCATGGCGCGTGTGAGGTAGGCCACGCCGGGGGTGGGCAGGGGACCCAGCAAAATAACGTCAACCCCGGCAGAATTAAAGCCCGACTCTAGTGCGCTCTCCAGCATATAGCCTGAAATACGCGTGTCTTTGCCGATCACCACGGTGGGCTTGCTGCCCGGGCTAGCTTGGCGCAGCACACGGCCTACGGCATGGGCTAGTTTGAGCACGAAATCTGGTGTGATGGGCGCTACGCCTACCGTGCCGCGAATGCCGTCGGTGCCAAAGTATTGCCTAGTCATAAGGGAACTGTCCTTTTATTAGTGTTTTAGTGCTTCTAGGCCGTAGTACCTGCTCAAGCAGCTATAAAATTAATAGTATCTTAACTCATCAAGCAGGCGTATTATCCACCCGCGCTGCGCCAGTTATGGCGCAACCGCCCGTCATACCAGCACCGACTGCACGGCCTGCCACACCTGCAGCGCCTGTGCAGTCTCGCGCACATCATGCACACGCACCACACTGGCGCCGCGCTGCACGGCCAGCAGGGCAGCCGCTACGCTGGGCACCATGCGGTCTGCAGCCACTAGCCCTGTAACAGCGCCCAGCGACGATTTGCGCGACCAGCCTGCCAGCAGCGGATAGCCTAAACTGGCCAGTTCATTTTGCCGGGCCAGTAACGCAAAGTTTTGCGCTACGGTTTTGCCAAATCCTATGCCGGGGTCTAAAACCACCCTGCTTTTTAATGAGAAATGGCCTTCTAACCCAAGTAAATCATGCTCAAGCAGCTCACAAAATGATAGTAACTGGTGTTTAACCTGCGCCACCACATCAGCGCAGTCCATCGGCACGGTCTGCATGCTTTGCGGGTCGCGGTGCATGTGCATCAGCACCAGCCCGCACTGCGGGTACTGGGCTATCACCGTGCGCGCGCCGCTTTGCCGCAGCGCCCAAATATCGTTAATGATGTCGGCCCCAGCATCTAGCGCTGCCTGCATCACCTGCGGCTTATAAGTATCTACCGACACAGGCACACCCAACGTGACTGCAGCGTGTACTACCGGTAGCACGCGGCGCAGTTCCTCATCCAGTGGCAAAGGCTGCGCGCCAGGGCGTGATGACTCGCCGCCAATGTCCAGGATATGCGCACCGTCACTCACCAACTGCTCGCAGTGCGCTATAGCCTGCTGAGAGCTGGCGAACTGCCCACCGTCAGAAAAGGAGTCGGGCGTGACGTTGACAATCCCCATAATTTTGGGCTGTGTCATGTCAATCTGAAAACGGGTGGTCTGCCAATACATGGCTTGCATTTTAGTAGTCTACATGGTGTGCGTAACCAAGTTCGGTGACAGTAGGTACGGTATTTCGCTACAGCGCTACCTTTTGAATCTCACTGTGGTCAGCCTAAACCAGTACCGACTGTAGGTCGCGCCGTAAAGATTTGGGCATCGCTGGGCCGCGTCCACGCTAGCCCAAACAAGATCAACAAACGCATTGGTGTGTATATCATTTTTCTTCAAACACATGTCCGATTTAAGTTGGCACAGGCGCACGAGTGTCAAGATGCGTAGCCACATTAGTAAGGTCAGAGTTAATCCGTCCGTCCACCAGCTCAATAATGCGGTCGCACCGTTTGGCCAAGCGTGGGTCGTGGGTGACGATCAAAAAAGTGGTGCCACTGGTTTGACTGACGTTGCGCATCAAGTCAAAAATTGTGTCGGCTGACTGCGTGTCCAAGTTGCCGGTTGGCTCATCGGCCAGCACTAGCGCAGGCTGCATTACCAGTGCCCGAGCAATCGCTACGCGCTGCTGCTGCCCACCTGATAAATCGTTGGCCAGGTGGTGACCCCAACGTTTTAGGCCTACCTTTTCAATCAGTTCTTCAGCGCGCGTGCGCATTTCAGCATCGGGCCTGCCACGTTTGGCCAGTAGGGGCAGCATCACGTTTTCAACCGCTGTAAAAGCAGGCAAAAGATTATGAAACTGAAACACAAAACCAATAGCATTGCCTCGCAGGCGGGTCAGCGCTTTATCGGCAAGATTTTCTGCTTCTTGGTCCGTTAAAAAGAGTTTTCCTGCAGTGGGCTTGTCCAGCAGACCAATGATGTTCAAAAGCGTGCTTTTACCCGAGCCCGATGGTCCAATCAGTGCTGCAAATTCACCACGTGCCAACGACAGGTCAATGCCATGCAACACCTCGGTCACGTGCGCTGTGCCAATTCCGTAAGACTTGCGGATCCCCTCAAGCCGCAGGGTGGGCGCGGTAGCTATCTGAGTTTGATTGTTATCCACGAATAGCCACCGCAGGGTCAAGCCGCGCTGCGCGCTGCGCCGGGAACAGTGCTGACAGCGTGCCTACTAGCGTAGCGCCAATGGCCACGTAAATATACAAAATAGGCCCGGCTTCCAGGGTAAAAAATGGAACGCCATCTGCGCTTACTGCAAACCCGCGCCAAGCGATCAGAAATAACCAGCCCATCAACGAACCAAACAGCGAGCCGAGCAAACCCAAAATAGCGCCCTGCATCAAAAACACGCCAAGTATCTGGCCACGGGTAGTGCCTGTAGCTCGCAAAATTCCAATCTCTTTTGATTTTTGTACCACTGACACTACCAGTACGCTGGCAATCCCAAGGGCAGCGGTAAGGCCTACAAATAATCGGATGACAAAAAACGACATGGTTTGCCCCGACAGTGCTTTGGAAAATTCTGCATTAGTTTCAATCCAGCTTTCTACCTTGATGCCCGGTTGAGCTGCAATTTGCCGGGCCGTTGTTTCAGCTTCAAAGGCAAGCGCAACTTTGACTTGCAGACTGGTCGCACCTCCGGGCAGACTGAGCAGGCTTTGGGCTGTGCGTAAGGCGACGTATACGCTACCTGTGTTTTGACCCTGATTGCCAAAGTCAAAAATGCCTGATACAAACAAAACGCTCGACGCGCCCGAGGCAGTCTGCAGGGTGAGTTTGTCGCCTGTCCATACGCCCAAGTCTTTGGCCAGTTTGCTACCGATCACGACATCGCTGCTGCTCAGATCAGCGCTACCAGCAATGATTTTTTCTTTAAGAGCGATCAACCGCAGATAGCTCGCAGGCTCGATGCCGCGTATCACAACACCGGTATTGGCATCACCGCGCAAAATAAAAGCGGCACCTTCCACTACAGGTGTCACTACCAAAACGCCGGGTATAGCCAGCGCGATGTCCCGCACTTTTTGCCACTGGTCTAGCGATCGAGAGCGTTGCGCCCGGGGCTGAACCAAAGTTGCCAGCTCAGCACCAGATGGTTGGTTATTACTTTGGCGCAAACTTCGCGGTACCTCGTCGGGCGGCGATATGACGATTTGGGGCTGAAAATCAAGCAAGGTCTTGAAAATACTGCTTTGCAAGCCTGTGAGCAGCGCCGACATAAACACAATAACTGATACGCCCAGCGCCACACCCGCAACAATGAAAATCGTTTGCAATAAGCCCTCTCGAAGAAAGCGTGTGGCCAGAATCCACTCAAATGGCAGCAGCGGATTCATGGCATAGACGTGGGCACAGTAACCACCTGGGCTCGCACACGCTGGCCCGCCTTTACGCCAACTTTTGAAGACGGCACCACCGCCTCGCCCACTGCAATGCCCTCTAGTACTTCGACCCGGTTGTCACCGCGCAGACCTAGTTTTACAAACTGCTTAACAACATGCTTGCCCCGCACGACCAACACCCAGGGCTTGTCTGTTGCCGCGTCTTCCACTGTGCTAGTGGCAATCACCACGGCGGCTGCGCGACGCGCGGTTTCAACGTCAATCGACACTGTCATGTCTTGGCGCAAATACGCTGGCGGACTAGGCACATTAAGTTTGACCTCGACGGACCCACGCGTCGCATCCACTCCCGGATTGATGTATGCCACAACAGCATCAAAGCGTTGGCTTGCAAACGCATCGGCAGATCCATAGGCTTTTTGCCCCAGTGCAATTTTCGACAGGTTTTTCTCATCAATCTGAATCAAGATTTGCATCTGCCCGGTGGCGGCCAGCACCATCAGTTCTTTGCCAGGCTGCGCAACATCGCCCACCTCTACGCTGCGCGAAATAAGCACGCCGCTGCTAGGCGCAAGCACTTGGCCTTGCGCCAGCTTAGCCCGCGCTAGCTGTTCACCCGCAACTGCCTGCGCCAGAGCCGCTTTGGCTAATGCTGTGTCACTACCCTCAGGCGTATTGGTTTTAACTTGGGCTTGCGCGCCAGCTACTTGGCTATTGCTTATATCAACAGCGCGCTGGGCGTCGTCTAAAGCGGCTTGTGAGATAAAGCCTTTCGCTAACAAATCTAGATTGCGGTCTAGCGCCTTTCGCGCTTGCAGCGCAGTGGCTTGAGCCTGCGCTAGGGTTTGCACAGCCAGCGGCTGGCTTAGCTCGCCAAGTTGCCGCAGTTTGGCTTGTGCCTGAGCAACCGCAGCACTCGCCTGGGCCAAGCTGGCGCGGCTGTCGCTGTTGTCCAGCTCAATCAGCAGTTGTCCACTTTCTACTGTCTGACCCTCTGTGACAGCAACGCGCTGCACCCGACCAGAACTCTGTAGAGCCACAGTCACCCGTTGCGGCGATATCACCCGACCACTGGCCACTACGGTTTGCACCAGCTCGCTGCTAGTCGCTGCGTACACGTTGGTGGGGGTACCGAGCACTTGGTTGCGTAATAGGTACAAGGCTAGCAGCGTTACTAGCACTGCCGCTCCAGCTATTTTGAGCCAGGTTTTCAAAGTTATTTTTTTATTGCTCGAATCATTCGGGTCAGCATTGGCTTTAGGACTAGCGATTTGTGGTGCTTGGACTGATTTGATGGGCGCAGCGTCAGGCTGGCGCTGCGCCTGCGGCAAAACTGAGGTTGTTGCTGGGTTATTAGATGTGTTCAAAAGATTAGCCTCATAAAGATAATAAAAATTTGTCACATAATTTTTTTATTTTTTATGATCGAAAGTTCGACCCAACCAAAGACGGGTAACCAGCTTGCGCAGCTCGCTGTACACCAGCACCACACTGGCCATGGCTAGGCAGATGAGCCATTGGTCCAGTGTGAGTGGCACCGTACCAAACGCTAGATTAAGAAACGGTACATTGACAACAGCTATTTGAAGCAATGCCGACAGCGCCACTGCGCCCCATAACCAAGGGTTGACGAATAAGTTTTTGAATGCACTGGTGGTTTCTGATCGCGCGTTAAAACATTGAAATAAATGCGCTATCACCAGCACGGTAAACCCTGCAGTGCGCGCATTGGAAATATCGCCAGTTCCGCCTATCTGCTCGATTAAACCGCCCGGCAGGTACATGTCCATCGTTAGCAGTGCCACGACGGCAATCACCAGGCCAATCTCTAACACCCCTGCCCACATGTGCAGGCCAATCACGCGGTCGTTCATGTGACGTGGCTTGCGCGCCATCACATCATCGGTGGGTGGATCAATCCCCATGGCCAGCGCAGGCCAAGAGTCGGTGATCATGTTAAGCCACAAGATTTGGGTGGCCAGCAGCGGTAGCACTAAGGCAGTGCCAACACAGTTCGGTGAATTGTTAAGCCCTATCACGCCCGCACCCACCACACCCAAGAATACAGTCAGCACCTCACCCATATTGGATGACAGCAGGTAGCGCAAAAATTTTCGGATATTGTCAAACAAGCTGCGCCCCTCGCGCACCGCATCGACAATGGTGGCAAAGTTGTCATCGGCCAGGATGACTTTGGCAGCTTCCTTGGTAACCTCGGTCCCAGTCATACCCATGGCAACGCCAATGTTGGCAGCCTTCAAAGCGGGGGCATCGTTGACACCGTCGCCCGTCATGGCCACGACCTGCCCGTCTGCCTGAAGTGCCGCAACGATGCGCAGCTTGTGCGCGGGCGACACGCGCGCATACACCGAGGTTTTTAGAACCGCCTCAGCAAATGCAGTGTCGTCCAATTCGTCCAACTCCAGCCCACTCAATACAGCTTGGCCTGCTTTGTTGATACCCAAATCTGTTGCAATGCGCGCTGCTGTGCGCGGGTGATCACCTGTGATCATGATGACGCGAATGCCGGCACGGTGCGCCTCGCTGATTGCTACGGCGGCCTCTTCGCGTGGCGGGTCCATCATGCCGACTGTACCGACCCATATCAGGTCATGTTCTAGATCATGCGCTGCTTCGCCTTCTACCCCGCGCCCTGCTGCCCCGTCAGCCGTTAATGTTTCACCATCAGCCAATGGCCGAAATGCAACCGCCAGTGTGCGCAGTGCAGCGTCAGACAGCGTATCAACTTGGGTCAGTATCTGGCTGCGGCGCGCATCGTCCAAGGCCATAGTTTGCGTGCCCACTTGAATATGGGTGCAGCGCGCTAGTAACACATCGGGCGCACCCTTGGTGATCAAGATCGCGGCATCTCCTTGGTCGTGGTCGGTCTGCAAGGTGGACATCATCTTGCGCACCGAGGTAAACGCAATCTCGCCGATGCGAGCGAACCTTTTTACGCGCAGGTCAGTCACCCCCAGCTTGCGCTCTGCCACCAGAAAAGCAGCCTCTGTAGGGTCGCCCTGAATCTGCCACTGCCCGTTTGATTTGTCGTCCACTGCTGCGTCTTTTATGTGGCGCAGTGTGGCGTTGCTGGCTAGGCTGCCATACATCAGCAGCGCTGTTTGCTCGGCCAGCAGCGCGTCGTCTGCCATTGTTGCACCATCTACTTGCACTTCACCGTCGGGCGCATAGCCCACACCCGTAACGCGCGTGCTGCCCGATGCGGTAACGATTTGCTCAATCGTCATCTCAGACCGGGTTAGCGTACCGGTTTTGTCGGTGGCGATAACCGTGGTGGCACCCAGTGCCTCCACTGACGACAGCTTTTTAACAATCGCGTTTCGCTTTGCCATGCGCCGCACGCCCAGCGCCAGCACCACCGACAAAATAGCAGGCAGCCCCTCGGGCACGGCTGCCACAGCCAGCGCCACACCAAACAGCAGCACGGTTACCACATCGCCCGTACTTTGAATGTCCGACACCAGTAATATCGTGCCCACCACCACCACGGAAATAATGACAACCACCACCCCTAAAAGACGCCCGATGTGCCGGATTTCCTTCTCCAGCGGCGTAGGCTCTTCTGCCGTGACTGTTAGCAGGTTGGCAATCGCACCCATCTCGGTGGCCATCCCCGTAGCCGTTACAACTGCGCGACCCGTGCCCTGCGCCACCGCAGTGCCTTTGAAAACCATGTTCAATTGGTCGCCCAGCGCAACTACGCCCGACAGTGTGGCGATGTCTTTAAGCACCGCTTCGCTCTCACCCGTGAGGGACGCTTCTTGTATGCGAAGTGACGCAGCCTCAGTCAGCCTTGCGTCTGCCCCCACGCTGTTGCCCTCTGCCAGCACCAGCAGGTCACCTGCGACCAGCTGCGCGCTGGGCACGCGCACCAAGTGCCCATCGCGCATAACGCCGGATGTGGCCTCGGTCATGCGCGCTAGCGCCGCCACCGCATCTCGCGCCTTGGCCTCTTCCAGATAACCCAAAGCACCGTTCAAAATAACGACGATGGCAATCACGATGGCGTCAACCGGCCAGCCCACCCACCCTTCCACGCCCCACGCCACCAGCGCCACCGCAATGGCCGCCAGTAGCAGATAAATCAGTGGGTCTTGAAACTGCGCCAGCACGCGCTGCCAGGCAGGTATGGGCGGTGCCGACTTAAGCTCGTTAGGCCCGTTTTTGGCAAGGCGCGCCGCCGCCTCTTGAGTTGTTAACCCTTTCTTCAGGTCTGCCCCCACATCGTTGGCGATGTCAGCGGGCTCTTTACCGCAAGCACAATCCGCAGGGATAGAGGTAACCATGGCTCAACGCAGGTTCGCAAACTCAAACGAAAGCGCTGTGACCTTGCCGCGGTAGTAGGTTTTGATACCTTCGGGCATCACCCAAGCGACCTCGCCTTCTAGCGGTACCCGTATGCCGTCACGCACCGCGTAGCTCCAAAACCGGCCTTGCCACGGCGCAGCGCTGGCAACACCATTTACCAGACGACCGCGTGATTCCGCGCGCGCAAACTGAATCAACCCGTCATCCTTAAACCGGAAAGTCAATGCCAATGTCATTGCGCCATCTGTCAAACTGGCAAGCGCCGACTTGTCATCCACAGCCTGCCAGCGCACGCCTTGGCTGGGCAAAAGTGCCGTGGGGTACCACAAAGCCTCCATAAAGTAGCGCATAAATTCGCCTTGCTGCAGCTCGGGGCTGTCGGGCATGTTTACCACCGGAATGATCCCCAACACTGCCCCGCGCAGAATGCCTTGGCCTGCGATGTAGGCGTCGTGAATATGCACAGCCACACCGGGAAACACCATGATGCGGGCATCCCAGTCAAAACCGGGCCGCTGGGTAATCACCCGCTGCTTTGCAGTAAACGGCTTCCACTGCTCGGTGGTCTCACTCATGTTGAACATACCCGACTGGTCAAGTGACGCTGCAGCGATGATGGGCTGCCCATCTTTTAACACTGCGCGAAAGTAGCGTTGCACCGGTGCGGGCAGGCCATCGAGTTCGCGTGCGTCGTAGCGAGTGGGCAAGGTAGGTGTTGTGGATGTGACGCGGGCCGCCTCCAGCCGCGTCCATATGGCCTTGGTGCCCTGCTCCCAATGCCACGAACCGTAGGCTACTGCGCTTATCGCAATAACTAAAAGCATGGCAAGCACAGCACCTGACCATTTCAGCCAAACCATCACACGCCCACCACAGTGGTGCGAGGCGAGGAAGCCGATCCAGACGCGCTTGAATCGGGTGGGCTGCGGTTGGGCCGAACCTGCCGGTACAGCTCAAGCGCGCAGGCACCAGTCCCCAGCACCATGATCGCTGTAAGAACCAAAAATCCAATGAACGGAATGCTGCCAAGCAGCAACACCAGCAGCAACGTCAGGGCAAAAAATCCGACCATGGCAACACTTGATCTACTAGGCCCTTCTTTTTGAATAGCGCCCTGCACTCGCTGGGCAATGCTGAAAACACCCACGATGCAGCCTATCAAGAGCATCAGGGGGAACAGCATCATCAGTGCAATGCCCAATGGAATGCCTATCAGCGTGATGAGCAGCAGCATGGCCAGCATGGGGGTGCCCAACAGAACCGCCAAGCCTGCGGCAAGCGAGGGCCACGGCGTTGTACGTATCCTGCTTGATGCGCGTTGCGAGAACCTCGTAAACACAAGTAAAAATAGCGCCGACGCCGCCAGCAACGCAACAAAGCTAGCGATGCTGCTAGCCCAACCTGAGCCACTGCCCATCATTTGCCCATGCCATTCCCGGTCATGGTGGGTGTCGGGTCGGCCATTCATAGCGTCTCCTCGTGTGACCATGCCGCTAATGGTCACACCCTCTGCCGTTTTAAACTGCGCATTGCTTGGATAGCGCAATGCTCCAGCCAACTTCGCCTGCGGCCCGAGCTCAATTTGTTCGGCATTGAGTTCCACATCACCGGCGACTTCGCCGTTGAGAACAATTTTTTGGGAATAAACCTTGAGGGGACCATTAATTTTGCCTTCAATAGTGACGTTGCCCGCATACAGCGTGACAGCATCTGCTACCACAGCGGCTTTGCTAAGCGTGATGTTGCCGCCCGATGCGTAAAGCTCACCACCAACGGTGTTCTCGATGTTGATGCCTCCACCAGCAGCGCGCAAATCTTCTCCGATGGGAGCTCGCACAGTGACTGCGCCACCTGCCAAAGTGGCGTCGCCCGCCACCGGTTGCTCCACTGTGATGCGGCCCCCTGCTGCATAAAGGTCACCCTTGATGGGAGCTACTGGGCGCACGTTGCCACCAGCGATGTAGATATTGCCGCCAGCGGATGACGCACTGCTTTCGCGTGAGGCGTCTGTTGGCATCGGCTTGGCATCCGACGTCTGCGCCCGCAATGGCAGGACTAAGTTCAACGCAACCAATGCCACAATCGCACAGCACCGCATCAAGGAATGGCCAGCAATTAGGCCAAATTGAGTTTTTTTCATTTCCAGATTTCCCCTTTAGATTAGCTCCTCAAGGGCTTAATCAGCAGCAAACTCCAGTACCACGCGTGCTGCCACATCGCCGCGCTCTAGCCGGTCAAGGACGTGGTTGATAGCAGACAAAGGTTGCAGCTCAATGTCCGCCTTCACCTTGCCCTCAGCAGCAAACGCCAGCGCTTCGGCCATGTCTTGTCGGGTGCCGACCAACGAGCTGCGCACGGTGATGCAATTGAGCACCACGTCGAACAACGGGAACGGAAACTCTCCGGGAGGCAGCCCTGTCAATACGCAAGTGCCGCGCTTTCGGGTCATGGCGACGCCTTGTTTAAATGCCGTCAATGAGGGCGCGGTAATCAAAACACCATGAGCGCCTCCGTCAGTCGCCTTCTTAACGGCATCAACAGCATCGTCTGTTTTGGCATTGACAATGGCATCCGCACCCAATAACTTTGCATGGGCCAGCTTGCTATCGTCAATATCTACCGCGCAGACATGCAAGCCCATGGCCTTGGCATATTGAATCGCAAGGTGCCCCAAGCCGCCGACGCCAGAAATTGCGATCCAATCGCCAGGCTTGGTGGCAGCCTCTTTAATGCCCTTGTAGGTGGTAACGCCTGCACAAATGATGGGTGCGGCATCGATGGCGCTTAATCCAGCAGGAATGTGGGCCACGTAATTGGGGTCGGCCAAAATGTATTCGGCAAAACCGCCATCCTTGCTGTAGCCGCCGTATTGCACCTCGCCACACACTGTTTCCCAAGCGGATAGGCAATACTCGCAGTGGCCGCATGCTGAATACAGCCACGGCACGCCAACCCGGTCGCCCTCTTTAACGGCCTTCACGCCAGAACCGACTGCTACCACCCTCCCGATACCTTCATGGCCCGGGATGAAAGGCGGCGTGGGCTTGGCTGGCCAGTCACCTCGCGCGGCATGCAGGTCCGTATGGCATACACCGCAGGCTTCGGTTTTCACAAGAATCTGGCCTGGCCCGAGGGACGGTACATTCCACTCGCGCAGCACCAAAGGTTTGCCGAATGCTTCCACCACAGCGGCTTGCATCTTGGTTAGCATACAAATATTTCCTTTCAAACTAGGCGGTAGGCGATTGGATATGGCGCCGTCGAAGCGCGAATCCTCAATAACCGCACCAGTCTGCACTGTGGCAGCGTAGCTCGTATTGATTTTGGTCAATGCAAGCTGAAAAATCTGTAAGGCAAGCTGGAGCCAAATGAATTGGTAGACTTTGTACTACAAGCGATTGCGTACACATCAAAAAAAACGGAGCCGAAGCTCCGTTTTCATTCAACCAGCAACTTCTAAGCTTGCTGTATTAATCTGTGACTTTAGGCCGCTGTTGGCGCCAGGTTGGCCACCACGGGCGCGCCGCCTGATCCGCCACCGTCACCACCCTGCGGTGGCACACGCGGTGTCCAGTCTTTAGGCGCGGTAGGCGTTTTGCCTGCCATGATCTCGTCTAGCTGGCTGATGTCGATGGTTTCCCATTCAAGCAAAGCCTTGGCCATGGCGTGCATTTTGTCTTGGTTGTCTTCGATCAGCTTGCGTGCTAGCGCATACTGGGTGTCGATGATTTTGCGCACCTCCACATCCACCATTTGCATAGTGTGCTCGCTCATGCTGGTGGTCTTGGTGACGCTGCGGCCCAAGAAAACTTCGCCTTCGTTCTCGGCATACACCATGGGGCCTAATGCGTCGGTCATACCATAGCGGGTCACCATGTCGCGGGCCAGGCCCGTGGCGCGTTCAAAGTCGTTACTAGCGCCCGTGGTCATTTGCTTCATGAACACTTCTTCTGCAATACGGCCACCAAACAGCATGCTGATTTGGTTCAGCATAAATTCTTTGTCGTAACTGTAGCGATCTTGCGCAGGCAGACTCATCGTCACGCCTAGCGCACGGCCACGCGGGATGATGGTTACTTTATGCACCGGGTCGCACTTGGGCAGCAAGCGGCCAATCAGGGCGTGGCCGCTCTCGTGGTAGGCAGTATTGCGGCGCTCTTCTTCGGGCATGACCATGCTCTTGCGCTCAGGGCCCATCAAGATTTTGTCTTTGGCTTTTTCAAAGTCAACCATCTCTACCACGCGGGCACTGCGGCGGGCAGCCATCAGCGCGGCTTCGTTGCACAGGTTAGCCAAGTCAGCACCGCTCATGCCGGGTGTGCCGCGCGCAATGATGTTGGCACTAACGTCTTGGCCCAGGGGCACTTTACGCATATGCACAGCCAAGATTTGCTCACGGCCACGAATGTCAGGCAGCGTGACGTAGACCTGACGGTCAAAGCGACCGGGGCGTAGCAAGGCAGCGTCCAAAATGTCGGGCCGGTTAGTAGCAGCTACCACGATGACACCCACATTGGTTTCAAAGCCATCCATCTCGACCAGCATTTGGTTCAAGGTCTGTTCACGCTCATCGTTACCACCGCCCAAGCCTGCGCCACGCTGGCGGCCTACGGCGTCGATCTCGTCGATAAAGATAATGCAAGGCGCGTTCTTTTTAGCGTTGTCAAACATGTCGCGCACGCGCGATGCGCCCACACCGACAAACATTTCCACAAAGTCTGAACCCGAGATAGAGAAAAACGGTACTTTAGCCTCGCCAGCAATTGACTTGGCCAGCAGCGTTTTACCCGTACCTGGAGGGCCTACCAGCAACAAGCCGCGTGGGATGCGCCCACCCAGCTTTTGAAATTTGGACGGGTCTTTCAAAAAGTCCACGACTTCTTTAACTTCTTCTTTTGCCTCGTCGCAGCCTGCCACGTCGGCAAACGTCACGGTGTTGGTGTTTTCGTCGAGCAAGCGGGCTTTGGACTTGCCAAAGCTGAACGCGCCGCCTTTACCGCCACCCTGCATTTGGCGCATAAAGTACACCCACACGCCAATCAACAGCAGCATCGGGCCCCAGCTGATCAAAATGGTCATCAGTAGCGAGGTTTCTTCGCGGCCTTTCACGTCAAACTTGACGCCATTGGCAATCAGGTCGCCCACCAGACCGCGGTCAAGGTAGGTGGCGTTGACGCGGATTTTTTTGCCTTCCGTGGTGATGGCCACAATCTCGCCACCAGTACCACCCTCAGGCACCACGGCCTCTTTAATGCGCTTTGCTTTGATTTCTTCTAAAAATTCCGAGTAAGGCATGGTGCTGCTACCCGACGAGCCCTTGCCCTCAAACTGTTTAAATACCGTAAAAAGCACTAGTGCTATCACCAGCCAGACGGCGACTTTAGAAAACCATTGGTTATTGTTCAAAGCAAACGCTCCATGGGCACTATGCCCTATGCATACACAGATGTGTCACATTTTAGGCTTTTCAAGTCGGGTTTTCGCAGTTTCTGGGGGTAACAAGTAGGTTTGAAGGGCTATTGCAACGCGATTCCGGTAATTTCACTCACAGTTGCGGGGCTTGCAATGCTTTTGACATCAGCCGCTCCCAGCCAATTCGGCCTTGCTTGCGCACGCCGTGGTCTTGAAAACCTGCCTTGGTATAGGCGCGAATGCCTGCGGTGTTGGCCTCGTCCACTGACAAAATAAGCGATTGCGATTCAGGCCAATTTTGGGCCAACCAATGCGGTAAAGCCAACAAAGCCGCGACCCCTAGCCCTTGCCTTGCCGCGCTTGGTCAATGCGCATGGCGGTGATGGTGGCTGCTGCAGGCATTGTCC
The DNA here is from genome assembly GCA_043718065.1 of Polaromonas sp. Lineage (GTDB taxonomy): Bacteria > Pseudomonadota > Gammaproteobacteria > Burkholderiales > Burkholderiaceae_C > JAAFIP01. The sequence continues at coordinate 17,865 of JAYSWJ010000149.1, forward strand.
ACTCAGGTGCTTTGGACCTGCGCTTGAGAAGCAAAAATCCAACTATCTGCGCTTGCACCTCGATAGCAAGACCAGCAACATCGTGTTGGCTGTCAGCTTCGCAGTGTGCAATAGCACGGTCTATCGTGCCAGCGTATTCCGATTGCTGCGCGTTGATGCCAAGTCGACGCACGGCAGCTTTGCTAGGTTGCGATAGAAATTGCCAGCGCTTAAACACCAGCAGTGGCAGCTTAGCTATTGGCTTTGGCCTGTGTTTTGCGGGCTTGTTCGCGCAGTTGCACTAAGCCGGGAGGCTCTGCAGAGAACCAAAACCACTGTGCGTCTGTGCCGCCTTTGCGCAGAATGAACTGGTTGAACGTCATCATTACGGCCGCAGCGAGTGCCAACAACACAAGCAGTGTGACAACACCTAGCGCGCAGTACAACAATATCGAGTACACCGACACGGTGGGTGCTAGTTTGGCCCCTGCTGCCACAGCCAATACCCCCAGAAGTACCGTTGCCAGCAGCAGTTTGGAAGCTAGTTGTTGATTAGATTTTGACAATAGCATTGTTAAACCTTATGAGATATGCAAGCTTTTAACTTTACAACTTAAATCTACCGTCTACAAGTAGCTTTTTGTATCGTCATTTAACCCATGTTCACGCAACCTGCAGCTATGGCTTAGCCTCCAGCGACTTCAACCCCATGCCCACTAAAAACGTCTCTGACGATTTATCGCGGCTGGACTTGGGTTTGAAAGGTTTGACGACTTTGAAGGTGGCTCTGAACAGCTTGACCAGCGGGTCGTAAGCGCCGCCGTGAAACAGCTTGACCACCAGTGCGCCTTCGGGTTTGAGCTGAGTTTGGGCAAAGTCCACGGCCAGCTCGATCAGGCCGATGATGCGGGCGGCGTCGGCAGAGGCGATGCCTGACAGGTTGGGCGCAATGTCGCTAACCACGACATCGACCACACGTATGATCTGTGCGGGTTGAGTGTTATTTTCTGCCTTTTTAACCTCATTTTTTAATGCTGAATCGGGCTGTAACCCAAGTAAGTTCTGCTCAACCAGCTTCACTTTTGATAGCAGTTCATCTAAAGTGGCCTGCTCGGTAAAGTCGCCCAAAATAAACTGCACGCCCTCTACAGGGTCCATGGGCAAGATGTCTAGCGCGATGATGACTCCGTTGAGCGCGCCCACAGCCGCCCCGGTGGGCGACAGGCGGCGGCGTACGTACTGGCTCCACGCGCCGGGGGTGCTGCCAAGGTCCACCACCACATGGCCGGGCTTGATCAGTTTGAAGGTTTCGTCAATTTCCTTCAACTTATAGGCCGCACGGGCACGGTAACCGTCGATCTTGGCCTGCTTGACGTAAGGGTCGTTTACATGGTCGTTAAGCCATGATTTATTGACCTTTTTAGATTGGGTTTTAACTTTCACAGAGGCACATTCATTAGATTGCAGTGTCTGCCAGCAGTATCTTGCAGCAGCAGGGGATAAGCCCAAGGTTTAGGGAGCCATGATTGGCCAAATACACCTATTAAAGACGATAATTGTCCCATGACCAGAATAGTACTCTCCATCCAAGACCGAAAAGCCCACCGCGCCGAAGCGCACCACCTTGACCCGGTGGTGATGATAGGCGGTGACGGCCTGACCCCCGCCGTAACCAAAGAGGTAGACCACGCCCTGAAAGCGCACGGTTTGATCAAAGTGCGCGTGCTAGGCGACGACCGCGAGGCCCGCTTGGGCTTCTACAACACGCTGGCCGATGAGCTGGGTGCAGCGCAAATTAACAGCATCGGCAAGCTGCTGGTGCTGTGGCGGCCCAAGGCAGACAAGGTCAAAGTGGTCGACGAAGACCGCATGGCCGGCCCCAAAGACGTAAAAATTCTCAAATACGCCAGCCGAGGCGGCCAACGCCCCGAAGTCAAAATCTTGCGCGTACTGGGCAACCAGCGCCTCACACGTGGCGGCACCGTCAAGCGGGCCAAGGTAAAGCAAAAATCAGTGAAGAAGTCTTCGCAGGGGTCGGGGCTTTAAACTCCGAAAATCGGGTACGGGTACGGGTACGGACTGCCGGACGCGAAGGGCGCTAAGGTTTCGCGAAGGACGCGAAAAAGAATACCAAAATTTGAGGGTACGCAACACGTACGCCAAACGTTAGCAAAGCACTTTAGATTTTTATTTTTTAATCTATAAATCCGTGTTGCTACCATTAGCTTTAGTGGTTCTAATTCAATTTCTGGCATTTTTTGGTATTCTTTAGCGTTCTTCGCGAAACCTTCGCGAAACCTTAGCGCCCTTCGCGTCCGGCAGTCCGTCTTAAAAACCGTTGATTGCCAACCCACCCTTGAATTCACCACCAAAGTCAGCACATAAGCCACCATGAACAATCCGCTTTTAGACTTCACCAACCTCCCCCAATTCGCCACCATCACCCCCGCGCACGTAGCGCCTGCGGTAGAGGCACTTTTAAAAGACGCCAACGCGGCGCTTGACAAAGTGACGGCAAAAGACTTTCCAGCCGATTGGGAAACCATGTCTGCAGCGCTGGACGTACCCACAGAGCAACTAGGCCGTGCCTGGGGTGCCGTGAGCCACTTAAACAGCGTGGCCGACACGCCCGAGCTGCGGGCGGCTTACAACGAATCGCTGGCCAAAGTGACTGAGTTTTACACCCGCGTGGGCGCTGACGAGCGCTTGTATGCCAAGTACAACGCAATGGATGTGACTAAGCTGAACACAGAGCAAACCAAAGCGCACAGCAACGCCATGCGCGGCTTTAAACTAGGTGGTGCCGACCTGCAAGGCACGGCCAAAGAGCGCTTTGCCGCTATACAAGAGCGCCAAGCCGAGCTGAGTCAAAAATTCAGCGAAAACGCACTAGACAGCACCGAGGCGTACGCCTACTACGACTCGGCAGACGAACTGGCTGGCGTGCCTGCCGACGTAGTGCACACAGCGCGCGAAGCGGCCAAAGCGCAGCGCGCCAAAGACGGCAAAGCTGACGACGCCGCCCTGCACAAGCTCACGTTAAAAATGCCCTGCTACCTGCCCGTGATGCAGTTTGCCACCAGTAGCGCACTGCGCGAGAAGCTGTACCAAGCCAACAGCACACGCGCATCAGAGTTGTTTGAAGTAGACGGCCAAGCCAAGCCCGAGTTTGACAACACCGCCATCTTGCGCGAGATACTGGCCCTGCGCCAAGAAGAATCAGTATTGCTGGGCTACGACAATTTTGCCGAAGTCTCGCTGGTGCCCAAAATGGCTGACTCGCCTGCTCAAGTCATTACCTTTTTGCGCGATCTGGCCCAGCGCGCCCGCCCGTTTGCCGAAAAAGACCTGGCCGATATGCGCGCCTTTGCTGCAGAACACCTGGCGCTACCCAACCCGCAGCCGTGGGACTGGCCGTATATTTCTGAAAAACTCAAAGAAGCACGCTACAGCTTTAGCGAGCAAGAGGTTAAACAATACTTCACCGCGCCCAAGGTGCTGGCGGGTTTGTTCAAAATTATTGAGACTTTGTTTGACGTGGCGATTGTGCGCGACACCGCGCCCGTGTGGAACGACAAAGTTGAGTTCTACGCCCTGCAACGCAGCGGCAAAACCATCGCCCAGTTTTACCTAGACCAGCCTGCCCGCACTGGCAAGCGCGGCGGTGCGTGGATGGACGATGTACGCGCCCGCTGGCTGCGGCCCGACACCGGCGCGCTGCAAACACCCATAGCGCATCTGGTGTGCAACTTTGCCGATGGCGTGGTGATAGACGGTGTGGCCAAACCCGCCCTGCTCACGCATGACGACGTCACCACCCTGTTCCACGAATTTGGCCACGGCCTGCACCACATGCTGACGCAGGTGAACGAGCGCGACGTTAGCGGTATCAGCGGTGTGGAATGGGACGCGGTGGAGCTGCCCAGCCAGTTTATGGAAAACTTTTGCTGGGAATGGGATGTGCTAAAGCACATGACGGCGCATGTAGACACCGGCGCGCCGCTGCCGCGCGCGCTGTTTGACAAAATGCTAGCCGCTAAAAATTACCAAAGTGGTTTGCAAACTTTACGCCAAGTAGAACTGGCACTGTTTGACATGCTGCTGCACCAAACCGCTGCGCAAAACGGTAGCGACGCGCTGCAAGTGCTGCGCAACGTGCGCAGCGAGGTGTCTGTCATGCCAGCGCCTGCCTACAGCCGCACACCCAACACCTTTAGCCACATCTTCTCGGGCGGCTACGCGGCAGGCTACTACAGCTACAAATGGGCCGAGCTATTGTCTGCCGATGTGTACGCGGCTTTTGAAGAAGCTGTTACACCAGCAGGCGCGCACAACGCATCGCCATCGGCTAACATGGCAGCGGGACAACGCTACCGGCGCGAGATTTTAGAAGTAGGTGGCAGCCGGTCTGCCATGGACAGCTTTAAAGCCTTTCGAGGCCGCGAGCCTAAGATTGACGCGCTGCTGCGCCACCAAGGCATGGCTTAATGCAATTGAAAATGCGCACGTAGATGCGTAACTTAATCATGTAATTTGATACCGTAATTTCATAAGGGGTCACTATGAATGCTATTAAAAACGCAGCTGCTCTATCAGTATTTACGCTATTTACCGCCAGTTTATCGTTACACGTTAACGCCCAACAGCTGTACAAAATAGTCGGCGCCGATGGCAAAGTTACCTATTCTGACCAGCCACCACCTGCGGCACCAGGCAGTAAGGTGATTGCGGGGCGCGCAGGTAGTTTAGGTAACACCACAGCCGCTGACACTGGCGCACCCAACACCGGCAACCTGTCATTAGACGTGCGCACTGCAGCGTCTAAATCACCCGTCACCCTGTATACCAGCAAATACTGCGCACCCTGCGGTTTGGGCCGCAGTCTGCTGGCCGCACGCGGTGTGCCGTTCAGTGAAAAGATTGTCGATTCTGTCGCCGACAACTTAGCCCTGCGTCAATTGACCGGCGACACCAGCATGCCGGTAGCCATCATTGGCGGCGTGCAGCTAAAGGGCTTTAGCGAATCGCAGTGGACCGATTATTTGGACGCCGCAGGCTACCCCAAAACATCCGCCCTGCCGCCCAGCTACCGCAACCCCGTAGCCACATCCGCTGCCCCTAAAGCCGCTGTATCTGCGCCAGCCGTCACCCTGCCACCCCAGCCCACCGTGCAAGACATCAGCCCTAAAAGCGATGCTAAAGGCATTCAGTTCTAAGCTTTTAAGTAGTTCAAGCCGTAGATACTGCTCAATCAGCTATTATATTTATAGCATTCGGTTATGCAAATAGAGCGTCGCAATCAAGGTATGTACGCTAACGCGCACAGTACAGTTTGTGACTATTTATTTTCCAGCAATTTTAAGCGCCTAGATGCTATGTATTTAATAGCTTCTCGCGCAAGCATCTATTGATCCAGTGGACAAAAGACCCTTTAAAAATGGAGTTTTTAGTTTTTTTGGGCACGAAACGCATGGTTTTTTGCGCAATCAGCGAGTCGACTAGTCGGTTGCAACATGCGCCTTGTCAAGCAACCCAGCCTGCTCTGTGCCCCTGCGCAGTGACTGATGCAGAGGGTTGTTAAGGCTTTTTCCAGAATTCAGCCAGCTGGGTATGAGCCGCAGAACAAACATCTGCGGTTTCAGCCTCCAACGTGTTGACCAGCACTGCATCTTTGCTGTCACGCGATAGGCTGTGCGCATCAACATCGGCCAAAAACGCCATCGACCAGTCCCCATACTCGCGTGTATCGACTGACTGTCGGCTGACTTCCGTGATCTGTTCGTGCATGCTGGACTTTTTGATGATTTCAAATATCTTGAGGACACCACTTTTAGGACCTTCAAGGTACTGCATGAACTTACCCTCTGTAAAGAGCAATAAGCCCGTCACATGCTCTTCCAAGTTTCTCTTCCTCGCATTGCCAAGAATATGCTCTAAGTCGCTTTTTGCAAGCGGTCGACTGGCCGTTGACGTGTAGACCAAAGAATAAAGAGGGGACGGTTCAACGGGAGTCATTGGCATATGCAATCCTTAGATGTAGTGGTTTAAAGAGTTAAACGGCTTGCTGGGGCTGCTGTGCGCCCTAGCAGGCAGCCTAGCGGTGGTGATACCCACGCGCCTCACGCCCAGCACGCATGCCGTAGATTCGTGTAGTTGCAACATTAACATACACCCGTAGCGGTTTAACTGTCAAGTGGCGAATTTTCGAGGTAGCAGGCGGTCGTATTCTTTTTTGACGACGGCATAGCATTCGCAGGAGCGTTCTTCCAAGCCCGGCCTGTCGCACACGCTGATGCGGCCCCGGCTGTATTTGATGAGACCGGCGTTTTGCAGCTTTGTGGCGCTTTCGGTCACACCCTCACGCCGCACACCCAGCATGTTGGCAATCAACTCTTGCGTCATCACCAAATCTGTACTTTCCAACCGGTCCAAGCTCAGCAGCAGCCAGCGGCACAACTGCTGATCCAGCGTGTGGTGGCGGTTGCATACGGCTGTTTGCGACATTTGAGTTATGAGTGCTTGGGTGTAACGCAGCAGCAGATGCAGCACCGCACCGCACCGGTCAAACTCTTGTTTCATGTCTTTGGCCTTAAGGCGAAAGCCGTGCCCTGCGCTTTGCAGTACGGCACGGCTAGGCGTAGAACCGCCGCCCATGAACATCGACACAGCCACCAAGCCATCATTGCCCACAACTGCGATCTCAGCCGAAGCGCCGTTTTCCATCACGTATAACAATGAAATGATGGCCGTGGTGGGAAAGTACATATGGCTGAGGGTTTTGCCAGATTCATAGAGCACATGCCCAAGTGGCAGCTCTACATATTCCAGCAGGGGCTGCCAGCGCTGCCATTCTTTATCTGCCAAGGCTGCAAGCAGGTGATTTTTTTTGGGGTTGGTAGTCATTTGGACGGCATTTTAGGTGTTTACCACTTAATGGTATGTTCGCTAGCGCACATACAAAGTCAAACCGCTATGAAAGTGCTTGAAAAACGGTGATTCAGGCTTGGTTTGCAGGTTCTAATTAGATACTTTTAAAGTCTCTCATCAGCCCTGTGCGCCAGGCCTTATAGGCATAAGACAAAGGCGGACATGCGACGCGCATCTGCATTTGAATACATCGAACAGGTCTACATATCAGACCAACGTCGCATCAACACAAAGGACTTATTGTGAAAAACTCTCTCAAACTCTCTGTCGTACTGGCAGCTGCAACACTTGCCATAGCTGGTCTCGCGCAAGCTCAAAGCAGCACATCAACCTCAACTTCTTAAAACAGTGGTTATTCGATGTACTCACCGGACGCTACCTACATTGGTCTGAACGTTGGTCAATCAACCTAACGTTTAAACAATGGCGTGGACGGTTTCTCATCAGACCAGCGTAAAAACGATCACAGGATTTACGGCGGCGGCTATTTCAGCAACAACTTTGGTCTGGAACTGGGCTACACCTACTTTGACCGGATCAACCTTGCGGGAGGCAGCACGAAAGCTGAAGGCTATAGTGCTAGCCTGGTTGGACTTGACCTTGTCTCAGCATTCCAAACAATTGGTTTCAAGTGAACGCCAACGTCTAGGGAACCGAGCTGCTATCTAAGACCGAAAAGCCCAGCCCCCAGCGTCGGAATAGTTGTCGCATCTATATATCCGTATCGATTGCTGATTACGCTCCTGGTTCCGCAGTGAAGTTAGGCCAAGATTGCCTAACTTACCGAGCACGAAAGTCATACCCGCTCTTATTACAAAGATGAACTACGATTTAAGTGTCTTTTTTAGATCGCTCAAGCACTAGAACCCTCTCAAATAGCTATGTAATTAATAGCAATTAGGCATGCTATTGCAGCGCAAGTATGCTCACATTTATACGCCTTCTAAAGCTGCGCAACCACCCCACTAAGCTAAATGAGGTATTGCGCTCAACAACTTTTTCGCATAAGGTAATCCAAACGCTGGCATACCAGCGCACTGGAGACACCATGGCGGATACCAAGCGGATTCTTGACTATGTGTATGACCACGAAGCTGCGCGCGGGCAGCAAGTTTTACTCACCCAGCCTGTAGCGGACGGCGCGGTAGTGGACTACACCTGGCAGCAAACGGTGGACCAAGCCCGGCGCATGGCGGCGCATTTGGTGAGCCTGCAACTGCCACCCGGTGCGCGCATGGCTATTTTGTCTAAAAATTGCGCTCACTTCTTTATGGCCGAGCTGGCGATTTGGATGGCCGGTGGCACCACGGTGGCTATTTTTCCTACCGAAAACGCAGACACTGTGCGCTACGTGCTAGAGCACAGCGAGGCCAGCTTGCTATTTGTAGGCAAGCTGGATACGTGGGACCAGCAGCGGCCCGGCGTGCCCAGCCAGCTGCCCATGATCGCCCTGCCGCTGGCCCCGCCCGCTGCGCTAGAGGCCTACGACAACTGGGACACCGTCACCAGTTGCACAGACCCTTTGGCAGGCAGGCCACAGCGCCAGCCCAGCGACCTGGCCATGCTGATCTACACCTCGGGCTCCACCGGGCAGCCCAAGGGTGTGATGCACAATTTTGATTGCATTACCAAGGTAATGCCGGGCCTGGTATCGCAAACCAGCGACGTATTGGGCAACGACGCCACCATCCGCTACCTGTCATATTTGCCGCTGGCGCACATCATGGATCGTACTTTTGCAGAGTGCTTGGCTTTTTATGACGGGCGGATGCACATATTTTTTGTGGAATCATTAGATACTTTCTCGCGCGACTTGCAAGTGGCACGACCAACGTTTTTTATCTCGGTGCCGCGTTTGTGGATGAAGTTTCAGCAAGGCGTGTTTGCCAAAATGCCACCCAAAAAGCTAGACCGATTGTTGTCTATCCCCTTCGTAGGCAAGCTGGTAGCACGCAAGGTCTTGCGCGCGATGGGGTTGGACCAAGTGAAGATAGCGGGTAGTGGGTCGGCCCCTTTGCCTGCAGAGCTTATCGTGTGGTACCGCAAGCTGGGCCTTAACCTGCTAGAGGGCTACGGCATGACCGAAGACTTTGCGTATTCGCACTTGTCTACCCAGGCGCTCAACGCCCCCGGCTACGTGGGCGTGCCTTACCCCGGCGTGCAAGTGCGCATCAACACGCAAGGCGAGGTCGAGATCAAATCACCCGGCCAGATGGTGGGCTACTACAAACGCCCAGATTTGGATGCCGAATCTTTTACCGCAGATGGCTACTTTAAAACCGGCGACTTGGGCGACCGCTTGCCCAATGGCTTGCTAAAGCTAACGGGCCGCTCCAAAGAATTGTTCAAAACCTCTAAAGGCAAATACGTAGCCCCGGCGCCTATAGAAAACCGCATCAACAGCCACCCCTTGGTCGAATCCAGCTTAGTGTCGGGCTTGGGCCAAGCAGCCGCCTACGGGCTGGTGGTATTGGCCGAAGACGTGCGGCCCAAAGTGGGCGACCCTGCGGTGCGCGCACAAGTCACCGCAGCGTTGACACAGCTGCTGCACACCGTGAACACCAGCGTGTCTGACTACGAAAAACTGCGCATGCTGGTCGTTGCGCGCGAGCCATGGTCGATAGATAACGGCTGCCTAACACCTACCATGAAGATCAAACGTAACCGTATTGAGGCGCAAGTAGCCACGCATTTGGACGAATGGTACGCAGCGCCTGAGCCGGTGGTGTGGGCTTGAGGCGATGCGTAACTCGGCATACAGAACGCTATTAATTAAATAGCTGCTTGAGCAGTATTTACATGGGTTACAGGCCAAAAACACTTAAAAATTGAGTGTTTTAACGCCGTTTTCAGTGCCCAGCAAGCACACTTGCGCTTTCTGCAGCGCAAACACACCCACCGTCACCACGCCGGGCCATTGGCTGACCTGCATTTCAAACGCCACAGGGTCGTTAATTTGCAAGCCCAGCACGTCGATGATGTGTTGGCCGTTGTCGGTCACCAGCGGTGCGCCATCCTTCATGCGCACGCTAGCCGTACCGCCCATGGCGACAAATTTCCGCATCAGTTGCTTGGCCGCCATCGGTATCACCTCGACCGGCAGCGGAAATTTGCCCAGTACGTTGACCAGCTTGCTCTCGTCGGCTATGCAGACAAAGCGCTTGGCCAGCGCCGCCACAATCTTCTCTCGCGTTAGCGCAGCGCCGCCGCCTTTGACCATGTGGCCTGCGTGGTCGATCTCGTCTGCGCCGTCGATGTAGACAGATAGCTCAGTCACGTCGTTACTGTCCAGCACCGGTATGCCCAGCGCCTTGAGCCGGTCAGTTGAAGCAACCGAGCTGCTGACTGCCCCTTTGATGTCGTTTTTTAACGTAGCCAGCGCGTCGATAAATTTATTGACCGTAGAGCCCGTGCCTACGCCTACAATTTCACCTTTAACCACATACTGCAATGCGGCCAGGCCCACTTGGGTTTTGAGTTCGTCTTGTGTCATGTTTCTTCCTTGTGGGACTGTCCTAACGACGTGCACAGCACCCGTTTGCTCTGTCCCCAACTGACCACATTATCCAATGTCTCTGCTCCCCTACGCCCTAGCCCGCCCCTTTTTATTCGGCCTCGACCCCGAAACCGCCCACGACATCACCATGGGCAGCATCGCCCGCACCCAGCGCACGCCGCTGGCGCTGGCCT
>JAYSWJ010000150.1:0-10433 GCA_043718065.1 Polaromonas sp.
TAGGCGGCACGGTAGACAGCCACAGCAAACCCATGACACTGGCAAAAATATACACACTGATCGGCGACAGCGGCACGATCAAAAACACCGCAATCACCACCGCCCGGCTAAAGTAAATAAACGACAAAATCTTGCGCTTTGCCAGCCTCTGGCCCAAGCTGCCAGCAATGTAGGTGCCAAACACGTTAAACAGGCCAATCAAGGCCAGCGCGTAGCTGGCCACGCTCAAATCCAGACCTTTGTCTTTCAGGTAGCTGGGCATGTGCACACCGATAAACACCACCTGAAAACCGCACACAAAGTAGCCCGCCATCAGCAGTTGAAAGCTGGGGTATTTAAATGCCTCGGTCAAAGCCTGCCCAATGGTTTGGTCACGCTTAACCTGTGCAGTGCCTGCCGTAAACCCAGGCTCGCGCAAGAAAAAAGCCAGCGGCACCATCAGCAGCGCCGCCACGCTTAAAATTTGCAGCGCTTGCAGCCAGCCAAACTGGCTAATCAAATAGCCCTCCGTTGGCACCATAAGAAACTGCCCAAACGAGCCTGCTGCGGCCACCACGCCCATCGCCCACGATCGCTTGCTAGGGTCAATATTGCGGCCAATCACGCCGTATACCACCGCGTAGGTTGTACCTGCTTGCGCCGCGCCAATCAACACGCCCGCAGTTAAGGTAAACATGGGCACGCTGGTTGACAACGTCATGCCTGCCAAGCCCAGCGCGTACAACACGGCCCCAGCAATGATGACTTTAACGGCCCCAAATTTGTCGGCCACCATGCCCGCAAAAATACCAAAAATGCCCCACGAAATGTTTTGAATACCAATGGCCAACGCAAAGTTTTGCCGTGTCCAGTCGTTAGCCTGCGTAATGGGCTGCAGCCACAGGCCAAACCCGTGGCGAATGCCCAAAGACAGAGTGACAATCATCGCGCCGCACAGCAGCAGTTGAACCATGGGGAGTTTTTCGTTGGCTTGAGTTGTCATTGCTATATGGTAACCAGTCTGTTGTGGTCATGTAGTCACGCTGGCGATGTGGGGTGGTGCGCTCTGTGGGTGCGCGCATGGAAACTTACTTTAGGACTGGGCATGTACTTCAGTGATGTGCATGCACTTCAGGACTTGGCACGTATTTTTGTACTGTGCACGCTCAGGCACTCGGCGTGGACAGTTTCGCGGCTGTCCCCCGGCCTGTGGCCTCCTCCTTTATGCCGCTGCGCTGTCCACACCGAGTGCCAGAGCTGCGTGCGAGTTGGTTGGAGTTACAGCGGTTGACTGCCTACCCTGGTCACAAGTGCGGGTCGACGGTGTACTCAGCGTAGCGGCATAAAGGAGGAGTCGCCGGCCCTAGGCCGGCACGGGGGACAGCCGCGTAGCTGAGTACGCCGTCGGCCCGCTCCAGTACAAAACTGAAGTAGCGTCGTTGGCCCGCTCCAGAACAACACACGGAGTACGCCGTCGACCCGCTCCCGCACAAAACAGGGGCAAGTGCATACCAACGCTTCCCTACCTACAAAACCCAAGCCCCAAGAACCGCCGTAACACCCTAAAAACTAACCCCCCAGCCAAAGTGCGACAATACAGGGCTAACCATTAAAGAGTCAATGAGCGATCAATTTTCATCCATCGGGCTGGCTGAGCCCATCCTGCGCGCCGTAGCCGAAAAAGGCTACACCACCATGAGCCCTATCCAAGCCCAGGCTATCCCTGTGGTGCTGGCCGGGCGCGACGTGATGGGCGCGGCCCAAACTGGCACCGGTAAAACGGCCGCTTTTATCTTGCCGCTGCTGCAACGCATGCTAAAGCACGAGAGCGCGTCTACCTCGCCCGCCCGCCACCCTGTGCGCGCGCTGGTCATTTTGCCCACCCGCGAGCTGGCCGATCAAGTGGCTGAGCAAGCCAAGCTGTACGGCAAATACACTCAGTTGCGCAGCACGGTAGTGTTTGGCGGTATGGACATGAAGCCGCAAACGCTGGAGCTGAAAAAAGGCGTAGAGATTTTGGTGGCCACACCGGGCCGCTTGCTCGACCATATTGAGGCTAAAAACGTCGCGTTAAACCAAGTGGAATATGTGGTGCTAGACGAAGCCGACCGTATGCTGGATATTGGCTTTTTGCCAGATTTGCAGCGGATTTTGAGCTTTTTGCCTAAGCAGCGCACTACGCTGCTGTTTAGCGCTACCTTCTCGCCCGAGATCAAGCGCTTGGCGTCTAGCTACCTGCAAGACCCCGTGCTGATTGAAACCGCACGGCCTAACGAAACGGCATCTACCGTAGAGCAGCATTTCTACAGCGTAGACGCTGACGACAAGCGCCGCGCACTGCAGCAAATCGTCAAGGCACGCGGCATTACGCAAGCGTTTGTGTTTGTTAACAGCAAACTAGGCTGCGCGCGCCTGGCCCGCAGCCTAGAGCGCGAAGGCATGCGCACCACTGCGCTGCATGGCGACAAAAGCCAAGACGAACGTTTAAAAGCACTAGAAGCGTTTAAAAAAGGCGAAGTCGATTTGCTGGTAGCCACCGACGTAGCCGCACGCGGGCTAGACATTAAAGACGTGCCCGCGGTGTTTAACTTTGACATTCCGTTTAACGCCGAAGATTACGTGCACCGCATTGGCCGCACAGGCCGGGCAGGCGCATCGGGCTTGGCGGTAAGCTTTGTGTCGTCATCCGACCAACGCTTGATGGTGGATATTGAAAAGCTATTGAAGAAAAAACTTGACGTTGAAGGCTTTGAGTTTGAAGGCAACCTGCCCAACATTGCCCGTGAAGGCCGCATCAACAACGGCCGCCGTGCTTGGGGCGACGATGAAGGTGCTGAGCGGATTGAGCGCACAGACCAAGGTAATCGTGGTGACATGTCCCGTGCACCACGCCCGCAGCGTGAAAGCTACAGCAATGGTGGCCGCGACAGCTACCGCGACAGCCAGCCCGGCAGCCCACGCGAAGGCGGGCGTTCGTCGTTTCGCCCCGCGCCCGTGTCACGCGATCCGTTTTTTGACAAACCTTACGAAGCACCTACTGTGCCTACCGGTGCAGCACCCGCGCCAGACGCCGCAAAGACCACGACCAGCTCGCGCATATCGTCCAATATTAAAAGTAAAAAGACCGTGGCGGCTTTGTTTAAAACTGCTGCTTAAAGCATAGTTTTTAATGCATTATGGGGCTGTAACCCTAGTAAATTCTGCTCAAGCAGCTATTTAATGCATAGCGGATGGGTGGCGATGAAGACATCATTACAAGCTGCATCACATTAGCTGGGCGGCTCTCATCAACCCAGCGAAACGATGACAGGCGTGTGGTCGCTAGGCCGCTCATTCTTACGCGGTAATTTATCGATCACACAGGCGGTGACTAGTGGTTTGAGGGCCTCGCTGACCAGCGTGTAGTCAATCCGCATACCTCGGTTGCGCCTGAATGCAAACTCGCGGTAGTCCCACCAGCTGTAGCTTTTTTCGGGCTGTTCAAACAACCTGAAGGCATCGTGCAGGCCAATTTTAAACAAAGCTTGCAGATGGTCGCGCTCTTCGGTGGTGTGGTGAATCGTCTCGCGCAGGCCTATGGGGTCGTAGGTGTCTTTGTCGTCGGTAGTGATGTTGAAGTCGCCCACTACCACCAGTTGCGGATGCTGCGCCAGCTCGGTTTGTAGCCACGCGCGCAGGGCGTCTAGCCAAAGCATTTTGTAGGCAAACTTGTCGGTTCCTGGCGCTTGGCCATTGACAAAATAACCGTTGACCAAACGCACCGCACCTTGCGCTGTAGCCAAGGTACCCGCGATGATGCGCGACTGCTCATCTGCCAAACCAGGGATATTTTTAACCACCGCATCGACACTGGCTACCGTCTCTGTGCGCGTGAGCAGTGCCACGCCGTTATAGGTTTTTTGGCCGAAGAAATGGCTGCGATAACCGATAGCCTCTAGCTCGGCCACGGGGAATTTTTCGTCAGTCAGCTTCAGCTCTTGCAGGCACAGCGCGTCTACCGGGTTAGCTGCCAGCCAGTCGATGACTTGCGGTAGGCGGATAGTGAGTGAATTAACGTTCCAGGTGGCAATTTTTAATGTCATATAGGCCTTTCAGGCCGTAGATACTGCTCAAGCAGCTATTTAATTGATAGTATTTAAGGTGAGACTATTTCTACTGTAGCTAACCTAGCTACGCGGTGCGGTGCGTTGGTAGGTAGCAAAACTGTAGGCCAACCCGCTGGCAGACATGTGCGATTCGCGTTGCGTCTCGTGCCAATCTGCGCCTAGCTGGGGCGCAAAGGCATCACCTTCATACTCTGCATCTATCTCGGTGACGACAATTTTGTGGGCTAGTGGCAGTGCTTGTGCATAGATTTGCGCGCCGCCGATGACCCACACAGCGTGCGGCACGGGCTCTAGCTGTGCGCACGCAGACAGTGCCGCCTGCACATCAGCCGCGCGCTGCACGCCCGTCTGCGCCCAGTCTGTTTGCCGCGTCAGCACGATATTGGCCCGCCCGGGCAGTGGCCTAAATTTAACTGGCAGCGAATCCCATGTTTTGCGCCCCATGATGACGGGGCAACCTAGCGTGGTGCGTTTAAAGTGCGCCATGTCTTCTGGCAAATGCCACGGCATGGTGCCGTGAAGGCCTATCACGCGGTTACGGGCTTGTGCCCAGATTAAATTAATTTGCATAAGGTCTGCGTTGTGCAATTTACACCGCTACGGGTGCTTTGATGGCCGGATGGCATTGGTAGTCCAAGACTTCAAAGTCTTCAAACTGATAATCGAAAATCGACGCAGGCCTGCGTTTGATATGCAGCTTGGGGCAGGGGTAGGGCGTGCGGTCCAGTTGCAGTTCAACCTGCTCGTGGTGGTTGCTGTAGATGTGGCAGTCGCCGCCGGTCCATACAAAATCGCCCACGTCCAGGTCGCACTGCTGCGCTACCATGTGGGTGAGCAGGGCGTAGCTGGCGATGTTGAACGGCACGCCTAGAAATATGTCGGCGCTGCGTTGGTACAGCTGGCAGCTTAAGCGTCCTTTGCCACCAATTTCAGTAGCAGGGGCTACATAGAACTGAAAGAACGCATGGCAGGGCATCAGCGCCATTTTGCTCAGCTCAGCCACGTTCCAGGCGCTGACAATAATGCGGCGGCTGTCGGGGTTGGTCTTTAAGGTGTTGATGACCTCGCTGATCTGGTCAATATGCCCGCCATCGGGCGTGGGCCAGCTGCGCCACTGTACGCCGTACACGGGGCCCAGGTCGCCATCGGGCTTGGCCCATTCGTTCCAAATGCTCACGCCACGCTCGGTTAGCCAGTTGTTGTTAGACGAGCCAGTCAGAAACCACAGCAGTTCTTGGATGATGGATTTAAGGTGAACTTTTTTGGTGGTCACCAGCGGGAAACCTTGGTTCAAATCGAACCGCATTTGGTAGCCAAACACGCTGCGCGTTCCCGTACCGGTGCGGTCTGATTTGGCTGCGCCCTGCGTGTACACGTGGCGCATGAAAGTTTCGTACTGGTCTGACGAGCTGGGCAGAGATGAGGGGGTCGCTTGCATGGTGTGTGGGGGAATTTAATAGCCGCCTAAAAGCGTATCGAGTGCAGAGGTAATCACAGCGGCCTGCGATACCAGCCTGGCAACTGGCGTCTTTAGCAAAGCGGCAGGAAATGCGCCGATGGCGGTGGTGTCTAGCAGCACAGATTTACCTTCAATTTCAAAAATCGGGTTCAAGTCGCGCAAGGGTTTGTCTACCTCGCGCCTGTCGCGCATGGGGATCACCATGCGTGTGGCCACGGCTTCGATGTAGTTGTTTTGTACATCCAGCAGATAAGGTGTGATTTTGCGCAAGGCCTTGTCGGGGTGCGGATAGACGTCGTAGCGTGCCATGGGTTTAACGCTTAAAAATACGACGCTTAAAAAGTGCGGTACTTGGCCAGCGGCAAGCCTTCTTTGGCAATGCGCTCGTTGTATTCGTTGATGGCTTCGCGGTTATTGTCGCGCCAGCTTTCCCAGTAGCGGCGTTTGACTTCTTCGGTCAGCCAGGCGTCTACGGTTTGCGACAGGTTAATGCCCAGCTCTTTGGCCATGTCTACCGTCTTGCTGGTAAGCGACAGGTTGATAGGGCGTTTGGCGGGCACATTGGTGGGCTGGCTGCTGATCATGGCGTACCTCGTAGGTAAATTCGTTGGCAGAATCGTGGGCAGAACATGCACATATTTTATGCGCATGTGAAAACTATGCAAGCCTTTAGGTCAGCCGATTAAGCCACTCTGTGACTGCAAGTAACACCAGCAGCATGACAGCAATGGCGGGCATGACGGTAGCCAGCCCCGCCCAAGCGGCCAGCAGCCCCACCAGCGGCGGTAATACCGCGCCGCCTGCGTAGGCACTGCCCGCTTGGCGGCCAATCACCACGCGGGCGGTGTCGGACGCAAAACGGCGCGCGGTCTCGTGCATCAGGCTGGGGTAGATGGGTGCAAAACCCAAGCCGATCAAAGCCACGGCCAGTAATGACAGCCACGTAGGGCCATTGACTGCAAACAGCAGCGCGGCCCCTGCCGACAACACAATGCCCAGGCGCACCAGCAGCCTGTTGCCCCAATAGTTAGCCACCAATCCCACCGCAAACCGCCCCGCCGTGATGGCACCAAAATACACCGACATCCACACCCCCGCCTGCGCGGGCGTGAACTGGCGGCTGCCCACCAAAATACTGGCCAACCACAGGCCTGCGCTGCCTTCAGCAGCCACGTAGATAAAAAATGTCAACGGTGCAAGCCACAGTGCCAAGCTGCCTGTGCGTGGGCCGGCTGCTGCGTTGGCCTGCAGGTCGCCAGTATTTTCGGTGGCGCTGGTGGTGGGGGCTAGGTGCCACAGGCGTAGCGTACATCCCAGCACTACGGCTAAGGCCAGCTGCATCAACCCCAGCGTTAGTGCGCCACGCGGCCAGCCTGCCGGGCTGGCCATGGCAGCGCCTAAAATCAGCGGCCCTAATGTGACGCCTACGCCCCAAAATCCGTGCAACCAGTTCATATGGCGGGCGCTGTAGTGCTGCGCTACAAAGTAGTTTAGCGCCGCGTCTACTGCGCCGCAGCCCAAGCCCATGGGCACGGCCAGCACCACTAGCCACACAAAGCTGGGTGCGACAGCAAAGCCTATCAGCGCCAAGCTGGTCAGCAAGTAACTGATAGCGGTGACGAGCCCGGTACCCAATTTTTTAATCACCGGCCCGCCAAAAAAGCTAGACAGTGCCCCGCTAACAGTGAAAGCAATCACTATGGCGCTTAGCGCCTCTAACGGCTGGCCAAAAGTTTGCCGCACTGCGGGCCATGCGGTGCCCATCACCGCATCGGGCAGGCCGATGCTAATGAACGAGATGTAAATAATGCCAAGCAATAATAATTGCGCCACGGGAGAATCTTTCAATGCCAAAACGAATGTATTGAGCATACGAACGAAAGCGATGCTTTCGGTGCTGGCTCGGCGACGTGGTCTAAATAAAAACGACTGCTACCAGACACGCGCCTGCCCGGCGCGCTGTGTAACAACCAGTCAGTGGTGGATGACGCAAGCTGGGTTAAGCAAGTTGTGCGGGTCTAGCGCAGTTTTAACCGCGCGCATCATGTCCAGCGCCACGGCAGATTTGTAGTGCGGCAACGTGTCACGTTTTAAGCTGCCCACCCCATGCTCGGCGCTGATGCTTCCGCCGTGCTGCAACACGCTGTCGTACACCAGCGTGTTGATGGCGTCCTCATGCGTAGCTAAAAACTGTTTGTCATTTGACCCTGCGGGGCACTGCACGTTGTAGTGCAAATTGCCATCGCCCAAGTGGCCAAAGTTGACTAAGCGCACACCCGGCAGATGCTGCTGCAGTAGCGCGTCGGTGGTAGCTACAAACGCTGGAATGCGCGACACGGGGATAGAAATGTCGTGCTTGATGTTAAGACCCTCTTGCGCCTGCGCTAGCGGAATGCTCTCGCGCACATGCCATAGCGCTTTGGCTTGTGCAATGTTTTCGGCA
This sequence comes from Polaromonas sp., assembly GCA_043718065.1. GTDB lineage: Bacteria > Pseudomonadota > Gammaproteobacteria > Burkholderiales > Burkholderiaceae_C > JAAFIP01. The sequence continues at coordinate 7,988 of JAYSWJ010000150.1, forward strand.
ATCACCGCATCGCTGATAGTGCCAGCTTCCAAGGCGCGTTCCATCACTTGCTCAAACTGTGCGCGGGCATGCGCCTCGCTCTCAAAATCGCTGTTTTCTAGCAGCACGTAGTAGGGTGCTGCGGATGCATCGGTGGTCCACAGCGGCACGCGCTGCTGGGCAAAGTGCTTGGCCACCAGCGACAGTGCAAACTGCCCCATCACTTCAAACCCGGTCAACCCGTTGGCCAAATGCTGTTGTGCCAAGCCTAGCAGCTGCACTGCAGCGCTTAGTGACGGCACTGCGGCCCATGCGGTCAGGCGCGCTACTGGCTGCGGATACAGCTTCAGCGTAGCGGCGGTGATGATGCCTAGCGTGCCCTCGCTGCCCACCAGCAGGTTGCGCAGGTCGTAGCCGGTGTTGTCTTTGCGCAGGCCAGCCAAGCCGTCCCACACCTGGCCCTGGGCTGTCACTACCTCAAGCCCCAAGCACAGGTCGCGCGTATTGCCGTAGCGCAGCACCTGCGTACCGCCCGCGTTGGTGGCCAGGTTGCCGCCGATGGTGCAGCTTCCTTCTGCTGCCAAGCTCAGCGGAAATAAAAAGCCTGCTTGCTCTGCCGCTGTTTGCAGGTTTTGCAAAATGCAGCCTGCGTCTACCGTGATGGTCATGTTGGCAGCGTCCATACTGCGTACTGCCGCCATGCGCTGCAAGCTGAGCACTATTTGCGTGCCGCTATTGTCGGGCGTAGAGCCTACTACCAGCCCCGTGTTGCCGCCTTGCGGCACGATGCTAACGTGCTGCCCCGCCGCGCGCGCCTGCGCACAGGCCTGCACCACAGCAGCCACTTGCTGCGTGTTGACTGGCCGCACCACGGCCAATGCTTTGCCTTGCGCGCGCTTGCGCCAGTCCTGCTCGTACGCGCTTAGGTCGCCATCGGTTAGCACGTGTTGTGCGCCTAGTGCGGCGCGCAGGGTAGCGATTAAATCCATAAATGGTTAGCTGACAAACTGCAGCGCCGCCAGCTTGGCGTACACACCGCCGCGCTGCACCAGCTCGTCGTGTTTGCCTACCTCGACAATGCGGCCATGCTCCATCACCACGATGCGGTCAGCTTGCTGCACTGTCGCCAATCGGTGGGCTATCACCAAGGTAGTTCGGCCTTGCATGGCGCGCTCTAGCGCGGCTTGCACCATGTGCTCGCTCTGTGCGTCCAGCGCGCTGGTGGCTTCGTCTAGCAACAATATTGGCGCGTTTTTTAGCATGGCGCGGGCAATGGCAATACGCTGGCGTTGCCCGCCCGACAAGCGCACGCCACGCTCGCCTAAAAAGGTATGGTAGCCCTCAGGCAGGCGGCTTAAAAATTCATCGGCAAAGGCATCTTTGGCTGCAGCCAACACATCTGCATCGCTGGCACCGGGCCTGCCGTAGCGAATATTCTCCATCGCGCTGCTAGAAAAAATCACCGCGTCTTGTGGCACCACGGCAATAGCGCCCCGCAGCGCAGGCAATGACAAATCAGCCAGCGGCGTGCCATGCAGCTCGATGCTGCCGGTTTGCGCATCATAAAAACGCTGCAGCAGCTGAAACACGGTGGTTTTACCCGCGCCGCTTTCGCCCACTAGCGCCACCGTCTCGCCCGGCAGCACGCGCAGGCTAAAGTCTTGCAGCGCAGGCTGGGTAGGGCGCGAGGGGTAATGAAAATTAATTGCTCTTAATTCAATAGCTGCTTGAGCAGGATTTACTTGGGTTAGAGCCTTATTTTGCTTAGAAATAATGCGTGAGGGGGCATGCAGTAGCTCCATCAGCCGTTCTGTCGCACCCGCTGCGCGCAGCAGGTCGCCATACACTTCGCCCAGCACCGCAAAGGCACTGGCCAGAATAATGACATACACCACGGTTTGCCCCAAATGTCCCGCCGTAATCTTGCCCTGCATCACCGCCTGCGTGCCTTGGTACAGGCCCCATAGCAGCGCCGCGCTGGTGGCGATGATGATAAAAGCCACCAAAGCTGAACGTGTTTTATTACGCCGAATAGCCACAACAAAAGCGCTTTGAGTTGATGCATCAAACCGCTTGGACTCACGCGCCTCTGCTGTGTAGCTTTGCACCACAGGAATAGCGTTTAAAACCTCTGCAGCTATCGCGCTACTGTCGGCCACGCGGTCTTGGCTAGCCCGCGACAGCTTGCGCACGCGCCGGCCAAACCAGATGGACGGCAGCACAATCAGCAGCAGCCCACCCAGCACTTGGCCCATCACTAGCGGATTGGTCCACACCAGCATGGCCAGCGCGCCCATGCCCATCACCGCGTTGCGCAGCCCCATGCTCAGTGACGAACCCACCACCGACTGCACCAGCGTCGTATCGGCCGTGAGGCGCGACAGCACCTCGCCGGTTTGTGTGGTTTCAAAAAACTCGGGCGACTGGTGCAGCACATGGCCATACACTGCATTGCGCAGGTCAGCGG
>JAYSWJ010000016.1:0-15786 GCA_043718065.1 Polaromonas sp.
ACTTAACTGTGGCAGCGCCTACCCCCTCATCTACTTAAATTCGTGCTTTTGAAGCCGCTAATTGTGCATGTTTGAGGAATTGTGCAAATGGCTCAAATAAATAGCTGCTTGAGCAGTATCTACGGCCTATAAAGCCTAAAAGTCATTAAATTCTTGTGCTAACAGCGTATAAGACCGCTGCTGCGCGGAGGCATCGTTTGTCCAAGTAATAATCGCAATCTCATCCACTTGCAGAGCATCGCCCAGCGCACGCAGCTTGGCAGCCACTTGCGCGCCGGTACCTACCAGCGCACCTTGGCGTAATGCGTTCAGCCGCACTAGTTCGGCATCGCTGTAGTTGCGGTCGGCATCGTCAGGCGGCAGCAGCGCGCCAATGTGGCCTAGATGGCGATCCATCTTCCAGCGCTCGCGGCTTTTAAACAAGTGCCAAGCCTCTTCTTCGGTGTCGGCGGCCAGTGCCCACACACACAGGGCGGCGTGCGGCTGAGGCGTGATGGCGCTGGGTTTAAAGCTACTACGGTAAATGTCTAGCGCCTCGGCTGCGCCTTGCCCGTCATTGATGAAGTGCGCAAACGCGTAAGGCAAGCCTAGGTGAGCAGCCAGCTGCGCGCCGTAGTCGCTACTGCCCAGCATCCATAGCGCAGGCGCAGTGGGGCCTTGCGGATAAGCATGCACGCCATGCCCACCGTGGCCCACTGGAATACCAGTGGTGATGCTACCCGCAGGCAAATCAGCACCTTCTTGTACCCAAGCTTGCAGCTCTAGCACCTGCTGGGGAAAATCTTGCGCTCGGTGGCGGTCAGCGTTTAGTAGTGCAGATGTGCGCTGGTCGCTACCGGGCGCGCGGCCTACGCCTAGGTCGATACGACCAAGTGCTAGCGCGTCGAGCACTCTAAATTGCTCTGCTACTTTGAGCGGGGCGTAGTGCGGCAACATCACGCCTGCGCTGCCGATACGAATGCGCTGGGTACGTGCAGCGATAGCGGCCATCAGTATCTCGGGCGCGGTGCCTACTATGCTGGGGTGGCTGTGGTGCTCGCTCACCCAAAAGCGGTGGTAGCGCAGCGCCTCGCAGTGCTGGGCCAGCGCCAAAGTTTGGCGAATACTGCTGGCTTGGCTGCTGCCCGCAGCAGAGATGGATCGGTCTAGAACGGAAAGCTTCATGAGGTGATACGAATTTGCATACTGTGCATAGCAAGGTATTTTTACACCATTCGCTTCATAATGTTGGCATGGGCATTACAGACAAAAAACACATCGTCATCATCGGTTGCGGCTTTGGTGGCCTAGAGGCTGCCAAAGCACTGCGTGATGCAGATGTTTGCATCACGTTGGTAGACCGCAGCAACCACCATCTTTTTCAGCCCCTGCTGTACCAAGTGGCCACTGCGGGGCTGTCGGCCCCGGCCATTGCCGCACCCATTCGTAATTTATTTCGCAAGCAGCGCAATGTCACCACGCTGCTGGGTAACGTGACAGCCATTGACGCTGCGGCCCAGAGTGTGACGCTAGAGGGTGACGAGTCTGCACCCACCACGTTACGCTACGACCACCTGATCGTCGCAGCGGGTGCATCGCACAGCTATTTTGGCAACGATGCATGGGAGCCGTTTGCACCGGGCCTGAAAACGCTGGGCGATGCGATGGAGCTGCGCAAACGCATCTTGTTCGCCTTTGAGGCGGCCGAGCGCGAGACTGATGCTGCGCTGCGCGATGCGCTGCTCACCTTTGTAGTTATAGGTGCTGGCCCCACGGGCGTAGAGATGGCGGGCACGCTGGCCGAGATAGCGCGGCACACGCTGCCGGGCGAGTTTCGCAATATCAACCCCGCTACTGCGCGTGTGCTACTGGCCGAAGGCGGGGCGCGTGTGCTGCAAGCGATGCCAGCCGATTTGAGCGACAAGGCTTTAAGGCAACTGACCAAGCTGGGTGTGCAAACGATGCTGAACTGCAAAGTCACAGGGATTGATGCCAATGGCGTGCGCATAGATGGCACTGAAGACGGCGTCACTACACACCAAGCCATCCCCAGCAAAACCGTGGTCTGGGCTGCGGGCGTAGCCGCGTCGCCACTTGGCCAACAATTGGTTGCCAGCACGGGCTGCGCCACCGACCGCGCAGGCCGCGTCATAGTAAAGCCCGACCTTAGCGTGCCGGGCTTTAGCAGCATTTGCGTGATTGGCGATATGGCTTCGGCCAAAAGCCACTACAAAGGCTTAGAAACAGCCGTACCCGGTGTATCGCCCGCGGCCAAACAAATGGGCCGCTTGGCTGCCACTAATATTTTGCTGCGACTAGCCGGCAAGCCTACCCAAGCGTTTCGCTACCGCGACTATGGCAATTTGGCCACCATTGGCCGCAATGCGGCGGTGGTAGATTTAGCTTCGCCGCTGGGGCACTTTAAATTCAGCGGGTATTTTGCGTGGCTGTTCTGGCTGTTTGCCCATATCTACTTTTTAATCGGCTTTCGCAACCGCTTTGTAGTGCTGATGGACTGGGCTAGCGCCTACATTAGCTTTGCACGGCATGCACGCATCGTGGTGGGCAGCGCGGGCGTGCAGCGCACAGCCAAAGAAGGCTAGCAGCCATCAATGCCTGCGCCTGCTTTGGGCGTCAAGCGCCAGTACACATAGGTCCACGCTGTCGCAAATCCTGCACGACGGTACAGCGCCTGCGCGCTGGTGTTGGTCTGCTCTACCTGCAAAAAAACTTTATCGACACTGCGTTGCTGTGCTGCTATGGCCAGCCCTGCCAGCACACGCCCGGCCAAGCCTTGGCCGCGCTGCGCCGCCGCAGTGCGCATGCCGTGCACACTGCCCCAGCCATGGCTGAAAGCGCCAGCACCCGCTGCCAAGGCAGGCCCGCCGGCCAAAGATCGCACGCTGGCAAACACTGATCCGGGCGCTTTGGCCAAGGTCTTCACGCGGCTAGCGCCATCCAACGGGTCGAAGCTTTCACCCAGGAATACGGCCGCCCAGTGCACATCGGGCGCATCGTCCACTTGTGCGGGTCTTTGCTGCGTAACTTGGCGCATAGCGGCAACAGTGCCTACCTGCACCAAAGTGGGTTGTTCAGGGCGATAGCCTTTGGCCAACAAAGCATGGCGCATGGCATCAAAGCTGGGCACCTCGGGCAGCCGAAAAGCCGCTCGCAGGCCTTGCTGCGAATAAAGTTGTTCGATTGTTTGCACTTGGCTCGCATCTGCATTAGCGGCATCGTGCGACAGTGGCACTGCGCTTTTAGCGCGTCCTACGGTGCCATCATCCATCGGCAGCAGCCAACCGGGCAGCGTGTGCACTTGCTGGGGTGACACAGCGGCGATGGTGGCGTGCTCAATTTTTTCAACGGTAGCTTCAAGTGTTTCCATTGCCCAAATTCTAAAGGTCACCACGCAGTTTTGAGATGCAGATTTAGCATGAGGTTTTTAACCATTTTTAGCATTATTTTTAAAGATTTTTAGGCATTTCAGGCCGTAGATACTGCTCAAGCAGCTATGCAATTTATAGCGTATATCAGTTAGCTTGTTAATCGCACTAGTGCAGAGGGTTTTTCCTAGTGATTCAACCTAGCGCTGGGCGTCAAACCGCGCAGGCCTAAGCTAACATTGGCAAGTTGGTACGTTTTATGTAATCTTCAATCTTGGTTGTACTGCGTTATCACCCCTTCCCGCCTTTTCCACCCCTTTATCCACTTTTTGGAGAACGTCATGCTAAGAAACATTAAAAAACTCAGTCTGCTGTCTGCTGCTGCAGCGGCCTTGGCCATTACTGCCCTGCCCGCATACGCTGGCAAAACTGTCGACGCCATCAAAGCCCGCGGCCAAGTGGTTTGCGGCGTTAACGTAGGTTTGGCTGGCTTCTCAGTCGCCGACAGCAACGGCGCTTGGACCGGTATGGACGTAGACCATTGCAAAGCCATTGCCGCAGCCGTATTAGGCGACGCTACTAAAGTCAAGTGGGTGCCACTGAACGCGCAGCAGCGCTTTACTGCCCTACAGTCTGGCGAAGTCGACATTTTAAGCCGCAACACCACCTTCTCGCTCACCCGCGACGCATCGCTGGGCTTGCACATGACAGCGGTTACTTACTACGACGGCCAAGGCTTCATGGTGCCCGTCAAAGGTAAAGTCAAAAGCGCTAAAGCCCTCAAAGGCGCTACTGTGTGCGTGCAGTCTGGCACCACTACCGAGAAAAACCTCACCGACTTTAGCAAAGCCAACGGCCTGAACATGAAGCCCGTAGTGTTTGAAAAGCAAGAAGCTGTGAACGCAGCTTACTTCTCAGGCCGCTGCCAAGCCTACACCACCGACGCATCGGGCCTAGCGTCTGTACGCAACAAAGAAGCCAAAGACCCTAAAGAGCATTTGATCTTGCCAGAGCTGATCTCCAAAGAACCCCTAGGCCCTATGGTGCGCCGTGGTGACGACGAATGGTTTGCCATCGTCAAGTGGGTAGTTTTTGGATTGCTGGAAGCTGAAGAATATGGCGTGACGCAAGCCAATGTGGACCAGATGGCCAAAGACAGCAAAGACCCCGTAGTGGGCCGCTTAACTGGCAGCTCTGAAGACACCGGCAAACTGCTGGGCTTGGACAAAGAGTGGCTGGTGCGCGCTGTGAAAGCAGTAGGTAACTACGGCGAGATTTTTGAGCGTAACGTAGGTCCTAACACTGCCCTAGCCTTGCCGCGCGGCAGCAATAACCTGTGGAACAAAGGCGGCTTAATGTACGCACCGCCAGTACGTTAATAGGTAATTTGATTGGCGTGCAAGTTGGCTACAACATCTGCCTTGCGCAAAAATCTTGACGGGCCGCACCCAGCAGTAATGCACACGGTGCGACCCGTTTTCAGTTGTAGTGTGTATTTTTAGCTTGTAATGTTCATTGTTATTAGGTAGTGCCTATGTCTGATACCCCTTCACCTGGCCAGCACCACATGATCGACGCGCGCGGCATGCCGCCGCCCAAGCGCAGTGCGTTTTCGTGGCGCAGCAAACAAGCCCGCGGTGTCGTGTACCAAGTGGTCGCATTGGCCACCATAGGTTTTCTTATATGGCTGCTAATTAGCAATACGCTGGGCAATATGAAAGCGCGCGGTATTCAAAGCGGCTTTGATTTTTTGCTGCAACCGGCAGGTTTTGACATTGGCGAAGAGTGGATTGGCTTTGACTCGAACAACCCCTACTGGCGCGCCTTTTTAGCGGGTTTGGTTAACACGCTGCGCGTGGCCTTAATCGGCATTTTTCTCACTACTATTTTGGGCACACTGCTAGGCGTAGGCCGGTTCTCACGTAATGCGCTGGTGCGCGGTATTTGCTACGGCTATGTTGAGATGTTTCGCAACATTCCTGTGTTGCTGCAGTTGCTGATGTGGTATTTGCTGTTTACAGAATACTTGCCGCAGGTAGAAGACGCTTTGCAGTTCAAGGGCTTATTTTTCTTAAGCAAAAACGGTATTTCATACCCTAGCCCGGTGTGGCAGCTAGGGCAAACGCTGGCCGTCGTGGGTGCAGCAGTAGGTGGCATGCTAGCCTACCTGTACGCCCGCAAAGCACGTGCTAATTTTGAACAAACAGGGCAATTGCGTCCTGTGTTGTGGGTGTCCATAGCGTTGGTAGTATTGGGAGCGGTAGCGGGCTGGCTGATGGGCGGCGCGCCCGCCGAGTGGAATTTGCCCAAGCTGACCGAAACCCAAGTAGAAGGCGGCGGTGCGTTATCACCTGAATATTTAGCTGTCACGATTGGGCTGGTGCTGTACACCAGCGCTTTTGTGGCCGAGGTAGTGCGCGGCGGCATTGCATCAGTGTCGCTAGGCCAGCACGAGGCCAGTGCATCGCTGGGCTTGTCGCGCGCGCACTCTATGCGCTTGGTGGTGCTACCCCAGGCATTGCGCGTAATTATTCCGCCCATGACTAACCAGTTTTTAAACTTAACCAAAAATTCTTCGCTCGCTGTGGCCGTGGGATACCCCGATGTGGTGTCCATTGCCAACACCTCGCTCAACCAAACCGGCCGCGCGGTGGAATGTATTGCCATCATCATGCTGATTTACCTCACTACCTCGCTGGTGACATCAGGGTTCATGAACTGGTTTAACGCCCGAGCGGCTATCAAAGAAAGGTAAGCCGACATGACTGACGTTTTTGTATCGCTGCCTGCGCGCACTGCCCCGGTCAAAACTGATGGCCTGCTACCGTGGGTAAAGAAGAATTTGTTGGCCAGCGTGCCCAACGCGCTGCTGTCTATTGCCATTATCGGCATTGCATTGTGGGCCGTATGGGGTGCCGTGGACTGGGGCATTATTAACGCTGTTACCGCTGCCAATGCTGATCTGTGCCAAGCCAACCGCGGCATAGGCGCGTGCTGGGGCGTAGTGAACGAAAAAGCACGCTTGATTGTGATGGGCCGCTACCCGCGCGAGGAGCATTGGCGGCCCGCTTTGGCGACCGTACTGCTAGTGGGTTTGATAGTGGCCAGCTGCAGCCCCAAGTTTTGGAAAAAATGGCTGCCATTGTTATGGGTAGCTGTGCTGGCCGCGTTTTTTACATTGATGAGTGGCGGCGTGTTGGGCCTGACCAAGGTGCCCACCGACCAATGGGGCGGCTTGCCACTGACAATTATGCTCACCGTTATTTCGATGACGCTGGCCTTCCCCATTGCAGTGGCTGTGGCGCTGGGCCGTAAATCTAATATGCCCGCCATCAAAAGCTTGTGTGTAATTTATGTGGAATTGATTCGCGGCGTGCCGCTGATCTCGGTGCTGTTTATGGCGTCATTTATGCTGCCGCTGTTTATGCCGATTGGCAAATCACCCGATGTGCTGATACGCGTGATCATTGGCATTACTTTGTTTGCTGCTGCGTACATGGCTGAGATTATTCGCGGTGGCTTGCAGTCGCTACCCAAAGGACAAACCGAGGCTGCAGCTAGCTTGGGCCTTGGCTACTGGCAAACGCAAATAAAAATTGTGCTGCCGCAAGCCTTGGGCACTGTGGTGCCCAGCATCATGAACAACTTTATTTCACTATTCAAAGACACCTCGCTGGTCACCATCGTGTCGCTGTTTGAGTTGACTGGCGCACTCAGCTTGGCCGTGGGGTCAGACCCGGACTGGCGGCCTTTCAAAATTGAGGCGTATTTGTTTATCGCGGCAATTTACTTTAGCTGCTGCTTTGCGATGTCGCGCTACAGCTTGTGGATTGAAAAGCGTGTGGCGGTGGGTAAAGCGCGCTAAAGCTATTGCCCGCTAACCCCGTTGCCCGCTAAATCTACCGCCCGCATGCTCTAGCCCGTTAAAAATTGAGGACTATAAAAATGACAGAACCTATCATCACCTTTGACAAAGTTAACAAATGGTACGGCAATAACTTTCATGTACTGCGCGACATTGACCTGACGATCAAGCAAGGCGAGCGCTTGGTGATTTGCGGGCCTTCTGGCTCGGGCAAGTCCACGCTGATTCGCTGCATCAACGCACTAGAAGACTACCAAGAAGGCAAGCTTACCGTGGCAGGCCACGTGCTGGGCGATGACATTAAAGCCATAGACGCAGTGCGCCGCCAAGTGGGCATGGTGTTCCAGCAGTTCAACTTGTTCCCACACCTTACCGTGCTAGAAAATCTTACCCTGTCGCCCACCTGGGTAGCGGGTATGCCCAAAAAAGAGGCTGTAGAACGCGCCATGCACCAGCTTGAGCGGGTGCGCATTGCTGAGCAAGCACAGAAATACCCGTTGCAGCTGTCAGGCGGCCAGCAGCAGCGCGTAGCCATAGCCCGTGCGCTTTGCTTGACGCCCAAAATTATGTTGTTTGACGAGCCTACCTCGGCGCTAGACCCAGAGATGATCAAAGAAGTGCTGGACGTGATGATCAGCCTGGCCGATGGCGGTATGACGATGCTGTGCGTAACGCACGAAATGGGCTTTGCCAAAGCTGTAGCCGACCGCGTGATTTTTATGGACCAAGGCCAAATCGTCGAGCAAAACAACCCCGAAGAATTCTTCAACCACCCCAAGACCGACCGCAGCAAAGACTTCTTATCTAAAATTTTAGGGCATTGATTTACAGCAGCCAGATACTTACTGTTGCCCCATACAAGCTAGATCAAAACTTGACGACATTAGTGTGAGATTTTAGAGTCAATTCCCATATTTTTAGTAAGTTACTACAAAATGTGTAGCGCATTGAATCTACAATCATGCTATGTGCCAATTACTAGGTATGAATTCTGCCAATCCGGCAGATCTGCGGTTCTCGTTCACCGGCTTTGCCGCGCGTGGCGGTTTAACCGACCACCACGGTGACGGATTTGGTGTCGGGTTTTTTGAAGACAAAGCTTGCCGCTTGTTTATGGACAACCAAGCTGCTGCCGCTTCGCCTGTGGCCGACCTGCTTAAGAACTACCCTATCAAGTCGCGCAACGTTGTAGCGCACATCCGCAAAGCTACCCAAGGCGACGCTATGCGCCTAGAAAACTGCCACCCGTTCACCCGCGAGCTGTGGGGCCGCCACTGGCTATTTGCCCACAACGGCGACTTAAGAGGCTACCACCCCCCATTAAGCGGCGACTACCTGCCTGTAGGCAATACTGACAGCGAACTGGCGTTTTGCGAGATTATGCAAACCCTGCGCGCTGTTAACCCGCCCTTGTGCAAAGACGGTGCCACCAGCGTGCAGCCCTGCTCGCTCGATAAAGTATTTGATGCGCTGCGCGAGGTGACCCAGCGCACAGCCGAACATGGTGTGTTTAATTTTTTACTCTCTAACGGCCAAGCCATGTTTGCCCACTGCTCCACACGGCTGTGGTATCTGGTACGCCAATGGCCTTTTTCTAACGCGCAATTGATAGACTCTGACCTGAGCATGGATTTTGCGCAAACCAATGCGTCCAACGACCGTTTGTGCATCATCGCCACCCAGCCGTTAACACGCAACGAGGATTGGCAGCAGCTAGATGCGGGCCAGTTACTGTGGATAGAAGGTGGTCACATCGTACGGCGCGAGCAGCTGCCAGTCAGCGACGCAGTGCGCCGCAAAAACGAAGAAAATCTCGCCTGCGTGTAAACGTAAGCGCGAGTTGGGCTGACTGTCCGATTGTCCTACATACAGAAACGCGCCAGACACATGCAGCAACGCAACAGGCGCTTGCAACCCTAGCGCATCGGCTGCTAGCGCGCTAGACTGCCATACACACATTAGTGTTGCTTAAAGGACTGTCCATGTCGCACCCTACCCAGTTTGCAGCCCAACTGCGCACCCGCTTGCATACACAGGCTGACCGTCCTGCCCCTCATACCGGCTCGGCTCGCCACTTTTTAATCACACTTGCCGTCGCGGCCCTCTTGGCAGCCTGTGCTACCAGCACCCAAGCGCCTAGCAGCTTTAGCTACACGCCGTATCAGCAGCCCGAAGGCGCATCAGGCATCACCGACAAACCTGGCTGGGCGACTAAGAAGTTTGCTGTAGCCGCCGCTAACCCATTAGCCACCGATGCGGGCTACCAAATTTTAAAAGCCGGTGGCAGTGCAGTAGATGCCGCCATCGCCGTGCAAATGGTGCTTAGCTTGGTAGAGCCGCAAAGTAGCGGTATTGGAGGTGGCGCATTTTTGCTGCACCACGACGGCAAGGCTATCGAAGCATTTGATGGCCGTGAGACAGCGCCTGCCGGCGTGGACGAGAATTTGTTTATGAAAGACGGCAAGCCATTGTCGTTCTACGAAGGTGTGGTGGGTGGCCGCAGCGTAGGCGTACCCGGTACAGTGCGCATGCTGGAAGTTGCGCACAAGCAGCATGGCAAGCTGCAGTGGGCCAAGCTTTTTGAACCAGCGATAGCGCTGGCCGAGGGTGGCTTTAACATCAGCCCACGCCTGAATACCTTGGTCAAAGCCGACGCGCATTTGAAAAAAGACCCCACAGCAAGAGCCTACTTTTTTAAATCAGACGGCGACGCTCGCGATGTGGGCGTCAACCTGCGTAACCAGCCATTTGCGGACGTGCTAAAAAGCATCGCCGCCCGAGGCAGCAAAGCAATGCACGAAGGCCCTATAGCCCAAGCCATCGTTGACAAAGTGCAAAAACACCCCGATAACCCCGGCAAATTGACTATGGCCGACATGGCAACCTATCAGCCTAAAAAGCGCGAGGCTCTGTGTACAGACTACAGCGCCAAAGGCAAAGACTATCGCCTGTGCGGCTTTCCACCACCCAGCTCAGGTGCGATTGCTGTGGGGCAAATTTTGGGCATCTTAAACAACACGGACGCGGCCACCTTGGCACCCGAAGCTTCGCCTGACGGCAAAGGCGTAGTGCCCGCCGCACAGTGGCTGCACCTGTACACAGAAGCCTCGCGCTTAGCCTTTGCCGACCGCGCACAGTATGTGGGCGACCCAGACTTTGTACCGGCCCCAGATGGTCAATTAGGTGGCAACTGGGCCAGCATGCTAGCACCTGCGTACCTGGCCGAGCGCGCAAAACTGATAGGCGATCAAAGCATGACAACCGGTCAGCCCGGCAGCCCCAGCGGCGCAAAAATCGCCTTTGGCATGCCCGCTGAGCAGCCCGAATATGGCACCAGCCACATCAGCATCATCGACGGTTACGGCAATTCATTGAGCATGACCACCACTATCGAAGACGCCTTTGGCGCGCGGCAGATGGTTAACCCCAGCGGCGTTGGCGCTGGTGGCTTTTTGCTGAATAACGAGTTAACCGACTTTAACTACGCACCCAACGACGCCGCTGGCAACCCCACCGCCAACCGTGTGCAACCGGGCAAACGCCCACGCAGCTCGATGAGCCCAACGCTGGTATTTGACAAAGCCACCGGCCAAGTGGTGATGAGCGGTGGCAGCCCCGGCGGCGCGCTGATCATTCACTACACTGCCAAAACTTTGTACGGCGTGCTGAACTGGGGCCTGAACACGCAGCAAGCCATTAATTTGCCCAACTTTGCCGCAACCGGCACACCCACCCAGCTGGAGGAAAAACGCTTTGCACCCGCCACAGTAGATGCCCTCAAAGCACGCGGACACGAGGTACGCGAACTGGCCATGACCAGTGGGCTGCAAGCGATTGAGCGCACACCATCAGGCTTGTTTGGTGGCGCCGACCCACGCCGTGAAGGTGTGGTGCGGGGCGATTAGCACGTGCTAGGTAGCTATAGCATTCCACAGATTACTATAAATTTAATAGCTGTTTGAGCAGGTTTTACTTGGGTTACTGGCCTATTTATTTATTAATTTAGGCCCTGCAACATACAAAGCGACTGCTAACTGTGCTGCAATTGCACTATCGCCTGCTCTACGCTGGTGACGATGGCACTGGCGGTGCGCTGCTATTGCCGCTGGAGCTTCGCCCACCCGAGCTGCGCTGGCTAGCATCCAAAGCCGCAGGATCGCCTAGCCGGCCTGAACTAGATATATCGTCTAGAGAGCCTGTAAATACCCTGCCGCTGTCCGACACTGCAGGCTGGCGTACCGTCACCGTAGTGGGCATAAAAATACTAGATGGCGTGACGTACCGGATAGGTTTGCGCGACCAGCCACCGCTTTGCGCAATGGCGGAGCGCAAATTAGAGTCTAAAGATTTCAGGTCATCACCCCATGTAGCACGCGTACCTACCGCCACGCGAAAGCGCAGCTCAGTGGGTTGCGTGTCATAGGGGTCAACCATCATGCCTAAGGCAATCAAACGGGCGAAGCGATTATTAAGGTCGTCGCCCATAGGAATGCCTGGCATAGCTACGGCCAATATGTTGCCGCCTATTCGGCCTATCACATCAACATCGCGCGTAATGGTGTTCAGCAGTCGCACACTGCGCAGTAATTTTCGTTCCAAGCGCAGCGCCGATGCTGAATCAGTACTGTCGCTGTTGTGGTGTACGTGCACCATCGCAATAGCCACGTCTTGGCTAGACCCGATCACACCGCTCCACATCAGCGCTAAACGTTGGCTAAATGCGCGCGCATTGAAAAAGCCCGTCAAAGGATCTACGACTACTAAGGCACGTTCGCGTTCTTGCACAGCGTGGCGATTTTTAGCATGCAGGTGCAAGCTGAACAACAGCACAATCGCCTCAAAAGCCAGCGTGTAGGCTGGTAATGAATAAGGCAAACCCAATGGGCTGATCAAGCTCAAATTGTCCAGCAAGGTGATCACCACAACCACTAGCAAGGGTACGTAGGCCACCACCCAAAAATAAGCGGCATTCATCTTTCGCATCAAGGCCTGCAGCACAATCAGTCCAATCAAGCTAAAGCACATCAGCATGCCCATACCAAAGATCAACTGCCTGACCATGACGGAAGAAAAAATCAGCGGCACCAGTAGCAATACGGTAGAGATCAACGCAGCGGCTTGCGCCGCGCGTTTGAGTAGCGACGCCTCCGTATCACGCAAGAACATCGCTTGGCAAAACCATAACTGCGCCGTGATGGATGCCATTACCGTGAAAAATATCGAATATTCAGGCCAGCGCCCTGCTTGCGGCCAAAACAAATAACTGGCTACACCCAAATACGCCGTAATCGACATCAAGCTGAGAAAAACATACGCCGCATACCATGCATAGACCCAATCGCGGTAACTAATAGCCAAGTGCAAGGCGAGCAACAAAATGACGCCCAACAAACCGATGACCACGCCCGAAAGCAAAAAATCATCATGGGTAGATACTGCGGCCGCGCCGTCTTCAACGAGCACGATAGGGATTTGCTGTGGTAAGTTGGACACCACTTTGACCAGCAGATCATGCTCGCCGGCAGGTAGCGCTGGCAGCTTAAACTGCGGTGCCAGCGTGCGCTGCGACCAGCTTTCATGCGCCATATTGTCGCCAGCTTGCTGCATTTGCCATCGGCCTTGTGCATCTTGGTAGTGCAGCTCAACCTGGTCTAAAAACGTCTTAGCAATCATCACCGTCCAGCGACGCTGCGACAGCGGGTCTGACTTAACCCTGAATTTAAGCCACAGGGCATTTTTATCATTCAGCGCATAAATTCCGTTTGGCTGGAAGGTCTGATAGTCACCCGAAGCTAAGGCCTGCACTGGTGTAGATTTGGCATCTAAACCCTGTAGCGCTTGCAAGGACCATTGGCTGGTACCCCGCGCATCTGCCAGAAAAGGACTTTTTGCTTGGCTCAGGTCAACCGCTTGCGTGTTAACCGCCTGCGCCCAAACTGGCTGGGCTAACAGTATGCACAACCACCACCATTTGGCGCGATACGACAAGCGTAGAGGCATTAAAAATGTAAAAAATACTGACGGCACATTGATAGAGTTTAAGTTTTAAGGCACTACTGTAACTGTGTCGCAGTGATTTACATCTCAAAAATTGACTGTGAGGGGTATTTTCAGTGTGCAAAGATCACGTGTTGTGCGTCAGAAAACAACAAGTTGTATAAACTATGTAGCGTGGCTAAAAAGACAACCCGAGCGCTAATTCAGAGGCTCAGGTTGTCAGTACCATCACCAGCCTACTGCGCTTGCAGATTGATAGACTTGGCGATGGCGGCACCAGTGGCGGCTTCTTTTTTCTAGAAGCTGTCTAGCTGTTGCAAACTCATGGGCTCAGCTATTACGGTCCCAGCGGTCTCTATCGTCTTGCGCAGTTCAGGGTTGGCCAAGGCGGCGTAGGCTGCCTTGTGAATCGCACCTAACTGGGCCTCTGGCGTTTTAGCACTGCTCTGTACACCTAGCCAGATGCTGAACTGGTAGTCTTCAAAACCTTTGGTAGCCCGCGCAGGTGGCAGCTTAGGTAGGCGAGCTATTGACTGGGGCGATGCCACAGCCAAGGCCTTGATTTGGCCGCCTTCTATTGCACCTAGCACCGGGCCTACTAGTGGCACCACAGCAAAGTCGATCACACCGCCCATCAGGTCTTTAAGGTATGGTGCCAAGCCGTTATACGGTGCATGCAGGCCTTTAGCGCCCGCGTTTTGCAAAGCCTTTTCTGCCATCAAGTGGTAGAGCGAGCCGACACCGGTAGAGCCAAAGCTCAAGGGCTTGTCCGATTTTTTAGCCAGCGCCACAAACTCTTCTAGTGTGCTAACGGGTAAATCTTTTCTAACGACGATGGCTATGGGTGTGTGGCCCACCAGCGCGGCCATGCGCATGTCCTCAGGTTTATTTTTTGCTGCGGCAATGCCCAGCGGCGTGTAAATCAGCTCTAGCGGCGATCCCGCCAAAATGGTGTAGCCATCTGGGGCAGCGTTAGCTGCCTTCAGCACACCTAGCGAGCCGCCCACGCCCACCACGTTTTCAACAACGACCGTCTGGCCCAATGACTCTTGCATGCCCTTGCCTACCATGCGCCCCAGCACATCCGACCCACCGCCTGGCGGGAAGGCAACGATCATCGTCAGCGGTTTGGTAGGAAAGCTTTGCGCAGCAGCGAAAGTGGTAAGCGCCAGCGTGCTGGTGGCTAGCAAGGTTTTTGTCCAAGATGTCATAGTTTGCTCCTCATAGTTTTAATGTTGATTGTCCGGATGGACTGGTCAAGTGGGACGCTTTGCTGTTGACCAGACAGTAGGCGCTGTGGAAATCGAAACGGGCGGCACGGACAGTAATGACTATTTAAATTGCCTTCATCAAAATGAGCTGCGGTAACGGGTTAGGTCGCTTTTTAGATAAAATTTTCAACGAATTAATGTGTACTATATTGCCGGATAGCTTTAAATTTACATGCAATATAATGCATATTACTCCACAATACAAGGCAAAAATCCTTTCTTCCTCCACCTAGGCCAGTGATTACCCTTGTTCTATACAAAGTTTCACTTACCGCCAGGTTAATTGGGGACAACCTCAGAAACACCTGGCCAGCGTTCTTAGACCTTATGATGACAAAACATGCCATTGAATTTTTGTAACCATGCCCAATCTCGTTGAACAAATCCGCGAAGCGCTTTCCATGTTCGCGCGCACCGGCACGAAGCCGGCTTTGATCGGCGGCTTGGCAGTGGTTGCGCACAGCGTAGTACGCGCCACCAAGGATGTGGATTTTCTATTGGAAGCAGAAGCTGCGGATAAGGTGCATGACGCACTGCTCAAATTGGGCTACGAGTGTCTGTACCGCAGCGAAGATGCCGCCAACTATGTGCGCGGTACGGAAGGGTTGGATTTACTTTACGCGCATCGTCCCCTTGCGCGCCGCCTGCTAAGCCAAGCATCAGAGCGCGACACCCCGATGGGTCGCCTGCGTGTCGTCAGCGTTGAAGGGCTGATTGGCTTCAAGTTGCAAGGCTACGTGAACGATGCAACGCGAACTCGCGACCTGGATGACATTCGTGCGCTTGTGCAAATACACCGCGTAGCCCTAGACATAGTTCAATTGCGTGAATATTTCTCGCTGTTCAATCAACTGGAACTGCTCAATGAACTCCTCGCTTAAATCGTCACTTAACTCGTCACGAAGTACGGTGACTAAAAACCCAACTGCTCCGAGCGCTCGCGCAGATGCAACGGATTCTGGTGCAGTGCTGGTACGCGAAGCAGGTGTGCCTTTCCGCCCGCCTCTGGGCAACGTAGACCCCTTTGCAGAGTGGCTGAGCCTGATGGAAGTAGTACAAATGCTGTGCCCTGCCTGGCCTGTGCGTGACAGACCTATGCTGGGCAAGGAATGGAAGTTGTGATTCCTGCGCGCCGGGGAGCGCTTTAACGAAATATAGGGGCGAATGATATTGCAATGAAAGACCTGACCCAATACTGCTAGTTTAAGAAACTATTGATTTTCCCCGCCGCGTCCATTTGCTCAGCGGCAGCGGCGGCAAAAGTTCAGGCTGAAACACTTGCTCTCGA
>JAYSWJ010000151.1:0-4151 GCA_043718065.1 Polaromonas sp.
GTGCCCGACATCCACAACGTAGCCCTCATGGAAGACCGCGCCACCCTGCGCATCAGCAGCCAACATATTGCCAACTGGCTGCACCACGGCGTGGTCAGCCGCAAGCAAGTAGAAGAAACTTTCCAACGCATGGCCGGCGTGGTGGACCAGCAGAACGCAGGCGACAAACTGTACAAAAATATGGCGGGTAACTTTGCTACTTCTTCTGCCTACAAAGCGGCTACTGATTTGGTGTTTAAAGGTATGCAGCAGCCCAGTGGCTACACTGAGCCACTGTTGCATGCTTGGCGGTTGAAGGTGAAGGCCGCTGCATAGAAAGCCTAGACTACTGAATTACGCTCTGTGATGGCGCTTGTTGCCATCCAGGCGGTACGCTGATTACTTCTAAGCTCATTAAAGTGTATGAAAGCTTAGGGGCGCGATTTTTTGCCTTCACTTCACGCACTTTGACGCTAGCGCGCAGGTGCTTGTGGTAGGTTTCTAATCCTTCAGCTTCTACCCTTTCTAGTTCCGCACGACTAACTGTGCCTTGAACAATGTCTAGCGAGCCGTGGAGTTTCAACTCAAACTTAGCCGATACATCTGACCAGCCAACGATCAGCCCAGTTAATTCTTGGTTTTTTTCAGAAATCTGCAGGCCTTCTACACGGCCTCGCGCTCGCTGCACCGAAGCTTGATCCAACTCAAAATCACGCTCGCCTTCTACGATGCGCATGGTTGCACCCTCAGTATCGAGCAGCTTAAAAAACTCTGAGAGGCTATTTTTCTGGCGCTCGTCAATCTCTGAGACTGCCTCGTCAAACAACATATCGTCTTGCGCAGCTACACGCGAAATAGTACTGGCCACGTTATCGACTACGGCTTTCAATGACGTGTCAGTCTCATCAGACGCATCATCCTGCGCTGCTTGCAAAACAAAACCAAACGACCCACGCACTACATCTGTAATCAATAGATGCGTGTTGTCTTTAAAAGGCAGCCGTCCTTTAGTTGCTAGCGGGCCTGTTTCGGTAGATGCATAACGTTGACTCACAATTTTTTGAAACCGGTCTAGTATTTTGCTGCCGAACTCGGCCTGAATCCCATGGGAACCAATTACCGGGCGACCACCGAAGAATAAGGCCACCCCAGCGGGCGCTTTTGCAACCACATCTGATATGCCTGTCAACTTGATCTTCAATTCGTCCACCAGCTGTGAATACTGGTGATGGCCAATAGGATCTTCGTCTGGAGTGCAGTCTGCCAACAACGCCTGCACTTGCGAAAGATTAGCCTGCAAATACTGGCGTTCAAGTTGGGGTAACACTGCTATCTCCTAGTTTCAAGTTGTCCAACTGCATTTTGGCCCCATCATCGTCAGATGACAATGGGAGTTGCAGTAACCCTTTCCAAACTTGATCTCCGCGCCGATGCGAGAAAAAGCCATGCCAAAAGGTCGTTTCACGTACCAAACGTTGCGCAGGTACATTTAAACGCACCAAAAAGGTGTCGCATCCAAACTGATCGCGGCACTGCTGCCTGCTAAACAATTGAGGGTTCTGTCGCATCATGGCAGAAATTTCCTCAGCTGTTTTACCCGCTGGAGGATACGCAAAAGTAACAACGTCAATGTCTTGGGGCGCTTGGCTACGAAACATCTCAACGTTTTCAACAAAGCTCCCGTCTAACCATTGGAATCCAGCCGTAAATCCCAGCGCATTCAACTCAGCGCGGTAAGCAAATAACCCGCTCAGCAACGCAATACGCTCAGGCGAAGTTGCAAACCGAGCCACCAACTCCGTTGCTGCCACTTCATACGGCGACGCACTAGCTGACGAATGGCTTTGCCCCAAAAATGGCGGCAAAACATGAGAGTGGTTGAAGTCGGGGATCATTGGATGTATCTACATGGGCATTTTGCCACTTGTCAACAGCGCCAAGTTTGCCAGCACGTCCTCTTTCGTGCGGTAGCGGCCAAAGGCTTTGGTGTCTTGGTCGCGCACGATGGGGAAGGTGTCCAAGATGTAGGCTGCGTCATCGTAGCCTAGGCCGTAGAGGTAAAAGAACAGGGCGTCTAGTGCGGCCAGGCGGGTGCGGCGGTCTTCGTCGTTCCACACGAGGGGCGGTTTGACTTCGCCCTTGTGCGGGCCGCTGCTGTGCACATAGCCCATGTCGCGCGCAAACGGGGCCATGTCGTGGGCGGTGTAGGTGAGGGCCAATACGTGCTGGCGGATGAAGTCGGCTATTTTTATGCCGCCGTTGGATTGCTCGAAGCGGTCGGGGGCGATGACCACAGATTGCTCGATGATGAACCAGTTAAGGTTTTGACCTTGCACTTTTTGTCGCAGTGCAAAATCAAAGGCCATGCAGCTCAGATTTGCCATCAGTAGCGCAGCCCATTGCGCGTAGCCAGCCTCGTGCCCCGCCTCTGGCACCAGCATCGCCATGCTGTTGCCCACGCCGCATTTGGGCACTATAGCGTCGATCATGGTTCGCATATTGCTCGGTGCCGTGACTGATTTGTAGGCAATGCACCAGTCGCCTTGCCAGGTTTTATCGACTTCGTCAGACTGCACCCAGTACTGCGGTGCAGGGTAACGTGCAGGTTCCATTTTTTGCACATCCTCAATCGCTTCTTGCTGCGCGGCGCGTTTAAGGTTGGCAGCATTCACCACCACATCCGCAGCCCTGTGGTCATAC
This sequence comes from Polaromonas sp., assembly GCA_043718065.1. GTDB lineage: Bacteria > Pseudomonadota > Gammaproteobacteria > Burkholderiales > Burkholderiaceae_C > JAAFIP01. The sequence continues at coordinate 2,680 of JAYSWJ010000151.1, forward strand.
ATTTGCACCATCTTGCCTTCGTACAGTGGCACGGCTTGTGCGCCCGCCGCGTTAACCCAGCGGTTCAACGCGGAGGGTTTAAAGCCTTGTTTGGTTAACTCAGCAGCTTTTAAAAAAAGATGCGAGTCATTTGTCATGTCAAACATGCGTGCATATTTCACAGGCCACACTTTCACATCGGGTTGCTGCCCTGTCGATTTATTCACCTCGCCGTGCTTGACCAGCACTGGGTGCTGTGCATACAGCTTGAGCGTAATGTCGGCATCGCGCTGGCTGCGAAAAATGGGCGCTGCGCCGGTGTTGGGGTTGACGCGAGAGAAGTCTTCGGCGGTGAGTGTGAGGATACGCTTGGCATCGTCCAGCTCGGCCAACTGGTGCAGATAAAACGCGCAGCGGGTTTGCTTGAACTGGCGCTCTAGGCCGCCAAATACCAGCGTGCAAAACTTAAACCGTGAATCAACGTCAGGGAAAAACACTTTGCGGTTTTCAAAGTCAAACAACGCGCCCAGCCGCCCAGTGCTGCTGAGGCCGCGAAAGAACTCTGCTGCACCTTTGTCGGCTGCTATGCCACTGGGCGTGAGCAGCGCCACGATACCGTTGGGTGCTGAAAGATTTTGACAGCGCTCTACAAACAGGCTGTACAAGTTCACGTCGCCACCGCCTAGCAGCGGGTAGTCGCCACTGCCCAGCTTGCCGTTGCCTAGCACACGGGCGGCGGCCTCGGCGCGCTCGGTGGCTTCGAGGTAGCTGTCGTACAACGGGGCTTTGTTTTTTTGCAGCTCGGCGACCATTCGTTTGCGGTCTGCGGCGCGGCTTTGGGCGGCAATGGCGGTATCGCGCTCGGCAAACCACTCTACCTCTTGCAGTTTGATGCGGTCCCACGGCGGGTTGCCAATGATGGCATCAAAGCCGCCTTGGCCTTGGCTGTCAAACACGGTGGGAAAGCTGGTCCACCAGTGGAAAAATGTTTCGCGTGCGGCCAGCGCGCGGGCGCGTTGGATCAGTTCGTTGGCGGCTGCGCTGGCGGCGTCTTTACCGTCTAGTACGCCTTCGCTGAGCACGGTGACCAAGTTGTGGCTGGGGTCTAGCAGCTTGACCAAGCCGTCTAGCAGTGGGTTGGCGGCATCTTTGGCGCTGTCTTTGGCGTTATCTTTCGGAGCCTTGAGTATTTTGGCCAGCTTGCTGACTTTATCTACCGGCCAGCCGGGCACCAACCAGCGCAGGGCGCGCCAAAAGTCGAGCACGGCGTGAATTGGCGCTACCTGCGTCATGGCCTCGTGGGCCAACTTTTTAGACAAATGCGCTTCTGCAATGTCGACATCGGTGAGGTCGGCCACCTGGCTGATGTTTTTAGCCGCCAAGGCGAGGCGGTCGAACTCGGTTTGCAATAACAGCGCGCCCAAGTCTTGCAGGTTGCGTTGCACCGCGCCCAGTTTTTCGCCATGCAAGCTGTCGCCAATTTTCAGGTGATG
>JAYSWJ010000152.1:0-4149 GCA_043718065.1 Polaromonas sp.
CTGGGTAGGAATGTCGTAGGTAGAAATGACGCCGTCCAGCATCTGCAGTATGCGCACCACTTGGGCTACGTTGTCGGTGGCGGGGTTAATGCCAATCACGGCATCGCCACTGCCGTGCAGCAAGCCGTCCAAGATACTGGCTGCTATGCCCGCAGCATCGTCGGTGGGGTGGTTGGGCTGCAGGCGGGTCGACAGCCGCTGGGCCAAGCCAATGGTGCCGCGAAAGCGCGTGACTACGCTGCATTTGCGGGCGATCAACACCAAGTCTTGCAGGCGGCACACTTTACTGACAGCGGCCACCATTTCAGGCGTTAAACCGGGCGCCAAACTGGCCAGTGATGCGGTGGTAGCAGCGTCGCCCAACAGCCAGTTGCGAAAATCGCCTACCGTTAAGTGGGCAACAGGTGCAAACGCTGCTGCGTCATGCGTATCCATAATCAAGCGGGTGACTTCGTCGCTCTCATAAGGCACCACAGCCTCAGTTAAAAACTGCCTGAGCGACACATCAGCCAGTGCCATTTGCGCCGCAACGCGCTCTTGCGCAGTAGACGCCTGCACGCCGGCCAGCTGATCGCCCGACCGCGCAGGCGAGGCCCGTGCCATCAGCGTGCGTAAGTCATCAAAATGGTACGCGTGCGCACCGATAGTGTGAGAGTAAGCCATGCGTTGTTTAAAACTTGCCAACTGCTTTTAAAGTATGCCTCTGTAAGCATTGTGTCTGTTAAAACCATCTATTGCAACAACTTGCATGCGCTGTTGCCGTGTATGCCGTCTGGTGCTGTGCTGAGGATTATTAACCTCTGCGATAGGCCCGCACTTATGCAGTTAGGACGACTTGATGCCAATGGTGATGCGGTTAATGCTGGCTAGTCAAATTTTTCAGATACTATTAAAATAATAGCTAACTATTCAATATTCACGTCGGAAAAGTGCTCTATTTTTCTCCAATATCTGTATCTGACATATGGCGAGACAGACTCTGCAATAGCCTCAAACGGCTCTGTGTAACGCATTGTGCTCAATGCAAGCAATAGTCAAAACCAATTAGCTATTATTTATTGATAGTTTTAATATTCTTCCACGGCATCTGGCAAATCGCCAAGGATGCGGCAAGCGGAGAACCCGCAACACTGGAAGGAATTAACCATGACTACCGAAGCAAAATGCCCGTTCGCTAGCGGCGCACGCGCGCAGACTGTAACTGCAGCACCCCCCAACGCCCACTGGTGGCCTAACCAGCTGAATGTGAAGGTGCTGCACCAGCACACTTCCAAGTCCGACCCTATGGGGGCGGAGTTTAACTACACAAAAGAATTCAAAAGCCTGGACTTGCATGCAGTAGTTAAAGATCTCACCGTCTTGATGACCGATTCGCAAGACTGGTGGCCGGCGGACTATGGCCACTACGGGCCGTTCTTTGTGCGCATGGCGTGGCACGCTGCGGGCACCTACCGTATTGCTGATGGCCGGGGCGGGGCGGGCTCGGGCTCGCAGCGGTTTGCGCCACTTAATAGCTGGCCAGACAACGGCAACCTGGACAAAGCGCGGCGCCTGCTGTGGCCCATTAAGCAAAAGTATGGCCGCAAGCTGTCGTGGGCTGACCTGATGGTGCTCACAGGCAATGTAGCGATGGATTCGATGGGTTTTAAAACCTTTGGCTTTGCCGGTGGCCGCCCTGATATTTGGGAGCCTGAAGAAGACATTTATTGGGGCCCAGAGCGCACCATGCTTGCAGATGAGCGCTACCGTGGTGACCGCGAGCTGGACAACCCTCTGGCTGCTGTGCAGATGGGCTTGATCTACGTGAACCCCGAAGGCCCGAACGGCAAGCCCGACCCACTGGGCTCGGCGCGCGACATTCGCGAAACCTTCGCACGTATGGCCATGAACGACTACGAGACCGTGGCCCTGACCGCAGGCGGTCACACATTTGGCAAAGCCCACGGCGCTGCCGACCCCGGCAAATATGTGGGCCCAGAGCCCGAGGGCGCTAGCATCGAAGAACAAGGCTTGGGCTGGAAAAACACCTTTGGCACTGGCAAAGGCATGCACGCCATCACCAGTGGCATTGAAGGCGCGTGGACGAAAAACCCAACCCAGTGGGACAACGGCTATTTTGAAAACCTGTTTGGCTACGAGTGGGAGCTAACCAAAAGCCCCGCAGGTGCGCAGCAATGGACACCTAAAGACGAAGCCGCAGGCAGCACCGTGCCCGACGCGCATGATGCAACGAAGCGCCACGCCCCCATGATGACCACCGCCGACATGGCCATGCGCATGGACCCTGCGTACGAGAAAATATCGCGCCGCTTTATGCAAAACCCAGCTGAGTTTGCCGACGCTTTTGCACGCGCGTGGTTTAAGCTGACCCACCGCGACATGGGCCCACGTGCGCGCTACCTGGGCGCGCTGGTACCTGCCGAGGTGCTGATATGGCAAGACCCTGTGCCTGCGGTTGACCACAAGCTGGTCGACGCGCAAGATAGTGCAGCGTTGAAAGCTAAGTTGTTGGCCAGCGGCTTATCTGTATCGCAACTGGTCACCACGGCGTGGGCATCAGCATCCACCTATCGCGGCAGCGACAAACGCGGTGGGGCCAACGGCGCACGTATTCGCCTAGCGCCGCAAAAAGACTGGGAAGTGAACCAACCCGCAGAGCTGGCCAAAGTGCTAGCCAAGCTAGAGGCGGTGCAAAAAGAGTTCGACGGTGCAGCATCGGGCGGCAAAAAAATATCATTGGCCGACTTGATAGTGTTAGGCGGCTGCGCAGCTGTGGAGGCCGCAGCTAAAAAAGCCGGTGTCGATACCAACGTGCCTTTTACACCCGGCCGGACCGACGCTACGCAGGCGCAGACTGACGTTGAATCATTCGCCGTGCTAGAGCCTACCGCAGACGGCTTTCGCAACTACATTCGCCCAGGCCATGCACCCTACGCTGCTGAGCTGTTGATAGACCAAGCCAACTTGCTCACGCTGACAGCACCTGAGATGACGGTGCTGATAGGCGGCATGCGTGTGCTAGGTACCAACTTTGGCCAGTCAAAGCACGGTGTGTTTACCCAGCGGCCTGAAACATTAAGTAATGACTTTTTTGCCCACCTGCTGGACATGAACACGCAGTGGCAAAAGTCTGCCACTGCAGACGGCGTGCTAGAAGGCCGTGACCGCACAACCAACGCCGTCAAATGGACAGGCACGTTAGACGATTTGGTGTTTGGGTCAAACTCGCAGCTGCGCGCCTTAGCTGAGGTGTACGCCAGTAGCGATGCGCAGCAAAACTTTGTGCACGACTTTGTAGCTGCATGGGCCAAAGTAATGAACCTAGACCGCTTTGATCTTGCTTAATGACCTAGCTTGATACGGTCTGCAACAGACTGCACATCAAAAGCCACCTTCGGGTGGCTTTTTTATGGTGGCTCGAAAATGCAGCGTTTTTACGCTACTGGCAGCAAAATAGTTTAAAGTTCATGCACTATGCGCCCCTCCCTCGCCCTTAGCTCACACCGCACCGACGTGCGTAACGCGGCGCTGCGTTTTCGCACAGCTAACCCAAGGGTGTTTGGCTCTGCACTCAGCGGCCAAGACACTGAGCAAAGCGATCTAGATATTTTGGTAGACCCCCTGCCTGGCACTACCTTATTTGACCTGGGTGGCTTACAGATAGAGCTAGAACGTATTTTGGGTGTGCATGTAGACGTACTCACACCAGCAGACTTGCCACCTAAGTTTCGTGCTCAAGTAGTGGCTAGCGCCCTGCCCATATGACGCAAAACCGCCTTCCTGACTATATTGATCAAATGCTAGAGGCTATCCATCTAGCTACCAGTTACGTTGAAGGCATAGATAAGTCGGATTTTGTAGAAGATAAACGCACGCAACAAGCCGTGGTACTAAACCTGATCGTTATTGGCGAGATAGCTACCAAAATACTGCGCGACTACCCAGACTTTTCTACCCAGCATGTCCACATTGCCTGGGCCAGCATGAAGGGTATGCGCAACCGCATTGCCCACAGCTATTACGACATCAACCTAGATACAGTATGGGAAACCATCCAAACGCCTTTGCCTACGTTGCGGTCTGACTTAACGGCTATCAAAGCTACCCTCTAGCCACACCGAAAGCCCCCCATGCCCCTGAGTTGGAGCG
>JAYSWJ010000153.1:0-1618 GCA_043718065.1 Polaromonas sp.
CTTCTACGCTGATAACCGCGCCTTCGCCAAACTTGTTGTGAAACACTTGCATGCCTGCCGCAATGCCGTGCGCTGGCACAGTGGCTTGTTTAGGCACCGCTGGTGATGCAAATTTGCCGCTAGCGCCCGTATAGTCTGCTCGACCAGCTCCTGATTGTGTAGCATAAGTATTGCTGCGGCCATGCTGGCCGTAGCCACTGCCAAAACCGCCTGCAGTGTTAAAGCCTGAGCCAAAGCCTGCATTTTTGGGCGTGATCCACTTTAAGGCGTCTTCGGGCAGTTCATCTAAAAACCGGCTTTTGATGTTGTAGCGCGTTTGGCCGTGCAACATGCGGGTTTGCGACAGGCTAAGGTACAGGCGCTTGCGGGCTCGGGTAATGGCAACGTACATCAAACGGCGCTCTTCCTCAAGGCCGTCGTAGTCGTTCATGGAATTTTCATGCGGGAACAAGCCCTCTTCTAGCCCGGTGATGAACACCGCGTCAAACTCCAGGCCTTTGGAGCTGTGCACGGTCATCATTTGCACGGCGTCTTGGCCTGCTTTGGCTTGGTTATCACCTGATTCCAACGCTGCGTGGGTTAAAAAAGCCGCCAATGGCGACATGGTTTCGCCGGTGTCTTGATTGACGATGTCGGCATTCGTATCCAGCACGGCGTCGGTTTGTCCAGCGCCTGTGTCACCCGTTAACCCTTGGCTGGCTGGGCTTTGCGTCAGCATCTCGCTGGCCATGGGTGCCAAAAATGGTGAGTTAGCCACCTCGTCTACCGGCAGCGCCACCGCGTCCCGGCCAAAACCTTCTTGGGTGACAAAGCTTTCTGCCGCGCTAACCAGTTCTTCTAAGTTTTCAACCCGGTCTGCGCCTTCTTTATCGTTTTTGTAATGCTCGATCAAGCCACTGTGGTCTAACACCAGCTCGATAATCTCCCGCAACGACAGCCCCTGCGTCTGCTCGCGCAGCACATCCATTTTGGCCACAAAAGCGCCAATGTTAGCGCCTGCCTTGCCAGTCACCACACTCACCGCGTCGTGCAGCGAGCAGCCAGCAGCGCGCGCAGCGTCTTGCAGCTGCTCAATACTGCGCGCACCAATGCTGCGCGGCGGAAAGTTGACCACCCGGCTAAAGCTGGTGTCGTCGTGCGGGTTGTCCAAAATACGCAAGTACGCCAGTGCGTTTTTGATCTCTGCCCGTTCAAAAAATCGTAGCCCGCCGTATACACGGTACGGTACGCCCGCATTGAACAGCGCCGTCTCGATCACCCGACTTTGCGCATTGCTGCGGTACAACACGGCAATTTCTTTTCGGCTTAGGCCTTGTTCGGTGCCTTGGTCGCGTTGCAGATTTTTTACCTCTTCTACCAGCCACTGCGCCTCGGCAAAGTCGCTGGGGTTTTCCATCACGCGCACCGGTTCGCCAGCGCCTTGGCTGGTGCGCAGGTTTTTACCCAAGCGTTTAGTGTTATGGCTGATCAACTGATTAGCGCTGTCCAAAATATTGCTGTAGCTGCGGTAGTTTTCTTCTAGCTTGATTTGGTTTTGCACGTTGTACTCGCGTACAAAATCGGCCATGTTGCCTACCCGCGCACCGCGAAAGGCGTAGATGCTTTGGTCATCGTCACC
>JAYSWJ010000154.1:0-28262 GCA_043718065.1 Polaromonas sp.
CCAGGGAAGAAAGATAAGCTCACGTCTTTCAAAATATGCCGTTTGGGCGGCACAATTTTGCCTACCCGGTTCATCGTAAATACGTATTGCGCCATAGCTGTGAGATTTCCAAAAAACTAATCCGTCCGGGGCTGTTGCTACCGGTTAACCTTTGATTGTCCCCGATAACTTGGGTTTCTTTGTGAAAACGGGCTTTTGTGGTCTACAAAGTGGCTCTAAGCTTGGATTTGAACCCTATTCTCTTGGGTTTTTGCAATTTTGGGGCTTGGGGGCCGGGGATTACGGGCCACCTAAGTATGTTTGCGGCGGTTGAAGAATTTGCGCTGCAAAATTCTTCAACCACCGTTGACACACTTGGCCTGCGCGTAATCTTCAGCAATTCAAACATTTGAATAACGTACAAGAAACTCAAGCCTTGGCTAACAACTGGTGCGCCTTCGCTAGGTCCTGCACAGTGTCAATATCCGTCACACAACCCACGTCACATACTATTAATTCAGTAGCTGCTTGAGCAGGTTTTACTTGGGTTGCGCCCCTATTTCCTTGTGAATTTGACAGTTGCAGGGCATATTGGGCACTAAAACCTGCCGGGTAGCCGCGCTGGTATTGTTATACATGATCTATTGTTAAGACATTGACGACAATACGTTTTGTATATACAACCATACTATGGAGTTTACTTGGTCTTAAGCGAAGCGGGCGACAAACATTGGGACGCATGGGCTTGACTTTGTCGATGCGCCTGGCGTGTTTGGTAGCCTGACGTTTACGTTTGAGGATGACCGTTTCTCCTACGGCGAGCAGCGTTTTGTCACGCTGGGCCTGCTTGCTGGTTTTACTGTTTCAGTCGTGCACACTGAGAACGAATATAAAATCCGCATCATCTCTTTCCGCAAAGCGACCAAACGCGAGTCGCAAATATACTTCGATGCAATCCAAAACTGACTGGTCTCGCCTTTCATCTGATGTCCCCAAGAAAGCTCCCGCTCGGGCGCACCCTGAGGCGGATGTGAAACATATTGTGCGTGGCATAGTTCGGCGCGGGCTTGCGCCGCTGCCGTCCAAGTCGTCTATTTCGCTTCGTGTTGACCAAGATGTTCTGGAATGGTTTAAGGCGCAAGGCACGGTTTACCAAACGCGCATCAACACGGTGTTACGAGCTTTTCGTGACGCATCGGTTTAACGGGTTGCCGTGTGCGATAAGGTTGCTTTATTGTCAGTGATGCTGACCAAATACCTAAGGGTTAGTTAGCAGCTCTTGCACTCTTTCAAGATCCTGCACAGTATCAATATCCGTCACACAACCCATATCATTCACTATTAATTCAATAGCTGCTTGAGCAGTTTTTACTTGGGTTGCACCCCTATTTCCTTCTAAATTTGACAGCTGCAGGGCATATTGGGCACTAAAACCTACTGGGTGGCCGCGCTGGCTTTTGAACATGGGGATGACTTGGTGGGCGGTTTGCAAAGCTTGGGCTACGGCTAGCAGAGTGGCGCTCTGGATGAGTGGCAGGTCGGCGGGCAAGATGAGCCAGCCGTTAGCGTGGGGGGTAGCGCAAAGTGTTGCCCGAACAGCTGCGGCGATGCTGTCGCCCATGCCGGGGTGGCCTGCGTCTTCTACGTGGAATGGTAGGCCACTGGCGCGCACGGTGTCTAGCGTCCAGTCGATGACTTTTTTACCACCTAGCAGAGCTTGCAGTTTGTGCACTTGGCCGCCGGATGCGGTGAAGCGCTCGCCTTTGCCAGAGGCTAGGACGATGACGGTGGGGTAGGGGTGCGCAAGCATTTTTTATAGATCAACCGTCGTAAGAACCCTTCGACAAGCTCAGGGTAAACGGAGGTTTACAAGGGTGAGCAGAAAATTATTGAGAATCGAGGGGTAAGCCAAGATCAGCTACGCCATCAGGCTGCAGGCAGTTCGTTGCCTGCGGGCAGGTTCGCTTTAGCATGCGCTACGTTTTTTACCTGTACTATTTGCGCAACGATGGACACCGCTATTTCTGCGGGGGTTTTAGCGCCTAACCACAGGCCTACGGGGCCGTTTAGTCGCTCTAGCTGGGCATCGGTTAATTCAAAATGTTCTTTCAGGCGGGCTTTGCGGGTGCTGGTGTTGCGCTGCGAGCCTAGCGCACCAACGTAGAAAGCGTTTGATCGCAGCGCCTCCATCAGCGCCATATCATCCAGCTTAGGGTCGTGCGTAAGGGCGACGATGGCAGTGTGGGTATCGGCGTGCAGGTCGCGCACCACGTCGTCGGGCATGCCCAGCACGCGCGTTACACCGTGCGCGGGCAGCATGGCGGCGTATTCTTCGCGCGGGTCGCACACCAGCACCTCAAAGTCCAACATGCTGGCCATCTGTGCCACGGCTTGGCTTAGTTGCCCTGCGCCGATCAGCAGCAATCGCCACCTGGGGCCGAAGGTGGTTTTAAGGGTCATGCCGTCAAAGGCGAAGGTGTCGCCGCGCTGGGCGAGGCTTAAGGTGACTACGCCGGTGGGCAGCGTCAAAGTGCGGGCCACTAATTGATGCGCTGCGGTGCGCTGCAAAATCTGCTCAATCCAGTCGGTATCACCCAGCGGCTCTTGCATCAGCCGCAAGCTGCCACCGCACGGTATGCCAAAGCGCGCCGCCTCAGCCTTGGTCACGCCGTAGGCAATCATCGATGGTGTGTCAGTACGCTCGCCACCCTTAATGCGGGCGATCAAATCATCTTCTACGCAGCCGCCCGATACCGACCCGCTGACCACACCATCGCCCCGCACCGCCAGCAGCGCCCCAGGCGGACGTGGGGCGCTGCCCCAAGTTTCTACCACGGTAACCAGGGTGACGCCGTGGCCTGTTTGTTTCCAAGCAAGTGCGTCCGCTAAAACCTTCAAATCTAAACTTTCCATATCTACTTTTATACTCCAGTTATGCAAAAAATCGAGCAAAAACCTGAACTTCAAAATCTTCGCAAAAGCTACGAGATGGCCGAGCTGCTAGAAGCCAACGCATCTGCAGACCCGTTTGCGCAATTTGACAGCTGGCTCAAAGAAGCTATCGCCAACCAAATACCTGAACCTAACGCGATGACGTTAGCAACCGTAGCTAGCAACCTTAAACCTTCGACACGCATTGTGCTGATCAAGGGTTTTGACGAGCGCGGCATAGTTTGGTACACCAACTACGACTCGCGCAAGGGGCACGAGCTGGCAGGCAACCCATTTGCGTCGCTACAGTTTCACTGGGTAGAGATGGAGCGCACTGTGCGTATTGAGGGGCGCGTTGAGAAGGTTAGCGCTGAAGAAAGTGATGATTACCACCACAGCCGCCCACTAGGCAGCCGCATAGGTGCGTGGGCTAGCGCGCAGAGTGAGGTGATTGCCAACCGCGAGGTTTTGGAAATTGAAACCAAACGTATTGAGGCGCTGTATGGCGACAAACCTCCACGGCCGCCGCACTGGGGCGGCTACCGGCTGATGCCTGATGAGTGGCAGTTTTGGCAGGGGCGGCGCAGCCGCTTGCACGACCGACTGCGCTACACCTTAAACGGAGTTAGCTGGTTGCGCGAGCGCTTGGCACCTTAAGCTGAGAGATATTAGGTCCAAACGACTTAAGGATTAACCCGCAAAAACGCCGAGGTAAATGCACCCCAGTTTCCACTTGCATTGCGGCTGCGAACATAAACGATATGTTTGCCTACCGACAGGCTTGATGTATTGATGCTGCCTTGGATGGCTTCCGTTTTAGTGTTAAATGCACCGTCACTGGCGGTTAGCGCTGTAGGTGTAGCGCCGCTGACCCATGGCGGCGTGTCCACATAGTACTCGGCAGCTGCGATGTTTTGTGTGGGTTGTATACCGTTGGTATTGTTATAGCGCGTGTCGGTAGCGGTGCCCGCCAAACTGACCGCCGTGCCCACCTGCACCCCAGTGCTGGACGCAGTACCGCCCAAGCTCAAGGCTGATATGTCTGGGCCCGAAGGTGTGATGTAGGGTGTACGCACTACCTTAGCTGCATAAATCAAAGCGTTGAGGTTATCAGGCTTGATCTTGTTAGTGTAAGTACTGCAAGTTTGAAAAAACGAGGTGCCTAATTCCATGGTGTAGGCAGCCACGCCCAGCTCGCCGTAACTGACCGAGTCACTAGTGCCATCGGTCGGGTACAAACCAATAGCCTGTTGGGGTGTGTAGCCGTTAAAGAACGCCAGCTTGCGGCCCAAGGTTTGCAAATCCGTACCATTGCCAGCGGGCGTGCTGGTAGTACCCCACGGCCACAACACCAGTTGGCTAAAACTGTGCAAGTCGATGTGGATACCGCTGTTGGTGCGGGGCGCTGCATCGGTCAAGTTAGGGCCGCGTTGGTCAGGCCAGAGACTGCGCACATAGGATTCGATGGCTTGGGTCTCGGGCTCTGACGCTGCAGACGGACCGCGGTAGGTCAGGTCGCACTGGTTACCGCTAGAGCCTTGCCCGGCGGTCGAATTAAAACTGAAACTGAAATTGCGGTTCAGGTCAGCCCCGCGGGTATTGCTGGTGGCGCTGCAGTAGGCTTGGTTGGTGTTTTTTCTCCACGACAAACCTGTTTCGGCTTTTTTGCGGCCATCGGGGTTGGTTTGCAGCATCAGGTGCACTTCGTGGTGGTCAAGGATCCAGGTGGCATCGGCGTTGACACCATAGCCATTGACCAGCCAGCGCGCAAACTCTAAGTTCAGCGGTGCGGTGGTGTATTCACGCGCATGGATAGCAGAGTTGACAAACAGCTTAGGCTTGGCGCCAGCGATAGCCGAGTTGGTCAGCTTGAGCACTTTGATGTCGTAGCCACCTAGGTTAACGGTTTTCTCCCAAGAGTTGCCTGCGTCGACCCATGTTGCCAAATTTGGTTTACTAGTAGCAAAAGCCAAGGCTTGACTGTAGGTTTCTTCGACAGTTTCATAGCAGGGAAAACGGGGAATGGTGGCAGCTGCTGCAGCGGCTGCTTTAGCGTCGGACGTAGCGCCCTGCTGCCTTTGTAAGGTCTCCGTTTGCATATCATTTAAGAATTTTTTGCGCTGCTCCATAAATTCAGTCGCAGGCCTGAGCTTAAAACCAAACTGGCGCAGTTGTGCCATTTCTTGCGGCATCAATTCAAACACCAAGTAACCCGTTTCGTAATTGGCCTCTAGCAACTGGGCGTGGAAAGTGATGGCGGCTTTGCGCGCCATCTCTAGATTAGGAAAATAAGCCTTGTAAATATTGCTGGCTACTTTCTCCTGCTCTTGCATTTGGCGCGTTTGTTCCGCACTGTCTGCCGCCAAGGCCGTGTGCATATAGGTGCCGCTTGCGATGACTAATGTGGCCTGTACTAGCCAAGTTAATTGGGGCTGATCCATGTGAACTCCTCGTAAATGAACAGGAAAATCCAGTTTAAAAAATGGCGTGAAACGTAGCATATTCACACGCGGATGAAATAACAAGTAAGGTTACAAAATGAGGCTAAATAATGCTTGCATTTAAAAACTTGATGCTATGGCCGCGCGCACTGCCGACAGTTGCCTGCGCGACACTAGCAGCGCATCGTCTACGCCGCGCAGCCGCACTGCCCAGCCTTCTATATCGGCAGCTTCCTCGTCGTCATCGCGTTCTTCCGCACGCTCTACATACCGCTCCAGTGCGCGCATGGCGCGTTTGGCGACCAAGGTGTTGCGGTGAATGCGCAGGTAATGCTCTGTGTAGCGCGCCTCTAAATCATTGAGAGATCCATCCAAAATATAGCTTTTTTGCGCGGTGCGCACAGTCACATACTTCAGCTCGGCTTTAAAGTACAGCACCTCGCCCAGCGGCACACGCTCGGTGCGGCCACGGTCTTGGATGATGATGGTTTCTTGTGACAATTGGGCTGATTGACCTTGATTTAACTGCTCAAGCAGCTCCTTTTTTTGTAGCGCTTTAGCCAAGGCTTTTTCTAACCTCTCTAGCCGAACGGGTTTGGTGAGATAGTCGATTACCTCTAGGTCAAAGGCTGCTACAGCATGTTCGGCATGGGCTGTCACAAAGATAATGCCCAGCTCTGGCTTTAGGCTGCGCAGCTCACGCGCTAGCTGCACGCCGTCAGCACCGGGCATATGAATGTCTAGCAGCACCACATTACACGGCGTGCTGCGTACCAACGCCATCGCCTGCATGGCGTCAACCGCCTCGCCTGCCACACTGCACGTAGGCTGCTGACAGTCGCCTAGCAAAGTGCGCATGCGTAAGCGTGCCAGTGGCTCGTCGTCTACGATCAATGCAGTTAACAAGGCTGTCGGTGGTGCGGTCATGCAGGCACCTCAATGCGCACTTGGTACACGCCGTCCACCATAGTGGCGCGAAAGGCGGTTTGCACATCGTGTAGCAGTTTTAAGCGGTCTTGCACATTGCGCAGCGCCACGCCATGGCCTGCAGTGCCGTGGCCCGCAGGCACGGTATTAGTAACCTTCACCACCACCGTGCTGCCGCGTTTTTGGGTGCTAATTTTGATGTCGGCCCCCGTAGCGCTAGGTTCAACCCCGTGGTTAACTGCGTTTTCTACCAAGGGCTGCAGCAATAGCGGTGGCACCTGTGCGCTATTGGCAGCTGGGTCAATTACCCACTGAACGCGCAGGCGTGGGCCAAAGCGTACTTGCTCAATGTCCATGTAGCGCTTGGCCAGATCAATCTCCTGCTCTAGCGTCACCGCGTCGCCACGGTCTATCAGCGCGCTTCTAAAAAGCTCGGCCAAGTCCTCTAGCACTGCCTCGGCGCGCGCGGGCTCGGCCCGTACCAAAGCAATGGCGCTGTTAAGCGTATTGAACAAAAAATGGGGCCGTATGCGCGACTGCAACTCTGCAAGCCTTGCATTGGCACTGGCAGGGGCCCGGCCTGCTGCGCGCCACACCAGCGCTGCCACCAAGCCGCTGGCAAACAACGCGCCTGTGGCCGCACTGGCCAGCCAAGGCGCGTCTTGTGTAAACCCAATAAAAGCCAACATGCCGCAGCCATACAGCCCCGCTAGCACCCCCAGCGCTATGCCGCCCAGCCACTGACCCGCTTTGGGTAAGCGCTGCAATTGCTTTTTAAGCGCGCAGGCAGTAATCAGCCATACCAAGGTAGCAGGCAGGGCAGCGCCGGTAATCAAGGCCAGCCGCGCCAGCCAATCAGCTGTGCTGTTAACGCCAAACATCACGCCTACTGCCAACACCAGCTCTACAAACAGCACCGCACGCAGCACCACGCCTACTTGGCAGGCATCAAATACCAGCGCGGGTGCGGGCACTATGGCGGGCTGTGCAAAGGGCGTCGTTTGCTCTAGCCGGTTGGCCGTAGCAGGCAGCGGATCAAAGGTAGAAGTGCCAAAACGGGTTTGCATGGTTCAAAAGTTAGAATCTATGTGTAAGTATGCCAGCCTTGGCACCCTTTGCAAAATACAGAACACTCCCATTAAGCTAGCCAAACTGCCCTGACATCCTTTGTGATAGCCGCTATTGATCGCACACCATGAACCAATTTGACAAAAAATCCCAAGCCTGGTCGGCTCTGTTTTCTGAACCCATGAGCGACTTGGTCAAGCGCTACACGTCGAGCGTATTTTTTGATAAGCGTCTGTGGAACGCTGACATCACTGGCTCACTAGCCCACGCAGACATGCTAGCGGCGCAGAAAATTATCTCCGCCGAGGACCATGCATCTATCCAAAAAGGTATGGCACAAATCCGCAGCGAGATCGAAGCTGGCAAGTTTGAATGGAAGCTAGATCTTGAAGATGTGCACCTCAACATCGAGTCGCGTCTTATCAGCCTAATTGGCGACGCAGGCAAGCGCCTGCACACGGGCCGTAGCCGCAACGACCAAGTAGCTACCGACGTACGCCTGTGGCTGCGCGGCGAGATTGATGTAATCAACGGGCTACTAACCGATCTGCAAAAAGCCCTGCTGGAAGTAGCTTCAACGAATGTAGAAGTGATCATGCCTGGCTTTACCCACCTGCAGGTAGCCCAGCCAGTAAGCTTTGGCCACCACATGCTGGCGTACGTAGAAATGTTTGCCCGCGATGCTGAACGCATGCAAGATGTACGTAAACGCACCAACCGCTTGCCCCTTGGCAGCGCCGCACTAGCGGGCACCAGCTACCCGCTAGACCGCGAGCGCGTAGCCACCACTTTGAACATGGTGGACGACACTGGCAAAGCACAAGTGTGCCAAAACTCACTAGACGCCGTAAGCGACCGCGACTTTGCCATAGAGTTCACCGCTGCCGCATCAATTGCCATGGTGCACATCAGCCGCCTGTCTGAAGAACTGATTTTGTGGATGAGCCAAAACTTCAGCTTTATCAAAATAGCCGACCGCTTTACTACCGGCAGCTCTATCATGCCGCAGAAAAAAAACCCCGATGTACCCGAGCTGGCACGCGGTAAAACGGGCCGCGTGGTCGGCCACCTGATGGGGTTGATCACTCTGATGAAAGGTCAACCACTGGCCTACAACAAAGACAACCAAGAAGACAAAGAACCGCTGTTTGACACGGTAGATACTTTGAAAGACACCTTGCGCATCTTCGCCGAAATGATTGGCGGACAATTGATTACAGCTACTGGTAAAAAAGAGGGTGGCATTACCGTCAACCCCAAAGCGATGGAGCAAGCCGCACTCAAAGGCTACGCCACCGCTACTGACCTGGCCGACTACTTGGTCAAAAAAGGCCTGCCGTTTCGCGATGCCCACGAGACGGTAGCGCATGCCGTGAAGGCCGCGGTATCACATAACGTAGATTTATCTGAGCTGCCTTTGACTGTGCTGCAAGGCTTTAACACCAGCATTGAGAAAGACGTGTATGAGGTGCTAAGCCTGCGCGGATCGCTCAATGCGCGTAACACGCTAGGCGGCACGGCACCCGCACAGGTAAGGGCGCAGGTGGCGCGGCACCAATCAAGATTAGGCTGATTTTTGCACCGCACGTGCATCGCAAGATTTCCATCACGACTACGCGCATCACTGCATCACTGCATCACTGGTTGGCGTGTATTGTTGGTCATCGTGTCGCATCAGCTTAGTCTCTGGGTGGTGAGATAGCGCATGCCAACCGCCTTCATACTGGGCATACCAGAAATCAGGCGGTCGGCATACGCTATCTCACTTGCGACGATGGTTGTGCGCGACCGGTAGTCACCGACAACTCTGTGAAGAAACTACGGGTAGTCACCAAATAATCTTCACAGCAGCACGGGCTGACAAAACCAAGCAAAGAACAATCTGACGAGTCGGGTCCGTCTCGATGAAAAATACTACGACAGGCGCGCGGTACAAAATTTAGCCTAACAACTATCAACGTTCGCGCGTGTTTTCGTAGTATTTTTGCAGCGAGATGCCCGGCTCAAGTCCAGCTCTCCGGTGCGCACGCTGAGCCGAGTAACCAACTCTCCGGCGCGCACGCTAACCTAGCAATCAGCTATCCGGCGAGAAAAAAGACTCAAGCGAATCCTCAAACAAGCTCAGGACGAACGAAGGAAAACCATTTTAAGAATAGCCATGAAAAAACCCGCTAACCACCACATGTATGCGGCGAGTTAACAGGTTGTTTGTCTGATGCTGCAGTCAGAGATACTGACCTGCAATCAAAAAATCAAATCACCAATTACTTGGGCATGATCACTTTATCAATAGCGTGAATCACACCGTTGTCAGCAGCTACGTCAGCAGCGACTACTTTGGCACCGTTGACTTTAACGCCGCCTTTGGTGGATAACGTTACCATGCCGCCTTGCACGGTTTTCACTTTACCGGCTTTGACATCAGCAGCCATCACTTTGCCTGGCACAACGTGGTAGGTGAGAATTTTGGTCAAAGCGGCTTTGTCTTTGAGCAAAGCATCCAGCTTGGCTTTAGGGATTTTGGCAAACGCTTCGTCGGTAGGCGCAAACACGGTGAACGGGCCGGGACCTTTGAGGGTGTCTACCAAACCAGCGGCTTGCACTGCAGCAACCAAAGTCTTAAAGTTACCTGCGGCAACAGCGGTGTCCACAATATCAGCGGCCAATGCAGAGAAGGTGGCGCCCATAGTGAGTGCCAGTGCAACGAGAGATTTTTTCATCTTGAATTCCTAAAATTAGTCGAGTTAATTACACGTTGCTTTTTCCAACGTGATTGAAATATAAACTAATTAGTAATTAATTAAACTTTGTGGTTATTGATTGAACTGATAATTACAAATATTTACCCGACTGCAAATAAACCTAGAATTTGCTGCGCGAGCTGCCCGTAAACACGCGTCAATGCAGGCCCGTCCATGGCAGTATATTTATAGTGTTTTAAGGTATATAGGACGTAGATACTGCTCAAAAAGCTATCTAATTTATAGCAAAAGCTGTTCTAGCCCACACTGTGTTGCCCTAGCGCTAGGTACGTACAAACATCGTCACCAGCGGCTGGTCGCCTACTTGCCGGCTGCAGTGGCCGTGCAGCTTGGCGTCAAACGTAGCGCCTACGGGCAAGGTGTCATTAGAGTAAAAACGCTGGCCTGGGGTGAACACGCGCACCGTGCCGTCTTGCAGGCCAATCTGCATCGCGCCGCTAAGTACCACTAACCATTGCGGCGTGGTGGTGCAGTGGAAAGCGCTGCTAAAGCCCACCGGGCTTTGCCTGAACTGAAACCCGCCTGACGCTGCCAGCGGCGACAAGCGGGCTGCCTCGGTACCTTCAGGCAAAGCTAGTGGCTCGTCTTTAAACCGCGCCATGCCTTGGGCGTCGGTGTACAAAATGGCATGAACTAGGGTGTTGGGTGTGGATGGCATGCGGGTGATTTTGCCTCAAGCCACATTGCAGTTGCGCGCCAGCAGGGCTAGTGCGTCTTTCAGCGCGTAGTCAAACTCGCTTTGCAACGTGGGCTGGGCATCGGCTACAAAATCAGCCCATAGGCGCAAATAATCATTTTGGTCCTGCTCAGGCGCGTGGGTTTGGATAAATTGCACCGCCAGCTGCGGCTGCCAGCCAGATTTGCGCACCTTGCGTACCAGCGTGGCTGCCGCCTTGGATGTGATCAGGGTTTTAGCGCTTTGCTGCGCTGCGATGCACAGCAGCATAGTCAGCAGTGAGCTGTCATCCGTGTGGCCGCTGGTGGCTTTACTCCATTCGCTGGAGATGGTGCGTTCGTAATGCTCTACCTCGGCCAGCGCGTCTTCTATCCAAAAGTAACGACCCATGAAAGCGGGTGTTTGGTCAAATAATTTTCTGGTGGTCAGGGTAGCATCGCAAATTTTAGGCAAATCGACGATGACCGATAAGCGCAGCTGGTCAACAACTTCTTTAAACTGCGCTGGCAGCTTAGAAGGTAGCGCAATAGCGATAGACGCCGCATCTTTTTTACGCAGCGCCACAATCATTTTGTCAAATGCCGCCCAGTCGGGCATTTTGCTGCGCTTGCACGCCAGCGACAGCAATGCCGTGCGGATGACAGCCTCGGCGTCTTTGCCAGCATCTTCCAGCACTTCAGGGTCCATGCCAAAGGTATCAGCTAGCCACAGTGCTGCGTCAATCACCAGGCCCACCTTGCCGCGCTTGGCCAGCTCGGCTTGGTAGTCGGCCAAGTTGCGCAGCGCCCATTTGGCCAGCAGCGGAATATCTTTGTCGGTAAAACCTGCATGCTCGCCCATACCAAAGTGCGTGCTGGTGGGCATACCAATCAGCGCTTTAAGCATGTCTGAACCGCCTTTGGAGCGCGACAAAAACGAGTGGTCTTGTAGCTGCTGCGCGGCTTGCCGCAAGTCGCCACTGCAGCTGCTCTGCAAATAAATGCTGACTAAATTGACCATGCGGTCTTTGGCTTTTTCTAGCTCAGGGCGTAGATTTTCATTGCCAAAATAGCGGGCAATTTGCACCATGCCTTTGGGAGCGTCGGCGGCTATAGCTTCTAGCTTAGCGGTGTCAATAATGTTGTTTTGCACACCGTAGACCAGTGCTTTTTCAAAGAAAGGCCGCGCATCGTACAGCGATACTGCGGCGGTGGCTTCGAGCGCTTGGTGCACATCAGGCACAGAGGCCGCAACATCTTGCATCGTCATAAAAATTGGGGTCGCCTGCAACGCTATTAAATAGCCGACTCTTCGTCCGACTCGCGCACCGCAGGCGTAGCTTTGCCGCGGTCGGTGTCGCTGGTCTCGACCTTGCCATCGTCTTCCTCGGCCTCGTCGCCCTCACCCAGCCCTAGGTCAAACGCACGGGCTTTGGCGCGCAGCACCAGCAGCATTTCAATAAACAAATCGGGGCACTGGTGGCGCAGCAGCCAAGCCAGCTCCATCCAGTCTTGGTCGGCAATCTCGTCGTGCTCCACGCGCGGGCGCACATACGCAGACGCGAGCAAGGCTTGCTCTGACAGCATCTCGCCATCATCTTCTATGGCATCAAATAGCCCACTGCGTGCAAAGGCTTCGATGCGGCTCCACTTTTCAGAAAAGTAATCGGCCAAAGCATCTGCGCCGCCTTCTAAATCGCCAATGGCGTTTAAAAACTCAACCGGGTTAGCGTCTGCCCTGAAGATGATGGAGTTGACCATGCCGCGCAGGTGCGTGCGGCTGAGGTCTTTGTACTGCTTCTCAATCACGATAGCGCGGGCAAACTGCGCGGGTGTTACCAGCAGGTTGATGACAGATTCTTTGGAGTTGTCGTATTCGCGTATTACCGCCAATATATCTTTAGCAGGCAACTGCTCTAGCACCACCATCAGGGCTTGGTCGCCCTCGGCATCGGCCAGCGCTACCAGCGCGTGCTCAGCACCTACGATGTCGCCTGCGGCAATTAGGCTTTGGGTTTGGGTAATCAGGGCCAAGTGGTTCATACGCGTTACTCTTTACGGTCAAAGCCTTGTTCTTCCATCCAGTCAGCGGCAGTTTCTTGCTGCGTGCGGGTGTCGCTCATGTCGCCAGCATCGTCGGCATCTAGCTGGATAACCCGGCCACTGTTGTTCTCGGTATCGCCATCGTCTTCGTAATCTGCGTCTTCTTCATCATCATCGTATTGCGCATACGGTTTGCCGCCATTGGCAAGGCTATCTTTGCTGAGCATGTATTCCAGCCCCGCAGCTACGGTCAAAAACCATTCGCCCATCGGGTCTTTTAAAATTTGCGGCGTCAAAGCTTGCGCCCATGGCTGCAGGTGCACGGCGTCGGCCAAACTAGACCATTCTGGAAACTCGTCTGATTCCAAAGTCAACAAATGCTCCATCACGGCAGGCAGCTTAAATTCAAACCCTTTGTGAAAGACCACCGCCACCATCTCGGGGCTAAGCGTCATCATTTGCACTAAAAAGCCCATCTGCTTGCGCTTTTCGGCCAAGCGTTGCGGCAGCACGTTAAGCCCTTCAGAATCTAAAGACAGGTCGTCGATTTCTGATTGGTAGGCAGAGTGCAAGGGCTGAAAAAAAGAAGAAATGGTCATGCGGCGGGAGTTTCGTAAAGCTTAAATGGTGCTTAGACCAAGGTTTTAAAGTACTGGTTCCAAATATCTCGGGCAGTGTCAATCGGGCTGTCTAGCAGGTTACGTCGACGGTTGTCGTCATAAGCTTGGCGTTTGTCACCGTCTGACAGCACGTCGTAGGCTTCTTGCACCGCCCTAAAACGCTCTGGCGCGTCGTGCGCCGTGTTTTTATCTGGGTGCAGAGCTGACGCTTTTTGGCGAAAGGCCTTTTTAATATCGGCCAGCGTGGCTGTGCTGCTAAGCCCTAGGGCTGCGTAAAGATCGTTCATGCAATCTGTGAAGTTAGCAGTAGTAGATGTCAAAACTGATGCACATCAAAATGTAACGGGTAGTTTCGTCAGGCAAAGCCTATTATTTTAACGTTTATAGCCTTGTCGTGCCAGACACTGCAAACCAAGCCATCACTGTCAAGTTACAAATACAAGAGCAGCCTCCATAGCCGACACAAAAAGAGGGCCCATTTTTGATGTGCCCACTTTCAAATCTGGCGCAGCAAGCCGCACTTACTGCGCTAATTAGGCCCGCTAAACCGGGCGCAATCCGTTACCCGCCGCGTGATTTCTTCAAAGCATCAACCACTACATTAATGGCGTCCGCGCCGATAGTGGCTGCATTTTTCTCATACACCGGCTTGACTTTTTCAAACATGCGTTTTTGCTCAGCAGGGGTAATTTCGTTGACTTGCATGCCTTTGGTTTTCAAATCAGCCAAGGCTTTGCCGTCTTGCGCGCGGATAGTAGCGCGTTGAACTTTTTGGCCTTCGATAGCGGCTTCGCGCATTACGGCCTGCTCTTGTGGGCTCAAGGTGTCAAACATTTTCTTGCTGTAGAGCACTAAAAACGGCGTGTAGGCGTGACGTGTGATGCTGAGGTACTTTTGTACTTCAAAAAACTTAGAGGTGTTGATGGTGACAAAAGGGTTTTCTTGACCATCAATAGTTTTAGTTTCTAGCGCGGTAAACACTTCACCAAAAGCCATGGGTACGGCATTGGTACCCAAGGTTTTAAAAGTGTCGAGAAAAATATTGTTTTGCATCACGCGCACTTTGACACCGTCGAAATCTTCAACTTTGTTGACCGCACGTTTGCTGTTGGTCAAGTTACGAAAACCGTTTTCCCAGTAGGCAAGGTTGACCAAACCAGCGTCTTCGAGCTTCTTGTTAAAGAAAGCGCCTGCTGGTCCGTCTAGCACAGCATCGGCTTCTTTTTCATTAGCAAACAAGAAGGGTAAATCAAACGCGCCCAGCTCTTTGACGATACCTACTAGCGGCGAGCTAGAAGTCACCACCATCTCTTGCGTGCCTGCGCGCAAGGCTTGCGTGGCTTGCAAGTCGTTGCCTGCAGAGCCACCCCAAAAAGCAGTCATCTTCATCTTGCCGCCTGACTTGGCGGTCAGCACTTCTTGCATCTTCTTGACGCCAGCACCTACGGGGTGGTCTTCGTTGACACCGTTGGTGATTTTGATATTACGTTCGCTAAACTGCGCCATAGCGGTAGATGCTGCAAACAAAGTGCCTAAAGCGATGAGTGCCGCTTGGGCGATGACGTTACGACGTTTCATGGGAGGTCTCCTCAGGTGGGTTGGTAAAAAAATATAACTATGACTTACGGTATATCAGCGCATCCACCACTTCAAGGGTGTTGTCACTAATTCGGGGATAAACACTAACAGGAATAGCACTATCAGCTGGGCGATCAAAAATGGCATGACGCCTTTAAATGCAGAGTTCATGTCGATCTTGGCGACACCGCACACCACGTTAAGCACTGTGCCAACGGGCGGGGTGATTAAACCAATGGCGTTGTTCATAATAAACAGCACACCAAAATATACGGGATCAATGCCTGCTTTAAGTACCACTGGCATCAGCACGGGTGTGAGAATCAGTACCGTGGGCGCGAAGTCCAGTGCAGTACCCACGACAACAATCAAAACCATCATCACAAACATCAGCAGCGTTTTATTGTCCATAAACGGCGACAACAAATTAGCGACTTCATTTGGAATATTGGCCACTGTAATAAGCCACGCACTAACCATGGCGGCCGACACCAAAAACATTACTACCGCCGTAGTTTTGCCTGCAGCTAAAAACAAACCATAAATTTGATTCCACTTCATCTCGCGGTAGATAAACATACCCACGATAAACGAGTACACGGCTGCGGCTACAGCTGCTTCGGTAGGGGTGAATACACCAGCCTTCATACCGCCAATAATGATGACCGGTAGAAAAATAGCAAAAGTGCTGTTCAGGGTGATTTGAAAACGCTCTGATAACGGCAGCTTGGGGCTAGGCAGCACGTTTTCTTTTTTAGCGCACCACTACCAAGCTATGCCTATCGCCACACCCATCATCACGCCGGGGACAATACCCGCTAGAAACAGCTTGGTAATAGACACATTGCCCGCCACTCCAAAAATGATGAAGCCAATCGACGGTGGAATCACTGGCGCAATAATGCCGCCAGCAGCCACCAAACCTGCACTGCGCGGCACTTTGTAACCCGCAGCCTTCATCATGGGAATCAAAATAGCGGCTAATGCAGCCGTGTCGGCCACGGCCGAGCCTGACAGCGACGCCATAATGATGGCAGCAATCACCGCCACATAGCCCAAGCCGCCACGGTAGTGCCCTACCCACGCGACACCTAAATTGACGATGCGTTTAGACAAACCGCCCGCGTTCATAAATTCACCTGCTAGTAGAAAGAACGGTACTGCCAGCAGCGGGAAGTTGTCCGCCCCATCAACGAAGCGTTGCGCCAAGATTTGGCTGTCAAACGCAGGTAACACCCCAGTAGCGGCCAAAAAACCCATCAAACATACGCCGCACACCAGCAGTGCGTAAGCTATAGGCATACCCAGCGCCATAGCGCCAATCAGCGAAAAGACAAAAATTGCAACGGTCATGGCATCAGGCTTTCTGGCTGGTGGTTTGGTTAATGCCTAGCTGTGCCTCGGCTTCTTTAAGGCCTTCTGCCTCAACAATTTGCACCATCTTGTCTTCGCTCAATTGACCCGTGAGCAGCAGGTACAGCTTGTGTACGTTAAAAGCTCCCATGATGATGGCCACTGGATAGCCGATGCCGTAAATCCAAATCATGGATATACCTACTACGGGTGAAATATTGGTCACCTGCAGTTCGTGCATTTTGTAAGTGCCCATTAAAAACAGCACATTGCAAAACAGCATCAAGCATTCGCTTAAAAAGACGCATATCTTTTTGCCCCCTAGAGGCAGCGCTTTAATCAGACTGTCTACCCCTAGGTGCCCTCCTTCGCGCATAGCCACCATGGCACCGATGTAGGTCAGCCAGATAAAGCAGTAGCGCGACATCTCTTCGCTAACCTGAATACCTGAGTTAAACCCGTAACGCATCACGACATTGCCAAACACCATGATGACCATGGCCAATAAGCAAGTCACCACTAAAAACTCTAGCAATTGGAAAAACCTGTCGATGATTTTTTGCACAGTATTCCCTTCAACTTTCGAAGTATGTTTTAGGCTGCACGCAACAGCGATGCAGGCAAATTGAGCTTGGGCAAATGCTTGCGGGTAGCCAGCACTTGTTCAATATCATCGTGTGCGCCGTCTATCAGCACCAAAATGGCGCGCTCAGCCTGTGCGGGCTGCTTTGCAATCACAGCGTCTAGTACAGCGCGGTGCAGCGGCAGTGACGAACGCGGGCCATCTTTACGGCTAGTAGATATTTCAAAGCTGGTGCGCAGCAGCGCGCTGAGTGCTTTGCTCATTTGCACCAGCATGCGGTTTTTGCAGGCCTTGAGTAAGCCTTGGTGAAATCGCAAGTCGTATTTAACGTAATCGCCGCCTTCTTCTACGGCTTGGCGCATGCCCTCGTAGGCCGCTTCAATCTCTGCAATGTCTTGGTTTGTAGCGCGCTGTGCCGCCAAGCGCACAGCGGCAGGCTCCACCACACGGCGCAAGTCTTGCAGGTCACGCAAAAAATCGGGGGTCAAGCCCACCTTGCTCTGCCAAATAATGACATCAGGGTCAAACCAATTCCATGCATCGGACGGCTGCACCCGCGTGCCCACCTTCGGGCCTGTGGTGACCAAACCCTTAGCAATCAAGGATTTAACCGCTTCGCGCACCACCGTGCGGCTGATGCCCAGCTCTGCGCACAGCAGCGGCTCTGGCGGTATGCTGCTACCTACAGGATAGTGCCCTGCTACGATTGCTCCGCCCAAGTGATCTACTGTATTTCCGTGGACGTTTTTAATCATGGTTTGTACTGATTCATATGTCTTAATGGTATGACGATAATACCTTATACAAATTGGGGCTAACCCTGATTTCTGAAATTTTTTCTGAAAGCAATGCAATGACTGTCAAAAAGAAACCCGGGGAACTGCGTAGCCAGCAATGGTTTGGCCGCGATGGTAAAGACGGCTTTATGTACCGCAGCTGGACCAAAGGCAAAGGCGTGCCACATGACCAGTTTGATGGTCGCCCGGTGATTGGCATTTGCAACACCTTCAGCGAACTTACCCCCTGCAACAGCCACTTTCGCACCTTGGCCGAGCAAGTAAAAATTGGCGTGTATGAGGCAGGCGGATTTCCGCTGGAGTTTCCGGTGATGAGCTTGGGTGAGACCATGATGCGCCCCACCGCCATGCTGTACCGCAACTTGGCCAGTATGGACGTGGAAGAAAGCATTCGCGCGAACCCGATCGACGGCGTGGTGCTGCTAATGGGCTGCGACAAAACCACCCCTGCGCTGATGATGGGTGCGGCCAGCGTAGACCTGCCCACCATCGGCGTGTCGGGTGGCCCGATGCTCAGCGGCAAATGGCGTGGCAAAGAACTAGGATCGGGCACCGGACTGTGGCAAATGAGCGAGCAGGTGCGCGCGGGCACGCTGAGTATTGAACACTTTAATGAGGCCGAGAGCTGCATGCACCGCAGCCACGGCCACTGCATGACCATGGGCACCGCCAGCACCATGGCCAGCATGATTGAGTCGCTGGGCGTAGGCCTGCCCGGTAACGCCGCCTATCCCGCCGTGGATGGCCGCCGCAACGTGATAGCCCGCATGGCAGGGCGTCGCGCCGTAGCTATGGTGCACGAGGATTTAAAGCTCTCCAAAATCGTCACCCGCCAAGCGATAGAAAATGCCATCAAAATCAACGCTGCGATTGGCGGGTCGACCAACTTTGTAGTGCACATGCTGGCCATTGCAGGGCGGCTGGGCATTAACCTTACGCTAGAAGACTTTGACCGCTTAGCCTCCGACCTGCCCTGCATTTTGAACCTGCAGCCCTCAGGCAAATACCTCATGGAAGATTTTTGCTACGCAGGAGGCCTGCCAGCAGTGATGAAGGAAATGGCCAACCATTTGCACAAAGACTTGATGACCGCCACTGGCAAAACCGTGTGGCAAAACATTGAAGATGCAGAGAACTTCAATACCGACGTGATCATGAGCCAAGAAAACCCTTTCATGGACAAAGCAGGCATTTGCGTGCTGCGCGGCAACTTAGCGCCCAAAGGCGCAGTCATTAAACCCAGCGCGGCCACTGCTGCACTGCTAGTGCATACAGGCCGGGCTGTGGTGTTTGAGAATATTGAAGACTTTCACGCCCGCATTGACGATGAGGCGCTAGACATTGACGAGACTTGCGTGATGGTGCTAAAAAACTGCGGCCCCAAAGGCTACCCCGGTATGGCCGAGGTGGGCAATATGCCACTGCCGCCCAAGCTGCTGCGCAAAGGCATTACCGACATGGTGCGCATCAGCGATGGGCGCATGAGTGGTACGGCCTATGGCACCGTGGTGCTGCATACCGCGCCCGAGGCGGCGGCCGGTGGGCCGTTAGCGATAGTGCAAAACGGCGATATGGTCGAATTGAATGTGCCTGAACGAAAAATTCATTTACATATCAGCGATGCTGAGCTGGCCCAACGTTTAGCGGCATGGACGGCACCGAAACCGCAGCTTACATCAGGCTATTGGAAGCTGTACATTGACAACGTGAACCAAGCCGATGAAGGGGCAGATATGGAGTTTCTTAAAGGCCAACGCGGCAGCTTTGTGCCGCGTGATAACCACTGATTACCATGGCCAAGCTATTCGATATCGTCTCCATGGGCGAGGGCATGGTGGAATTCAACCAAACCACGCCTGGTCAGCCGCATTATCTGCAAGGCTTTGGCGGCGACACCAGCAACGCAGTGATTGCTGCAGCGCGCGCTGGTGCGCGCTGCAGTTACGTTACAGCCGTAGGAAATGACGATTTCGGTCAAAAATTATTAGATCTTTGGGCATTTGAGTCCGTAGGCACTGCTCAAACAGCTATTGATAATATAGCGCCTACAGGTATTTACTTTGTCACGCACGGCGTGCAAGGGCACGATTTTAGTTATCGCCGTGCTGGGTCTGCCGCTGCGGTGATGACATTAAATGACGGGCAGTGCAAAGCCATTGCCAACGCCCGGGTGTTGCACCTGTCTGGTATTTCATTGGCCACCTCGCAGCATGCGCACGCACAGTGCTTGCGCGCGATCGGCATTGCCAAGGCAGCGGGCACGCAGATCAGCTTTGACTCTAACCTGCGCCTCAAACTCTGGAGCTTGGAAGACGCACGCGCCGCTATGCTGCCCGTGATAGCGCAAACCGATATTTTCTTGCCCAGCTTGGATGACGTGACTGCATTAAGTGGTCTTGCCGACCCCGATGCGATTGTGCAGTGGAGCCACGACTTAGGCGCTAAAACGGTGGTCTTGAAGATGGGCTCTCAAGGAGTGGTGTTCAGCGACGGGCAACAACGCCGGCACTTGGCTGCCTTGCCCGTTAAAGCCCTGGACGCCACAGGCGCAGGCGACTGTTTTGGTGGCAACCTGATAGCACGCGTGGCCTTGGGCGATACCTTGCCCCAAGCTGTGCGCTATGCCAACGCCGCCGCCGCGTTGGCAGTACAAGGCTATGGCGCTGTGGCGCCTTTACCCAGACCCGAGGCGGTTTATCGGCTGCTGGGGTGATAATGCGGCCATGAGCAGCGCAGCAAGCCATCCTTTTATTGCCGTCGATTGGGGTACGTCCAATTTTCGTGCAGCCTTGATTGCGCCCGATGGCGAGATATTGGACGAGTTGGCCGATGCGCGCGGCATCTTGTCGTTTAAAAAAGGTGAGTTTGCCAGTTATTTAATTAGCACCTGCGCGCGGTTTACCAAGGCGGGTGGGCAGTTTTATTTACTCTCGGGCATGGTGGGCAGCAAAGACGGCTTGGCCGAAGTGCCGTACTGCCCCTGCCCCGCCACAGCGGGCCATTTGGCGCTGATGGTGGGCTGGGCTGTCAAAGACCGCGTGGCTATTGTGCCCGGCGTGCGCAGCGAATATTTTGACGTGATGCGCGGCGAAGAAACCCAAGTGTTTGGCGCGGCTGCCGTGCTAGGCGTGCAAGACGCGCTGATGGTGCTGCCCGGCACACACAGTAAATGGGTCAACCTGGAAGACGGTGCTATCACCGGGTTTAACACCTTTATGACGGGTGAGATGTACAACTTGCTGTCGCAGCATTCCATCTTAGCCAAAAGCTTGCCACCGGCGGATCAACCCGCACCACCGCTGGACAAAAAAGCATTTGTACAGGGCATTGAGCACGCCACCACCAGCGAGAGTTTGCTGAACACCGCCTTTAGCGTGCGGGTAAAGTCGCTGTTTAACCAACTCAACCCGGCGCAGGCTGCCAGCTACTTGTCGGGCTTGGTGATTGGCGAAGAGCTTATCTCCATGCAGCTAGACCCCGGCTACGAGGTAATCGTTATAGGCTCGCAGGCGCTGTGCGAGCGCTACACACTGGCGCTAGAACACTTGCAGGTGCCCGCGCGCCTGCTAGGCACGCAGGCCGCGTGGGCGGGGCTGCACAGTATTTATGCGCAAATGAATTTCAAGCGTGTGTAACCAGGTATGGCCGTGCACCTGCTTGATGACCCTAATGCGGTGCTACGCCAACACTTAGCGCAATGCCCTCTGGTGGCTATTTTGCGCGGCATCTCGCCTGCGCAAGCGGTGCCGGTTGGGCAGGTGCTATGGGACGCTGGTTTTCGCGTTATCGAGGTATCGCTTAATTCACCCTTGCCGTTGCGCAGTGTTGCGCTGCTGCGGCAGGCTTTGCCTGATGCGCTTATAGGCGCAGGCACGGTGCTTGCCGTAGCAGATGTGCACGCCGTGAAAGCGGCAGGCGGTCAGCTGGTAGTAGCACCTAACTGCAATTTGCAAGTTATCAAAGCAGCAGTTGTTGCAGGTATGGTGTGCTTGCCAGGGGTAGCCACGCCTACTGAGGCGTTTGCGGCGCTAGAGGCCGGGGCGCATGGTCTTAAGATTTTTCCCGCCGAGATGGTGCCGCCTTCGGCCATCAAAGCAATGCGCGCGGTGCTACCTGCTGACTGCGTCATCTTGCCGGTAGGCGGCATTGGCCCGCACAATATGGCGGCTTATCGGCAGGCAGGCGCTAACGGTTTTGGCCTAGGCTCAGCGCTGTACCGCAGCGACATGGCTTTGCACGACATCAAAATAAACGCTACTAATTTAATAGCTGCTTGAGCAGTATTTACGGCTTGAAAGGCCACGATGACATCACATTCTGTACAGTTTGGACTAAAAAATAAGGTCACCATCATCACCGGTGGTGCGCAAGGCATTGGCGCGGCCTGTGCACAGCGGTTTAGCGCTGAGGGTGCACACGTAGTGCTGGTCGACGTAGACAACGCGCGCGGCAGCGTTCTGGCCCAGTCGCTGGGGGCGCTGTATGTGCACTGCGATGTGGGCGACAAATTAGATGTAGATGCCTTGGTACAACACACTATGGGCAAACACGGCCGCATCGATGTACTAGTCAACAACGCAGGCATTGTTAAAGCCGCGCCTTTTTTAGACGTGACCGAGGACGACTTTGACGCGGTAATTCGCGTGAACCTGAAAGGCGCTTTTTTAGTAGCCCAAGCGGTAGCGCGTGAGATGGTGAAAACCGGGGGCGGCTCAGTCATTAACATGAGCTCAGTCAACGCAGTGATGGCTATACCCAGCATTGCCAGCTACAACATGAGCAAGGGCGCTATTAACCAACTTACCCGCGTGATGGCACTAGCGCTGGCAGACCATGGTATTCGCGTTAATGCCGTAGCCCCTGGCACGATAGCTACCGAGCTTGCCGTTAAAGCTGTGTTAACCAGCGAGGAGGCCAAGGCCCGTATCCTTAGCCGCACACCGATGAAGCGCCTAGGCACGCCCGAAGAAATTGCCGATGTGGTGGCCTATTTGGCCAGCGATGCGTCCAGCTACCTCACGGGGGAGATTATTACGGCTGACGGTGGGCGCATGGCCCTTAACTACACGGTGTAGCGCGCCGCACGCAGCTCTTAAGGCGCGCGCGGCTTAGGCTGCGCTGATGACAGATTTAATGCGGGCTCAAGCTACTGTAGTCGGTAAAGTCACTGTCACCGCTGCGGCTGTTGTACCCACTATAGCCACTGTTGGCACTCACCCGGTCTTGCTCGCGCTCGCGGATCACTTGGACCTTGCGATTGACCATACCTGCGCCCAGCGTCCACTTCACGCGCTGGGTAAAACTGTGGCGCAGCGCCTCGTGATTTTCATTGGCATAAAAATGCGCTGGATCGTGAGTAAAACCCCAGTCGATTATTGGCAAACTTTCTGGGTCTGCTGGTGTGCTTTGGCAGTGGGCGTTAGCCTTACCGGTCCAATCCTTGTTGCCCATCGCGTGCAGGCCATAGCCCAGAATGCGGCCCTCGACCCGCAGCAGCGCCCGTGCTGCTGCCTCGTAGGGAGTGTCCACCACATAGGCATCCGTTTGCTGCCAAGTGTCGCCCACAAACACCTCGCCAATAGCATGCACCATAGTCTGCGTGCCGGTGTCTATCAGTCCGTCTAAAAACCGCGTGGGCAAAGTGACAAAGCGCAGCCGTGCCGGAATTTTGGCAGCGCGCAGCAGGGCCACAAACAGCAACCCTTTGGTGTGGCAGTCTCCATAGCCTAGCTTGATAATGTCTGTGGCTTTGCTGCGGATAAAGTCGGCCACACAGCCAAACGGCAGTGATTTAACATATTTGTGGATTGCCAGCGCTTTACCCAAATCGTCATGGTTCAGCTGCGTGATTTGGGTCATCAAAATGCGTACTTTGCTGGCAGTGTAGTTCAGCTGCTCAGTTTCGCGCAGCCACATTAGCCGGGCTTCGGGACTGTTGGACTCTAGTCCGTCCGCGTTGATAAAGCCCATGGAATTGCGTTGCATCTGCCAAATTTAATCTGCTTACAGATTATTGGCAAGTTGGCTTTTCCCAATATGTTGAAAATTGCACATTTCGTTGCATCCTTTGATGCACTTTTGCCAGCTACTTTACGGTAGTTTTAAGACTGTTTAGTTTCGGCATTAGAACCCGGCCTAGGCCCGCCCAAAGCTCAACACGCTTTAAACAGACAATTGACTAGCTGCTAAAGCTAGGGCCGTAATGCGCGACCAGTCGCCGCTGGCCATGGCATCCGCAGGCGTCAACCACGAGCCGCCCACACACACTACATTAGGCAGCGCCAAGAACTCTTTGGCATTGGCCTCGCTCACGCCGCCCGTGGGGCAAAACTGCACGTCAAAGAACGGCCCGCTCCACGCTTTCAGCATGGCCGGGCCACCAGCCTGCATGGCGGGAAAGAATTTGAGCTGGGTGTAGCCCGCCTCTTGCGCCATCATGATCTCGCTGCCCGTGGCCACGCCGGGCAACAGTGCCAGGCCTGCGTCGCGGCAGGCCTGGCCTACGGTATTGGTAAAGCCGGGGCTGACGGCAAACTTGGCACCTGCCTTGGCTGCCGCTTGCGCGTCAAGCGCGCTGCGCACGGTGCCTGCACCCACTACAGCGCCTGGCACTTCTTGGGCGATGCGTTCAATGCACTGCAGCGCTACGGGTGTACGCAAGGTTACCTCCAGCATGCGAATACCGCCCGCTACCAAAGCGCGGGCCAGCGGTACGGCATGGGCGATATCATTCAGCATAATCACCGGGATGACGGGTGCGTCGCGCATTACATCCAGCGCGGTCAACACAGCGGGGAGGTTTTTTAAAGCCATGTACATGCTCCTTCTTCAGCAGTCAGCGCGTTGCGGCGTATTGCGGCAAATAGCTCGCGACCCAAGCCCAGGCCATTAGATTCAGCCTGGTGAGCGGTCATCGTGGCCAAGGGCCGCGCCGCCCAATCCACCTCGCTAACCAGTGCTTGCAGTATGCCAGCGTCGGCGTCGACACGCACTACGTCGCCACTGTGCAGCTTGGCCAGCGGGCCGCCGGCCAGCGCCTCGGGGCTCACATGGATGGCAGCGGGCACCTTGCCCGACGCACCGCTCATGCGGCCGTCGGTGACCAAGGCCACTCTAAAGCCTTTGCCTTGCAGCACGGCCAGCGGCGGGGTGAGCTTGTGCAGCTCGGGCATACCGTTGGCTTGTGGGCCTTGCCAGCGCACCACTACCACTAAGCCATTGGCACCGTTGGTCATGCAAGCGTTTTCTACATCCCCTGCCTTGAAGGCCGCGAGCATGGCGTCTTGGCTGTCAAACACCATGGCGGGCGCTTCAATCACATGCCTGTCGTCGGGCACTGACGATACCTTGATCACGCTGCGGCCTAAGTTGCCTTGCAATAATTTCAACCCACCGGTACTGCTGAACGGCGCGCTGACTGGGCGCACGACAGACTCGTCTTGGCTGTCACCAATGTCTGCCCACTGCAGGCCTTGCGCAGCGGCAAATGGCTTCTTGGTGTAGTCGCGTATATGGCCAGACACCGTCAGCACATCAGCGTGCATAAACCCTGCGTCCAATAGCTCGCGAACGATGTAGCCTGGCCCGCCTGCGGCTTGAAACTGGTTGACATCGGCGCTGCCATTGGGGTACACATGCGACAGCAGCGGCACGGCCTCTGACAAGGCAGAAAAATCGTCCCAGTCAATCATAATGCCCGCACTGCGGGCTACAGCTACCCAGTGGAT
Organism: Polaromonas sp.; assembly: GCA_043718065.1. GTDB lineage: Bacteria > Pseudomonadota > Gammaproteobacteria > Burkholderiales > Burkholderiaceae_C > JAAFIP01. The sequence continues at coordinate 25,464 of JAYSWJ010000154.1, forward strand.
TAAATGGTTGGTGCTGCCACCCGTAGCCAGCAGGGCCACCATGGCGTTGACGATGCAGCGCTCGTCGACTATTTTGCCAATAGCGGCTTTATTTTTTGTGGCCTCTAGTACCACTTTGACGGCTTCGCGCGTTAGCAGCTCGCGCACGTTAGCGCCAGTGGCTTCGTCAGGGTTGATAAATGCCGTGCCAGGCACGTGCAGGCCCATGGCCTCTAGCAGCATTTGGTTGCTGTTGGCGGTGCCGTAGAAAGTGCAGGTGCCTTGGCCGTGGTAGGCCTTGGATTCGGCGTCAAGTAGCTCGGCCCGGCCCACTAGGCCTTGGGCTGCAAGTTCGCGCACCTTGGCTTTGTCGTTATTAGACAAGCCACTGGTCATCGGCCCGGCGGGCACAAACACCACTGGCAAATGGCCAAAATGCAGTGCACCGATCAGCAAACCAGGCACTATTTTGTCGCACACGCCCAGCAGCAGCGCAGCGTCAAACATGTCGTGCGACAGACTGACTGCCGTGGCCATGGCAATGGTGTCGCGGCTGAACAAAGACAGCTCCATCGCGGGCGTGCCTTGGGTGACGCCATCGCACATCGCAGGTACGCCGCCAGCCACTTGGGCAGTAGCGCCCAGCTTGCGCGCTTCGTCTTTGACCAGCGCGGGGTAGTGCTGCAAGGGTGCGTGGGCCGACAGCATGTCGTTGTAGGCATTGACGATGCCGATATGCGGTGCTTTGGCTGCCACTATTTTGAGCTTATCGTTCTTGGGCATGGCACGGGCTTTGTCGTCTGGCGGCATGGCCGCAAAGGCGTGCGCCACATTAGCACAACCCATGCGGTCTGCGCCAGGGTCACGCTGGGCTGCAGCGTCAATCTGTCGCAAATAAGCGCTGCGTGTGGTGGCGCTGCGCTGCACGATGCGCTGGGTGACTTGCGCCACCACGGGATGGATGTTCATAGGGTCAGGTTTTCAAAAGGTTAAAGTTAAATCAATCGAGCTAGGCCAGCAATGTAATTTAATTACTGCTTTAATCATACGACGATTACACCTTTCAGGTTGGGCACGCGGTTACCAAACGGGTACAAACCGCCAGTGCCTGCACTTTGCGGACGTAAAAAAACCGCCTGCACAAGACACAAGGCGGTTTTTAGTGGGTAGCGCTGCGGCTAAAGCACAGCCCCACGTATCTTGTGCAAGTCAAACCTATTGCAGCGTCACCTCAACGCGACGTGCTTGCGCGCCGGTACCTGCGTTGATGTCGTCAGGCTTTTTCAGCTCGATTTTGTCGGCTGGCACGCCCGATGCGGTTAACAAATCACGCACCGCAAAAGCACGCAGTTTGCCCAGTTCTTTGTTTTGCGCAGTGTTGCCTGTGCTGTCCACATAGCCGCTGACCATAGCTTTTTTACCCACTTTAGCGCCTGCAATAACATCAGCAAGTGCTTGGGGGCCGCCCTCGGGCAGTTCTGATTTGCCAGAGGCGAAGAAAAATTTAACCACGCCACCTTCTACCATGACTGCAGCCGAACCCGCTGCCACACGGGCAGCTGCTTCCATTGCAGAAGCGCTTTGGGCTGGGGCAGTGCCCGCAGGCGCCGTAGCACCTGCTGCGCCTGTGTTGGCGACAGAACCAGCTGCAGCAACAGGCGCAGTTTGCGCCCGGGCTGTTTTATTTTTTTGGTAAATAGTGACGCCAATCACTAAACTTAACACCAAGGCGATCACTCCAAAAACCACACCCATCACCAAACCCGTGCTGTCATCATCTTGCGAACCCATGAAAAACTCCTAAATAATAGTACGCTGATTGTAAACAGCCCCAGATGACAAATACCGCACTTACCGTAAGAGATCCCGCCCCGATGCTAGAAAGCACGCTGGCAAGCTGGCGCGCACATGCCAGCGCGGGGCCTAGTGGGAAGGGCGACGACCAAGGCATGTGGGTATTCGGCTACGCCTCGCTCATCTGGCGGCCAGAATTTGCCTTTACAGAGAAACGCCCAGCCCGCGTAAGCGGCTGGCACCGCGCCCTGCACATGTGGAGCCGCATTAACCGTGGCACACCGGATTGCCCAGGCTTGGTATTCGCGCTGCTATCAGGGGGTAGCTGCCAAGGCGTAGTGTTCCACATACCGCACGATGCAGTACCCAGCGTAATGGCGCAGCTGTGGCACCGCGAAATGCCCAGCGGCGTGTATGACCCACGCTGGCTGCGCTGCACCACGCCACAGGGCGAAGTACAGGCGGTGGCTTTTACTTTATCTCGCAACAGCCCCCACTATTGCGGTGCATTAACCGATGCGCAGTACGCACAGATATTCAAAGACGCCTGTGGCCGCTATGGCACTACGCTAGACTACGTGCAGCAGACCTACGATGGGTTGTTGCGTGAGGGGATTCATGACGTTAAGTTAAAAATGTTGTTGGATAGAGTTCGTTGATGCACTTAATTTGATAGCTGCTTGAGCAGGATTTGCTTGGGTTACTGGGCTTTTTTACTGTAAAAAATGCGCTTTGAAATGGTTTTTAAGATGTCTTGGTATTTTGTGTTCGTTGTTTCAGTACGCTCTTCGTTTTGCTGAGTTCTTTGTACTGGTACGCGCCCCGCTGTGGCATAGGCCAATAGCCACCAGCCGCCACGGGCACAACGGCCAAGCCTCTGCAGTACTCTCACTCCGGGGGAAATAACGGGCCTCGCGCAAGCGCTCAGACAGCCTAAATTTCTTGTCCCCATTTCTCCGCTCCTCGAGCCCGTGTCTCAACGGGTGGCCATAGGCCTATGCCACAGCCGGTCGCTTGTAGTGGGCT
>JAYSWJ010000155.1:0-28217 GCA_043718065.1 Polaromonas sp.
GTAACTACTCAGGTCTATTTGATTTAATGAAACTCATATAAATCAACAACTTGCGAGATTGTCCGAATCAATGAAACGAGAATTCAGTGGCACTTAGTCAGAATTTGCTTAAATTTCGAGCACTTTTGCAGACAAATCGCTCGTAAGTTGTTGATTCGTAAGACCTGAGTAGTTACGTATAAAACAGGGCTGTGACGAGAGTGTTTAGTCTGCTACAGCATCGTCCGCCGCGCCTTGCGCCATGCGCTCGCTTTTCCAGTACACATCGTCGCCCACGGTGCCATCGGTGCGGTGACGGTTTAACACGCGGGCCAGTACAAACAATAAGTCGCTCAAGCGGTTTAGGTACTGGCGCGGATTGTCTTTAACTTCTTCAGCATTACCCAGTGCCACCACCACGCGCTCAGCGCGGCGCGCCACGGTGCGGCACACGTGCGCCAAGCTAGCGGCGCGCGTACCAGCGGGCAAGATGAACTCTTGCAGCTTGGGCAGCGTAGCGTTGTAGGTGGCTAGGGCATTGTCCAGCTGCAGCAGTGCGTCGGCTTTGAGCAGCTCGTAGCCGGGAATGCACAGCTCGCCGCCCAGGTTAAACAACTGGTGCTGAATGTCCACTAGCAGCTCGCGCACATCAGTGGGGATGTCTTCGCACAGCAGTACGCCAATATTGCTGTTGAGCTCGTCTACATCGCCCATGGCGTGTACGCGCAGGCTGTCTTTGGGCACGCGGGTGTTGTCGCCCAGGCCGGTGGAGCCGTTGTCGCCGGTGCGGGTGGCGATGGCTGTGAGTCGGTTGCCCATGGTTTTTTCCTTGCTTTGTGTATGGCATGTATTGTGGCAGTGTTGGGTTGACCTCTTTTTGTTTGTAGCTTGGCTAGTTGCCTGTCACGCGCAGGGCTACGTAGGTACGCCCTGACGCTGGGGGTGTACAACTACGCGGCTGTCCCCCGGCCTGCGGCCTCCTCCTTTATGCCGCTACGTCGTACACCCCCATCGTCAGGGCGGTGAAAAAGGTAGGCGCGCGACGGTTGATTGCCACCATGTCACTAGGATCAGGTCGGCGATGTTACTTCAGCGTAGCGGCATACAAGGAGTAGTTGGCCCTAGGCCAACACGGGGGACAGCCGCGTAGCTGAATGCATCGTCGGCCAGCTCTAGTACAAGACACAGGACACAAGACAAAAAGACAAACCAGGTGCATTGCAAACAGCAGCGGCATAATGTAAAGCTTAAGCCGGAGACTACAGTATGAACGCCCCCCTCCCAACCCATTTGCTGCCCGCCATCGCCCAACGCGATGTGCCCGATGCGTTAATCGACGCGCTAAAAAAACGCTTTGGCACGCAGTGCTCTACAGCGCAAGTGATACGCGAACAGCACGGCCGCGACGAGTCGGCGTTTACCGAGGTGCCACCACCTGCCGCCGTGGTGTTTGCAGAAAGTACGCAAGATGTGGCCGACGCCATCAAGCTGGCCGCGCAGTACAAAACACCGGTCATTCCGTTTGGCGTAGGCAGCTCCTTAGAAGGCCACTTGCTGGCAGTGCAAGGCGGCATCAGTATTGACGTGGGCCGCATGAACAAAATATTGCACGTCAACGCCGAAGACCTCACCGTGACGGTGCAAGCAGGCGTGTGCCGCAAAGCAGTGAACGAAGAAGTCAAATCGAGCGGCCTGTTTTTTCCTATCGACCCCGGAGCTGATGCCACTATTGGCGGCATGAGCGCCACGCGTGCCAGCGGCACTAACGCCGTGCGCTACGGCACCATGCGCGAGAACGTGCTGGCGCTAGAAGTAGTGACGGCCAGTGGCGAGGTGATTCGCACCGGCACGCGTGCCAAAAAGTCTGCCGCTGGCTACGACCTGACGCGCCTGATGGTGGGCAGCGAAGGCACGCTGGGCGTGATGACCGAAATCACTTTAAAGCTGTACCCGTTGCCCGAAGCCATTAGCGCAGCCACCTGCTGTTTCCCCACCATCGCCGATGCGGTAAACACAACCATTGCAGTCATTCAAATGGGCGTGCCGATAGCGCGGGTTGAGCTGATCGACGCCAACACCGTGCGCATGGTGAACGCGCACAGCAAGCTGGGCCTGCGCGAAGAAGTGATGCTGTTGATGGAGTTTCATGGCTCGCCTGCTAGCGTTAAAGAACAAGCCGAGACGGTGCAATCGCTGGCCGCCGATAACCACGGCCAAGCCTTTGAATGGGCCACCACGCCCGAGGCCCGCACGCGCCTGTGGACAGCCCGGCACAACGCCTACTTTGCCGCCCTGCAAAGCAAACCCGGCTGCCGCGCGATTAGCACCGACACCTGCGTGCCCATTAGCAAGCTGGCCGATTGTTTGCTAGACAGCGTGGCCGAGGCCGACGCCAGCGGCCTGCCCTACTTTTTAGTGGGCCATGTGGGCGACGGTAATTTTCACTTCGGTTATCTGATTGACCCCAACTCAGCCGATGAGCGCAACACCGCCGAGGGCCTGAACCACAAACTGGTGCAACGCGCCCTGCAGCTAGAAGGCACCTGCACCGGCGAGCACGGCATAGGCCTGCACAAGCAAGACTTTTTAATCGCCGAGACTGGCACAGGGGCGGTAGGCATGATGCGCACGATCAAGCATGCGTTAGATCCGCATAACATCATGAATCCCGGCAAGATTTTTAGCTGGTGAAGTAGTAATTGCTCTAAATTTAATAGCTGCTTGAGCAGTAAGTGCGGAGTTTTCCCGTAATAATATTAATTATTTCAATCCTGCCTAGCGCCATTTCTTAGCCCCTTTTGGCGCAACTAACCAAGCTTTTTGTTACTGATTTTGCATACTTATTACGTAGTAGTGTGCATTAATTCTGTGCGGCTGTAACGCTTAGCAAGAATAATTTAGTCTTAACAGTGATCAGGGATAGTTCATGCCAATTTGTAAAACCCCAACGGGGTCAAAGCGAGGCCAAAGCGGGTGGCCTGACGCAAAAAACACAATAAGTGCATGTGCGCAGCCAGCCTTGGTTGCTGGACTTGTATTGTCAGGATTTTGTGCCACGGTGGGCGCACAAACTACAGATGCTGGTCGCGTATACGACTCGCTACAAAAGCGTGGGCCGCAAACCCAACCCGCTGCGGTGCCCGACGTCAAATTACAGCCTAACGTGACAACCCCCAGCCAGACGCCCGGGGCGGCTATGCAGCTAGAGGTTAAGCAGTTTCGAGTTGAAGGCGCCACCTTGTTGGCCCAGCCCAGACTAGAGCAGGTGGTCAAACCTTTTACGGGGCGCACGCTAACAGTCGCGCAGCTGCAAGAAGCGGCCGATGCCGTGGCGCAAACCTACCGCGAGGCGGGCTATTTGCTGGTGCAAGCACTGGTGTTGCCCCAGTCCATTGCTGACGGTATTGTCACCATCACAGTACGCGAGGGCAAGATAGAAAAGCTGAGCACCAGCAGCACCGCTGCAGATCAATCGCCGCCCAAAGTAGTGCAATCGGGTCTAGAGCAAAACATTCGCATTGGCGAGCCATTGAGTACACCCGCACTAGAAGAAACGCTGCTGTTGGCTAACGACTTGCCAGGCCAAGGCCGCACCACAGCAGAAATTGCACCCGGTACGCAGGCAGACACCGCCGATATTAAAGTGAATTACACGCCTGCGCCCCGTGTGGGTGGCTTGGTGCAAGCCGACAACACAGGCGGCCGCTACACCGGGCGCAACCGACTGCTGGGCCAGCTGGTGGTAAACGACCCACTGGGTTTGGCTGATCAGGCCAGCCTGACCGTGCTAACCAAGGGCAAGTTGCTATCGTTTGCGCAGCTGGGTTACCGGGCGCCGCTGGGCTTGCGCACCACGGCGGGCGTGTCGGCCTCTACGCTTAAATACGATGTCTGTTGTTTGGCAGCAGGCCAAAGCAGCAGCGGCACGGCCGACTCTTTGGGGTTGGATGTCGCTTACAACGCCCGCATGCAGCGCGGCTCTCAATTTACTTTGGCGGCGTCTGCTGACACGAAAAGATTGGCCACAGACGCTAATGGAGCCGAGCAAACCCGCCGCAAGGTGCAAGGCCTTACCCTAGGCGCGCGCGGTTACTGGACCGACAGTGCCTACAACGGCTGGTCAGCGTCGTGGCGCACGGGCTGGGTTGACCTGGCGGCCAACCCAGCAGACTTGGCTGCAGACGATGTGGGCGCGCGCGTGCAGGGCAATTTTTCCAAGCTCAGTGCCAGCGCCTACCGCAATCAGGCGTTTAGCAATGGCTGGTCTTGGCAGGTCAGCCTGCGTGGGCAGGCTAACTTGGGGCGCAATCTAGAAAGCTCAGAGCGTTTTAGCTTAGGTGGTGCCGACGGAGTGCGTGCCTACCCGTCTGGCGAGGGTGTGGGCGAGACTGGTTGGTTAGCTGCAGTAGATGTGCGTTACACACTGGCAGCGGTGCAAGGGCTGTCATTGACTGGTTTTGTCGATACCGGTGGCATTAAGCGGTTTAGTAAAAACGCAGCATTGCTGGCGGGTACTGCGCCTAATTCTTACCAACTGTCGGGCGCTGGGCTGGGCCTGCGGTATGACACTAGTGCGGCAACCATGTCGCTGTTAGTGGCCAAGCCGGTAGGCCAAAACCGCGGCTTGGATGCCGCGGACAATAACAGCGAAGGACGTAGTGACGGCACACATGCTTGGGTAAGCGTGGCATGGCGGTTTTAAGAGCAGGCTTTTGAGATAAAGCCAAGGGACGGCAAATTAGCGGTGAGTGCGCAACGATGCTTTTGTAAAAATATATAACAAGCATGAACCGTTTTGCTGTGAGGTGCAACTTAATTGAGTGGAAAAGGGTGGTTTTATGAATACGTCATTAACTTCATCAAGCAGTGCGCAGCGTAACCATCGTCTGGCAGCGCCCTACATACAATGCGCATGTTTGCTGATGCTGGCGTCGCTGGCGTTGTTTTCTGAGCATGCCGTTGCCCAAGATGCTGAAGTTGGTAAAGGTGCACCGATGCAAGGCGGCGGTGGGCTAACTAAGCTTGTCGCCCCTCTGGTTAAAACCCCCGATCCTGTCGGAGTGCCGCCCGGGACTGGACCTAATCCACCCATCTTGCCGCCAACGCCACCAAAAGTTGTACCGCCTCCTGTGCCGGCCCCTGCACCACCTCTTGCCGCACCGCCGCCACCTAAGCCTGTTGCTATCGCTCCTACGCCGGATGGCGGCGTAACACCCGGTGCAGGCCCTAAACCTGTGCCAGTATCTGCCCTGCCGCCCAAGTTGGATTTGGCACCAGCCTCACCAGCCACGTTGTCCACATCTACGTTTACACCTGCCCCCGCTCCAGCAGCAGCTTTTGCAACAGATCCGGGCAAAACCGCAACCCAGGGCGCAGGATCAAACACTGCAGAGGGGCCATTTCCCGGCGCGCAAGGCCAAGGCAACACCGTGGCTTTGACGCCCGCAGCTTCTGGTGCGGTGGCTTCGTTGCCACCCACCAATGCTGCATCCTCCGCAGATATCAAAGAGGTATTGCCAAGTGCTCAAAAGCTGAGTGAAAGCATGCGCGAGGCACCTGTAACGCAGACCCAAATAACAGACAAAGACGCCAAAGTAGCAGTAGTCAATAATAAATGTATACCAGTGAGCTTTCGCCCCGATAGCCAGCGCCCAGAGCTCAGCTTGGTGGATCTCACTGGGGACGGGCTGATCATATCGGCTGTGCCGAATTCCCACATACAGGGGGTGTTCACCAACGCAGGTTATGGCCAAGTGGATCTTTCACAAGCCGCGCGCTGGTGTATTACGCAAACCGCAGTCCGTGCGTTGGTGCGTCCAAGCCCAAGTATTGCCATGCAACAAGCCGCGCTGCTGGTGCAAACGGGCACTAGTTTGCAGCTGATGTCCAAAGACCAATGGCTCGCCTACCAAGCATCTATGACGCCCATGGTGACTGTGATGACGCCTGTTACCCCTTCGGTTGCGCAGCCAGAGATAAAAGCCAAAGCTGCCAAGCCAAGCAAACCCAATAAATCTGGCTAGTCAGCTAACCGAATGGTGACGGAAATACGCAAAGCTGCGTATTTGTAAAAGTACGCAACAGACATGAACCGTTTTGCTGCGCAGTGCAACACAAGCAAGTAGATAAGGGTAGTATTTCTTATGAACACGTTATGGACGCCATTTAATGGCCCCAACCCAATAGCAAAATCTGCTGCGTTGAATGTGCGGCAGGCGTGTTTGTTTGTGTCAATCGCGCTGACTGCACTACCAATATGTGCGTACCAAGCTCAAGACCCTTTAAGTTATAGAAATTCTGAAACCAAGAAAGCGGGATCTAGCACGGCACCAGTGCTTGTAGCACAAGTTATACCCAGGGATCCTATTAGCGGTACGCCAACGCCGGGGGATGGGTTCTTTACCACACCATCGCCGCCGCCGCCGCCGCCTGCGTCCATACCAGCGTCAATACCGGCACCCCTGTCTGCGCCACCGCCGCGTGCACCCGCGCCACCAGCCCTGGTGCCTCCAGCGCCCCTGCCTGCGCCAGTCAATGTGCCCCCAACACCTGCGCCTGTCTCCGCACCTGCGCCGGTAGCTGTACCTGCACCGGTATCCGCTCCTGTACCAGTGTCTCAGCCGGCACGACCAGAGCCTAGACCTAGCGTGGGCCCGACAAGTTCGGGTGCAACAACATCGTTACTGCCCAGCAATACGACGCCATCACCATTGGCAAAGATGGTTGAAATTTTGCCAGGAGTTCAAAAGCTAAGCGAGAGCATGCGCGAGCTACCTGCAACACGGCAGCAAAGTACAGAGAAAGACGCCACCACTGCAGTTAACAGCGATAAATGTGTACCAGTAAGCTTGCGTCCTGATAGCCAGCGGCCTGGCCTGAGCTTGGTAGATTTAACAGGCGATGGATTGATCGTATCTGCTGTGCCAGATGCGCATGTACAGACAGTGTTTACGCGTGCAGGCTACGGCCAGATAGATCTTTCGCAAACAGCCCGCTGGTGCATTACGCAAGCTGCAGCCCGCGCGCTGGTGCGGCCAAGTGCGGGTGTGGGCACATCGCAGGCGGCGTTGCTAGTGCAAACAGGCGCGGGCTTGCAACTGATGTCGCAAGACCAATGGCTAGCGCACCAAGCGTCGGTCAAGCCGTTGGTAACCGCCATGGCCTTGTCCCCCAAGCTCACTAAGTCCAGTAAACCCACTAAGTTAAACAAGTCCACCCATAGATTGGTAGCCAAGCGCAGCAGCAAACCAGTGGCAGGCGTGGCTGTCAGCGCGGCGCGCTTGCCCACGGCTACCAGCAAAGTAAGTGCGGGCGCTTGAAGTCGCATAGGTTGATACCTAGCTAGCCGCCTAATCCCACCGATCAAGCGCATACGGGCTTATCTGAAAATGAAAATCAATGCAGCACATAGTACCGCCATTCCAGCCTTTATTGGCATTGATTCGTACATGGGTTGTTAAACTAGTTAACGCAGCTGGGCGAGTGCAAGTGGTGATCTTTCAATGTGCGCTTTTGACGCTCATGCCGCTGGTAGCTTTGGCACAAACCGCCAACGCGAATCCGCGCACCACTGCGGCCACAGGGCCTTTTTTGCGTATTGACCCCGGAGCCCACACCGCCATCGTACGAGCAGCGGCGTTTGATGCAGCCAAAGAACGTGTCTACACCGCTGCAGACGATAAAACTATCCGCGTTTGGCAATTGCCGCAAGGCAAGCTGCTTAGTACCATGCGCGTACCTATTTTGGACGGAGCAGAGGGTCAGTTGTACGCGCTTACTTTGTCGCCAGATGGTCGCTGGCTCGCTGTGGGTGGGTGGACGGGCTGGGACTGGGAAAAGCGCGCCAGTATTTATATATTCGATACGCAAACTGAGCAAATGGTCCAAAGGTTGGCGGTGGCTACTTGGACTATTACCAGTTTGCGGTTTTCGCCCGATGGGCAATACATCGCAGTGGGTATGCACGGACAAGGTGGGCTGGCCATTGTGCGCAGAACGACCGGACAAGTGGTAGCTAGCGACACCAGCTACCAAAACAAAGTTATGGACATGGACTTTGATAAGTTTGGCCGTCTCTACACCATAGGTTTAGATGGTTTTGTGCGTTTGTACAAGCAAGATTTTTCTTTGCTGGCCCGACGTGCCGTGCAGGCCGCTAAAGATGCCGTAGCTTTGCGCGTAAGCCCCGACGGTGAACGCTTAGCCATTGGTTTTGCAGATACCCCCACCGTGGAGGTGCTTAATGCGCGTGACTTGTCTACCGCAGGCGTACTGAAAGCGGCCACTACCAAGCAGAAAGACCTAGTGACCGTAGGCTGGAGCACGGACGGACAATCTATTTATGCTGCAGGTGAAAGCGCCAGCGGCAGCGCTGATGTTTACCGTTGGGCTAGCGGCAGCTACACCGCTACACCACAAGTAGTAAGTGCTACGCCTGCACGCATTAATGATTTGTTGCCGCTGTCAAAAGGACGTATGCTGTTTGTTACGGACGCGCCTTCGGTAGGGTGGGTTGAACCGTCCGGCCAAGTGCGTCAACCGATTGTCAGCTCGTTGTGGGACTTTGCTGCACCGGGCCTAAGCTTGCAGCTTTCAGGTAATGGCAATCAAGTTAGCTTGTCATCGGGTAGTAAAGCGGTGAACTTCTCGGTGTCTGCTGCTAAGCTGGAATGGAAGGGTGCGCAGGGCTTACAACGGCATTTGACGCAAGCGGCTGGCTGGAATATTCGCATAGGTCAAGATTTACGTGCATTGAACTTTGGCGCGGAAAAAATTGAGCTGGAAGAATATGAAAAGGTACGAAGCCACGCTATTGCCAGCAACCGGAGTTTTGCAGTTATAGGCACAGAATGGGCTTTGCGCAGCTACAGCCCCAAGGGGGAGTTGTTGTGGCTTACGCGGATTTCATCGCCTGTGTGGGCTGTGAACGTGTCGGCCGACAATCGGGTGGTGGTGGCTGCGGTAGGTGATGGCACGCTACGCTGGTTTTCATCGGAAACGGGCAAAGAACTGTTGTCGATCTTCATCCACAAAAACGCTAGCGACTGGGTGGCTTGGGTGCCTGGGGGATACTACACATCATCACCCTTTGGTGATAAATATATTGGCTGGCATATTAATCGCGGGTTGGATGTGACTCCAGATTTTGTTTATGCGGTGCAGTTAGAGCGTGTCTTGTACCGCCCCGATATTGTTCGATCAGCTTTAGATGCAGTGATGGGCAAAACATCCAAAGATTCGGCTTCGCCTACTGCCTTGATGACCACAGAGCAAATGGCACAAATGGCACCTCCCAGGCTGAAGGTGCGGCTCTTGGGAATTGATGCGGTTAAGTCTATTGCGCGATTGGTGGTGGAGGGTGAACGCGCAGGCCCAGAGATGCAAGACATAGCGGTGTATGTTAACGACGTGCCTGTAACAGCCACTAAGGACCGCGGGCTTCTTGCATCAGAAACCAGGCAGTTTCGACGCGAGTACGAAGTGCCTTTGACGCTGCAAAGCAATGATATTCGGGTAGAGGCGTTTACAGGTTTGTCGATGGGTCTGGCCCGTGTACAGGCAGAGTTACCCGTTGATACACAGGTTAAGCGTACCAAAGGTGATCTGTATGTTTTGGCTATTGGGGCCAGTCAATTTGATGCCTTGCCGGAGAAAAACTGGTTGTCCTATGCCGCTAAGGATGCAGACACGCTAGCGAGTGTTTTGCGATCTACAGAAGATGGTCCATTTAACAATCGCAATATTAGAGTGTTGACCGACAACTCAGCCGAGAAACCCACACGCAAAAATATCTTGGCTGCGCTGGACTTTTTAAAGTCTGCCAAAGCGCAAGACACGGTGGTGTTATTTTTAGCATCACATGGCGTGTCAGATGCGCGTGGAAATTATTATTTTGTACCCAAAGATGTTGCTACACAGGACATGAAAGGTTTGCAGGCATCTGATGCACCGCAAACATTGTTGTCTTGGCAAGTATTCTTTGATGCCCTGCGGGTAGTTGCAGGGCAACGTATTTTGGTAGTAGACACTTGCCAAGCCAAGGGTATCGCAGGCCGCTTTGATCCCAACGCGCTGATCAAACGATCAGCATCCAGCCAGTTTGCACTGATGCTGGCCTCGGGGGAGAATGAGGAATCGCAAGAATACGATCCCGCTGGACATGGGTTATTTACTTACGGTCTCTTATCATCTTGGAAAGAGGCTCAGTCCTTAAAGACGGAACGTTTTAATTTACGCGATTGGTTTACCCAAAGTGCGCGCGTGGTCCAAAAATACCGCGACCGCACACTGGGACCGCAAACGCCCCAGCTGGTGGCGCTGCCTGTGCTTGAGCAAGCGGTCATGCTAAACCGACCGTAGTTACAAATTTTTTGTTAAAAAAATCACAAAATATTGAACCCCTATTTGTATGGCAGCAACCTATAGCACAACTACGATGGTTAATTCGACACCAGAACAGATAAGCGACTTGCTCGCCCGCATGGGGAGAAAGGATGAGTCTGCCCTGCGGGAGTTGCATCACATGTTCGTTAAGCGGATTTATGCCTTTGCATTAAATCGTCTGCACGACGAGCAAGATGCACAGTCGGTAGCGATTGATGTGCTGTATGAAGTGTGGCAACACCCAGATAGGTTTCGGGGCGAGTCACAGTTCTCTACATGGATTTTGGGAATTGCTAAGTTCAAGGTATTAATGATGTTACGCGCACGCAAACCACAGATGCAAGAGTTAGACGACGAGATCAACGAGACAGTGCCTGATGAGGGCATGGGTGTTTTTGATCAGGTGCTTAATTCGCAATACCGTCACCATATCGATGGTTGCCTGGAAACACTGCCTGTCGCGCAAAGAGAAAGTCTGTATTTCACTTTCTATGAGGGCTGGTCTGTCAATGATATCGCAACGTTTCAAGAGTGTCCTGAAGGAACGGCCAAGACGCGGCTTTTTCATGCACGCAAAAATATGAAGGACTGCTTGGATAATGCATTTAAGCCGGGTGCATCCCTGCATTTGGTGGCTGCAAAACTCGACCTAGCTGTCGACTACAGAAAGGCACAGTAATGTCTAACGAGACTACGATTGATATGTCTAAGCTGCAAGCATTGCTGCCAAGCTACATCAACAGCACAGCTACTGCCACTGAGCGGCTGTTTGTGAAGGATGCTTTATCGCAAAGCGCGCAAGCGCGCGCTGCGCTAGCCTGGCATGAGTCTTTGGCAGAAAAAGTTATCAATGATGTGGAGGCTGTACCGGCAGATTTGGGATGGGCACAATTGCAATCTAAAGTGCGCTCTGCCGAGCGCATCGAAAAAGTAGATCGCGACGCAACTAACCAACGTACAAAGACATGGTACGAGAGTATGTGGCAGACGATAGAGCCTTATATGCCGCACAACTGGTTGCCCGCCCCAGCACTGGGCGGTGCATGCGCTGTTTTGCTGGCAGTGGTGGTGGGGCAGGGTTATCTGATGAATCAGAGTAACCAAAATTCAGACTACAGCCAGGCAAGAGGCGCCCAACCCACAGAGCCATTAGCTTCCACTGGATCGCAACCTGCTACGGAGAGCAAATTTGTGCGGCTTAATTTTAAAGACCGTGTGAGCGAACGCGATATGCGTTTGCTACTGGTGCGTACGGGTGCTGTGATTGTCAGCGGCCCTGGCCAACTGGGCGACTACACCGTGGCCATACCCGCTAACGAGCTAGACCAAGCAATTAAAGAATTTAACGACAGCTTGTTGACTGAATCAGCCCAGGCGGTAGCCTCGCCTATGGCACGATCATCTGACAGAAGTGGGACGACTGGCGCGGCTCCTGGCCAAGCCAGTTCTCAGGCTGCGCCCTAAGGAATCAACATGCCGCATTCTTTACTAAAAGCCATGCCCATCACACGCAGAGGTGTATTAACAGCCTCTGTGGGCATGGCCGCCAGTCTCGCCAGCCCTTGGCTTCTCGCGCAGCGCAGTAAAGCGGTTGTGGATGACAGCAAGCTGGCACTCATTATTGGCAACGCTGATTACAAACTCAAGCCTTTGCGCAACGCTGTAAATGATGCCCGTGCTGTAGCAGCGGCGATGCGCGACGTTGGATTTAGCCTGATTGTGCGAGAGAACGCTTCGCAGGCTAGCATGATTGACGCGATGAAAGAGTTTTGGTTGCGCGGCCGGCGGTCTGAGGCGCGCGTGCTTTACTTTGCAGGCCATGGTTTGCAACACCGCGGGCGCAACTACCTTATTCCGGTTGATATGCTAATCGATCAAGAAGAAGACGTTCCACGCAAGGCTGCGTCGGTAGACGAGATGGTGGATAAGCTGAATGAAAATAGCAAAGGCGTTAACGTAGTTATTTTGGATGCTTGTCGCACGCCACCTGTGGTGGGCTCTACCCGCACACGGGGCGCAGGCAATTTGGGTGCCTCGCGGTCATGGGGGCCCGGGCTTGCGCAGGTAAGTGCGCCGCAAGGCACGCTGATCGCTTTTTCAACCGCGCCGGGCGCTATAGCGTATGACGGTTTGGACGGTGGTAGCGCCTATACGCGCCATTTAGTTGACCAGCTTAAGACACCTGGCCAGTCGATAGAACAACTTTTTAAACGCGTCCGCATTGCCGTGGCGCGTGATACAGGTAACAAGCAAGTGCCTTGGGAGTCCAGCAGCTTGATGGGCGGTTTTTGTTTTAGCGCAGACAGCACGGGCCGCTGCGTTAGCTCATGAGGGAACAATGATGACTACGCGCAGAACACTTTTGACAATCTCTGGTTGCCTACCCTTGACTATGCTGTTGCCAAAGCACAGCTTAGCGCAGTTTGCGCCAAGGTTTATCGATTTAGCAGGCGAGCGACCTACCAGCCAACAGATCGTGCAGGCGCTTAAAGCGCAGCAAAAACTGGGGTCTACCAAAACCAGAAAATTAAATTTGGAGCCCATGATGCCCGCGCAACCGGGCATGGCCGCTGACAGTACACCGCGCGAATCAATCGCGGTCAAAAGTGAATCACCCCGTTTGAGTTTTGACCCGATTACTTTTGACTTCGACTCGGCCCGCATTTCTCCCGGCGCTTTCCCCGTTTTGCAAGAGATCGGATCTGCGCTGAAATCAGAGGAGCTGCAGGGCCTGCGATTCCTTATTGAAGGACATACCGATGCTGCAGGTGGTTTGCAATACAACATGCGCCTGTCATCACGCCGCGCAGATGCCGTAAAGCGCTACTTGATGACAAGGCACAACTTGCGCGCTAACCGATTATTAACTGCTGGCAAAGGCTCTACTGATCTTCACGACGCAGACAATCCCACTAGCGGCGCGAACCGGCGCGTGATATTGATGGCCTTTGAAGGTGAAACAGCAACGACTTAACTTCAAAGAAAGTCTATGAACAACGGGATCTTAGGATCCCGTTGTTGTTTGTGGCTACGCAACGAATCCAAGTGCTTCGTTCTAAGCCCAGACAAATAATGTATCTGTGTGTAAAGCCCTTGAAATCTTTGAACCGAATGGCTGCATGCATGCAACTCAAGGAGTATGAAAAACGATAAAACATTCAAGCTCAATATCTTCATGCTGGCGATACTCGCGGGTGTCAGCTCTCAAGTTTGGGCGCAAAACGAACAACGCGTTGAAGCACCCGTCGTTACGGTTAACGCCGCAATTGGCATAGGTGCTGAAGCTAAGACGAACTTGAGCAGTACACGCACCGGTAGCAGGGGTTCGAACAAACAAATCACCAAAACCAAAGGCGTGATATTGAATGCCGCTGTGATGGGCGCGTCCGCTAAGTTAGATGTGGCTTCCGTGAATGGCGGCATCACGGGCAACAATCAGCAGCGTGCAGAAGTGGGTGTCGGTATTATCAACAGCGCAGCTGTAGGGGCGGATGCCGCTGCGCAAATTGCCTCTATAGACGGCTCCGTCAAAGGCAGTAACAAACAAAAGGCCGTGATTCCTGGCTTGGTGCTTAACGCTGCGGCTATATCGGCTAGCGCAAAAACCCAGATAGCGTCCACTGGTGGTGCAGTCAATATGGGTAGAAACGATCAATCCGTTAACTCCCTGGCTGTGATCAACGGCGCGGCGGTAATGGCAAACGCTACCGTCCGCCTTGCATCAGTAGGTGGTTCGGTCAAAGGCAATAACAAACAAGTGGCTAATGTAGGTGCGGTAGTGAACGCTGCGGGCCTCCTTGCCAGTGCTAAGGTCAATATTGCCTCAGTCGAGGGCTCTGTGCAGGGCTCTAATACGCAGAAAGCCTACGTGGGCGGCGTGATTAACGGTGCAGGACTGGGTGCCATCGCCAATGTGAATATCGCATCAGTCACAGGGTCTGTTCGCGGCGTCAATAAACAAACCGCTTTTGTGGGTTTTGTGGCTAACGGTGCGGCCCTGGGTGGTTTGGCCGAAGTCAACATTGCTTCACGCAAAGGTTCGGTGAGTGGTAATTCACAAACCAGTTTTGTGGGCGGTGTCGCCAACTATTCTGGCTTTGGTATTCCATCCATCATCAACATTAACTCTTACTAGTTTTCCAACGCTCCCCCCGGCTTTGCCCGGTTGGGTGGGAGTATTTTTTATCCGGGCTTTTAAGGACTTACCATGAAAAAACTCGCAACTTCCGTATTCGCCATCGCCATGATCTTTGCTGGTGCCGCAAGCGCGGACATCAAAATCGGTGGCAAAAACGAGCAATCCGTAACCGCTGAAAACAACCTTATCGTAACTAACGTTGCTATTGGCTCAGGCGTTAAGGCTAAGCAAAACTTGGCCTCTAACCAAGGTAACGTAAAAATTGGTGGTAGCAACAAGCAAGAAGTCAAAGGCAAGCAGGTTATTGTTACCAATGCTGCCATCGGCGTCAATGCTACGGCAATCCAAAACTTGGCTAGCAATTCATCTGCAACCGATTAATCAAACTGCAGGGGAGGCGGTTAAACGCCTACCCCAATTTACTGTTTCTAGGAGAGCGGATATGAAAATGTCAGTAGTCAATATTTCTGTAGCCACATTGACGATTTTTATCTCTGTAGCTGCTTGCGCTCAGACTAAAGGCGCAGACCCGACACCTCGAACTTTCATAACACCAGACAGCGCTTCAAAAGTGAGAATTTACGAAGCCAAGCAACGCAGAAACATGGGTGTTTTAGAGCAAAACGCAATGCAAAGCACATCGCAAGTGTCCAGCTCGGGGTTTGCAAAATCTTGCAATACTACGATTGGACCTGCCGCTGGGAGCCAAGCTAATGCTAGCGGAAATTCTGGTCGCTATGGCGCAGGCAATAACAAAGAAAGCACCGTGATTGTTACGGGCGACGTGATCAACGTCTGCAAATAAAAGTTAATTCATAAAAATAGATTTTGACAGCGTGTTTGATACTGGGCTCACAATGAAATCACTCCATAAACTCTTAATTGCTACAGCGGTTGCGGCTTTAGCATCGGGTTGCAGTATTACGCCCCGAGACTATGCAAGTGAGTTTGAAAAAACACCCATTCTCAACATACCTACGACCGCCCCCACACGGTCTATGTCTAGTTTCTCGGATTCGCTGTCTTGTATGGACAAGATGTTGCGCGACTACAAAGTGAGCCCCGTCTTAATCAGCAGCAAAAACATTCCTGATGCAACTGGCAAGATAAGTGTAGCCACTAAAGAGATGATGATTACATCTCTGTCAATGATGTCGCGCACCAGCAATACATTTCGTTTTGTAGATTTTGAGATAGATGCGCTCAAGCAAGACACCATACAAAACTTGACAAGCCTGCTGCTCAACGCGGGGCAAATGAAGATTCAGCGGCCTGCCTTGTATATTTCAGGGGCCTTGTCTTTCATGGACCAAAACATCTCTGTAGACCGTATGGGTGGTGGTATCAGTGCAAAGAACTGGGATGCGGGAATGACCCGTGACCTGATGTCTACCGCGTTTGGGCTAGAGTTGCATTTAGGTGATTTTTCTACGCGTACATTGCTGCCTGGTGTTGACTCGTCCAACACGATTATCGTGGCGAACACAGCGGTGGGTGGTGATGTTGGCGGACGTATTAAAAAGACAGGGATTCAATTTAACTTTGGCAGAGAAGTCTCACAAGGTACTGGGCAAGCGGTGCGCACCTTGGTAGATCTGGGCCTTATCGAGCTGGTGGGTAAATGGGCACGTGTGCCTTACTGGCAATGCGTTTCACTGGATCAAACGCATCCGGAGTTTCAAGCACAAATGCGCGCTTGGTGGGATAATATGACGGGAGATGAGCGCGTGCGTTTATTCCAAAATGCACTGCGCAGCTCAAGTTATTACAACGGTCTTGTTGATGGCAGACCCAATACAGCATTGCGCGAGGCTATCACGCGGTTTCAAGCGGACCAAAACGTAACTATCACTGGCAATGTGGGATTTGAGACCTACGAGCGCTTAGCTAAAGACTATGTCCGGTTTGATGGGGCGGGTAACTTTGTGCGCGTTGGCTGGGGTCCGGCAGATAAGCGTGTGGCAGTGGCCAAGGGCGGTGCCGCACAACTGCCCATGACGCAGAAAATTATTGACAGCTTTAAGCCGCAGAACGAGCGCCCCGATATGACCGCACCCAAAGGGCGCGAACCACAAGTAACGCTTTTGCTAAGCAACCGCGATGGCGTCTACACGGTGGGTGATGCCATGTCCTACTCGGTGAGTTTGGACCGTCAAGCATATGTATATTGTTACTACCAAGACTGGCGCAAGCAAGTTTCGCAGGTGTACCCTAACCCATTACAGCGGGCGCAGCCCATGCGTGGTAATTCCGCAGTGCAAGTGCCTGATGCTGGTAACCCCAACAGCTTTACGATTGAGTTTGATAAGCCAGGCCGTGAAGAAGTGGCTTGTTTTGCGGCAGACCAAGAAATGATCACAAAATTGCCCCCCATGTTGCGAGGCCCTGCGTTGCAGCCCTTAAACGGTGTCAGTAGCGTGGACGATATGCAAAAAGCGTTTGCAGCGGTATTGGGTGAAAATAAGTTTGGTGTGGCCCGTGCTAAATGGACCATTGGTAAGAAATAAACGTAAGGTGGTAAGCCATGAAAACACCCGTGCGTGGTTTGGTAGTAGCAGGTTTGGCTGTCTTTAGCTTGGGTTGTATGGCATCAACGGTATCTGCACAAACACTTAATATCAGTGCCTGTACAAATCAGATTTTGCTACAAATAAATAGCAGTCTCAAAGAGCCGCAACTTATCCGTCAGGGCGCTAAGACGGGCGCGCAGGCGCAGTTGCGGCCTACTGCGCAAGGTTGGGCTTTGCAGTGTCCAGTTACGCCCAGCGCGACATCCTCAACGTCTGGTAAATCCTCAGGTTCAGCTGTGTACACCAACCGTGCGATAGGTCCGGGTGCTGTAGCGACGCAAAATATTGGCGGTAAAAGCACCACCAGCCGCTGCGAAGAATCTCTACCCATTACGTTACAAGTACCCCCCGGCTGGCAGTTGGTAGCCAAGGCGTGGTCGGGATCGCTGCGTGCTGAGGGTGGCGTGTGGTCCGCTGATGTGGAGATTGCCAGCGGAGAGATGGTTTTTTCTAAACTGCAAGACTCGCGCGTGGTGGTGGACGCTGGTAGCTTGACTGTGCAAGAACTCTCAGGTCGATTTGAAGGACACGTTCGCGGCGCGGGCAGTACAGAGGTTGCGCAAATGCGTGACCCTGCGCTAGACCTGCAGCTGTCTGGCGCTGGCAGCATGGAGTTTAAAGGGCGGGCGGCATCTGCACGCATACGCGCCTCAGGCGTAGGCAGCATCGACATTGAGCATGTCACTAGCGAGCCCACCATCCAAGCCAGCGGGTTGGTAACCATTAGTGTTGGGCGCTGATATGCAGCTATCTGCTAGCTGCAAGCGCTGGTGGCTAGTGCTGCTGTTGCCAATTTGGCACGCTGCCACCGCTGAATTTGTACCTGCTGCACCGCGCAGTGCGGTGATGGTGCAAGGGTCTCGCAATGAGGCAGCAACACCCAGTTTCAACACTTTAGAAGCAATAGCCACCACTGATTGCGAGACGCTTGCCGAAGGCACTAGTGAATTTGGTGCGATTGCCAAAACGGGTAAAAATAGACAAACTGCGCGCCTTGATGCTGCCTTGCTCGCGCAAGCGCGTGCAGGCGATGCTACCGCTGCATGGCGCGCCGCCTTGGCCAGCTTTCGTGGTGATTGCAGCGCGTCTAATTACGGGCAAACATTGGGTTTTGTGCAAACCGCAGCACAAGCAGGGCATGCTTGCGCGACGGGTGCTTGGGGTTTGATGCTGGCGCGTGGCTGGGGCACTGCACGCGACTTGCCGCAGGCGCGCGAGCTGCTAGAAAAATCTGCCCAATCGGGTTGCAAGCGTGCGTATTATTGGTCGTGGTTGGCAGACGAGATGGCAGCTAGGCCGCAGACCAGAGCGCGCGCTTGGGCAATTAGCACAAGGCGCAGACTTGGGTGACGGCCATGCGCTGAACGCATTGGCGGTGGTGCGTGAGGTCAATGCACAGCGCGACGAAGCACGCGCTTTGTATGTACGAGCGGCCAGCGCGGGCAACGCCACGGCACGTACCAACATAGCGCGACTGACGCGTTATTTTTCGCAGTCTACAGAAAAACCTAGCCATGCTGCGCTAACGCAACGCGCCAAAGCGGGTCAAGCGCAGGCGCAGTATTTGTTGGCGCGCAGATTTCACCAAGGCGATGGCGTAGCCGTTAACTACGTGCAAGCGCTTAGCTGGTACCAAGAGGCTGCCCACAAAGGCAACCCTGCTGCGCGCGAAATGCTGACGCTGGTACAAGCGCGCTTAGACAACGCCACCTCGCCCGCTGTGGTGCTGGCGGGGCTGTCGATGATCGACATCAACAGTGATGAGCTCAATAAAAAGCGTGGCGTGATGCAACCTATCGAAGATACAGACCCGTTTGCTGGCTTGTAATGTGCTGTTAACCAACCTGTTACCCCTACGACACAGACAACAGTAGCTGCTGTGGAGGCGGGCATGCTCGAAAACACTATTTATAAGCAAAATCGGCTTTCTAGGCTGTAAACCTGCTCAAGCAGCTATGAAATTAATAGTGTGCACTGTGATGACAAAGCAATGTACTTTATTGGTAAAGCGAGTTGGTACTAATAAAAGTTGCATGGTGCTGTAGCACCCAGATACAATTCTTTTTTTATACATAGGGGTTCTCATGTCATTTCAAAAGATGGTTGCTTGTGTAACGTTTGCAGCTGTTCTGGCTGGTTGCAGCAGCAATCCACCTGCTACAAGCGGCAGTTCAGCGGCACCCGCTGCTGCACCAGCTGCTTCACAAACTACAGCGCTACCGGCTAAACCAGCTCCCGCAATAGCCAAACCAGCACCTGTTGCCACTGCGCTAGCCACAGGCAGCAAGTTCTCGAAAATCAAAATTGGCATGCAGTTTGAGCAGGTTAACGACTTGATTGGCACACCCAACAGCATTACGCGCAACGAAACCGGCAAGCGCTGGATTCCGTTTTACTTTGGCAGCGATGTGATGCGCATGCAAGCCTCCTACAAAGGCGAAGGCTGCCTTACTTACACTGGTGGCAACCAGTTTGGTAGCTCGGGTGGAGAATTGATCACCATTACGGTAGACCCAGCGGGTTGTGTGTAGACAGTGTATAAAAACCGCTAGCTAAGACAACAAGGCTTCTCTGGAAGCCTTTTTTACGGTCTGTCGTCAGGGGCTGTTGCGGAGCTTGTCGATCAACCCGTTCAGCTCGTCCAAGCTGCCAAACTGGATGCTCAGCTCGCCCATTTCTTCAATGCGGCTTTGTCCGTCGACGCGGCGTTTGACGCGCTTTTTCACGCGCACCTCTACCTCGGCCATCAGCAGGTCGGACAGTTCTTCTTCGATGCGCTTTAAGTCGCGGGATTTTTCTTTACCAGGTTTTTGCGGGGTCAGGGCGAACTCGGCAGACAGCTTTTTGACCAAGCTTTCGGCTTCGCGCACCGACATTTTTTTGCCCACAATTTGATGGGCGGCGGTAATTTGCGCGGCGCGCTCTAGCCCCAGCAGCGCGCGGGCGTGGCCCATGTCGATGTCGCCTGCCATCAGCATGGTTTGTACCGGCTCGGTCAGGTTTAGCAGGCGCAGCAAATTGCTGGCGGCGCTGCGCGAGCGGCCCACGGCTTGCGCGGCGCTCTCGTGGGTGAGGCCAAACTCTTTGATCAGGCGCTGCAAACCTTGCGCTTCTTCTAGCGGGTTTAAATCTTCGCGCTGGATGTTCTCTATCAGCGCCATGGCGGCGGCGTTGTGGTCGGTGACTTCTTTGACCAATACGGGCACCTCTAGCAGGCCAGCCAGCTTGCAGGCGCGAAAGCGCCGCTCGCCCGCGATGATCTCGTATTTACCTGCTTTGTCGCCATACTTTTCGTCCATACCCAGCTTGCGCACCAAGATGGGCTGCATCACGCCTTGCTGCTTAATCGACTCGGCCAGCTCGTACAATGCGCCCTCGTCCATGTGGGTGCGGGGCTGGTACATGCCGGGGATCAAGTCGGCCAGCTTTAAGGTATTGGGTGCGCCTGCGTTGCCCGATGCGCCAGCGGCAGGTGCATCTTGCACTTTGGGGCCCAGTAGAGCTTCTAGGCCCATGCCGAGGCCTTTGGGTTTTTTGGTGACCATGGGTGGGTTCTTTCTAGGTTGGGTGGCGATGGTCGCCACTTTTTGCGTTATTGGATGAGTTGACTAGCTCGGTAACCAGGGCCAGGCCTGCAGGCCAGTCGCCCAAGCCGCTGTCGCCGTTGATATGGCCGCGTGCGCCCACCTCAACACAGCGCGCGCCCCACGCGGCGGCCATGGCGCGGCCTGCGGCGTGGCTGGCAAAGGGGTCGTTGCTAGAGATGGCGCAAACGGCGGGGAACGGCAGTTTGTTTAACACGGGCGTGCGCCAGCTGTACAAATCGGGCGGCAAGTCGGCCTGCGTTACATCGGGCGGCGCTACCAGCAGCGCGCCGCGCACGGCGCTGGTGTAGCGCGATGCAGCCGCCCACGCCGCCACCAGATGGCAGCCCAGGCTGTGTGCTACCAGCACTACGCTGGGGCTGTTTTTTAATGATATATCGGGCTGTAACCCAAGTAAATCCTGCTCAAGTAGCTCTGATTTTGATAGTACTGGTGAGCCTATTGCAGATGCTGGCACCGCCGCAGTACGGGCTACATGATTGGCAATAACCTCTTCTAGCCGCGCGCACCAGTCGCCGCGCAGCGGGCGCTGCCAGTCGTGCTGCTCCACGCGGACAAACGTGGTGGGCGTGCCGTGCGCAGCTTGCCACAGGCTTTGCCAGTGCAATGGGCCTGAACCGAGCCAGCCGGGCAGCAAAAGTACATGGGGTGCTGATGACATGGAGACTAGGTTTTGCTACAAATTAAATAGCTGCTTGAGCAAGATCTACGGTCTAGAACAGCAATTTGGCATATAAATAGAGGCATTCGAGAGGCGCTTACTTGCGCTGCGGCATGGTTTTAATGCGTTCCACCATCTCAGCGGCAAACTCTACGAAAGCCAAGCTGCCTTTGGCTGATGGGTCAAAAATTACACCCGGCAAGCCGTAGCTGGGTGCCTCGGCCAGGCGCACGTTGCGCGGGATGACGGCGTTAAACACTTTGTCGCCAAAATGGGTTTTTAGCTGGTCGCTGACCTGCTGCTGCAGCGTAATACGCGGGTCAAACATCACGCGCAGCAGGCCGATAATTTGCAGGTCGGGGTTCAGGTTGGCATGCACTTGTTTGATGGTGTTGACCAGGTCGGTCAGGCCTTCTAGCGCAAAATATTCGCATTGCATCGGCACCACTACGCCGTGGGCGCTGCACAGGCCGTTCAGCGTCAGCATGGACAGGGAGGGCGGGCAGTCGATCAGCACAAAATCGTACTCGTCTTTAACCGCCAGCAACGCAGTTTTAAGCCGCTGGTCACGTCGCTCCAGTCCTACCAGCTCTACCTCGGCACCGGCCAGGTCGCGGTTCGCACCCAGCACGTGGTAGCCGCATTTGTCGCTGATAACGCGGGCCTCGGCAATGTTGGCAGATTCCAGCAGTACATCGTATACAGTTAGCTCCAGCTTGCGTTTGTCTACGGCCGAGCCCATGGTGGCGTTGCCTTGCGGGTCCATGTCGACCATCAGCACGCGCTGGCCTATTTTGGCCAAACCGGCGGCAAGGTTGACGGTAGTGGTGGTTTTACCCACACCACCTTTTTGGTTGGCTACACAAAAGATTTTCATTGTTTTAGGTTTTTAGTGCTGGGCGGTATGCAGATGGGATGGCAGATTACTTCGACACGACAAGCTTGAGTCCAAAGCCAATCAAAAACAGGCCTGCCATTTTGTTCAACACGCTGGTGATGCGCGGGTTGGCGCGGATGCGCTCAGCCGCGTAATGGGTGATGAGGGTGGATATGGTGCCGTAGGCGAAGGTGAGCAGGGCCACGGTGCCCGCCATCACGCCAAAGGTGAGCATGCCTTGGTGCTGGGCCGGATTAATAAACAGCGGGAAAAACGCCATGTAAAACACGATGGCTTTGGGGTTGAGCAGGGTAATCGTCATGGACTGAAAGAAAAAGCGCTTGGAGTCCATGTTGATAATAGGTGCGTCGCCGGGTTGGATGAGCAGCATTTTGATGCCTAAGAAAGCAAGGTAAGCAGCGCCTGCGAACTGCACAATTTTAATTGCTGTGGGGTAGGCGGCTAACAAGGCTGCTACGCCCGCTACCGCCAACCACATCAACACTTGGTCTCCCGCCATCACGCCCAATGTGGCCGCCAGCCCACCGCGCAAACCGCCTTTGCTGGTGGAGGTAATGAGGGCCAAATTGCCGGGGCCGGGGATAAGCAAGAACAGCAGCACGGCGATGACAAAGGAGCTGTAGTCTGCTATGCCAAAGAACGATGCGGTCATGGTGTTGTGCTCCTTGGTGTTGCTGCGAGATTTACGTGGGTGGGGATGAGAGTGTAACCGGGCGGGATGGGTGGCTTGTCTTTCTGGTTGTGCTGCGGGTGCCTAGGCAGGTTGTTTTTATGGGCTTTTAGGCCTCTAACCCAAAGTAAATCCTGCTCAAGCAGCTATTGATTCTGTAGTGCTCTTGGCTGCCTTTTTTCGCAGAGATGGTCTTGTACGCACGGTTGGTCATGCAGCAACTGCCCTCATGCTGGGGTACCAGAAATCGGGCGATCGCTGCATGCCCAACCGTGTCGCCGAGTTAGTTGGTGCGCGACCGGTAGCTTTGATGTGGGGGGTGTCCGCGACTACCGGTAGCTTCGTCAAAGTATGGCAGGCAACTACCAGTAGCGTGCCAAAATCTACGCAAGAGATGTGGCGTATGCCGATCGACCGATTTCTGGTACCCCAGCATGAGGGCGATTGGCATACGCCACATCTCCGCCAAGGCGCTCAGCTAGCAACAAAGCACCCGGCTAACACCAAGCCCTTCAGGTAGCAACAAGCTATCAAGCAAACGAAGCAGTTTCAACAAAGTCAGCGTTCTGATTGAAGCTCTATTAGGTTCAAACCGCCCGCATCCAAACCAAGCACCGCTCTGCCCCCAGCCCCGGCACCTCCAACGGCTCCACGTGAAACACATTAACATCGGCGGGTAGTGCTGCCAACTCATCAGTAGGATGCTTGCCCTTCATGGCCAGCCATACACCAGCAGCCGAATCTGCTGAGGCCTGTTTCACGTGAAACCGAGTTAGCGCTACAAAATCAACCAACGACGAAAACGCACGGCTGGTGACTATGTCAAACGGGGCGGCTTGCATTCCCTCTACCCGTGCGTGCACGCCGCGCAAGTTGGGCAGCTTCAGTGTTAGCGCTGTGTTTTGGATAAAGGCCGCTTTTTTGGCTACAGTGTCTACACAGGTGACGTCTAGCTCGGGGCATATGATAGCCAGCACCGTGCCGGGCAGCCCTGCCCCGCTGCCTACATCTAGCACCCGCATCGGTTGGCCGCGGGTATGCCTTAGCAGGGTGGGCACTACTGCCAGAGAGTCTAGTAAATGGTGCGTCAGCATGTCGGCTGGGTTGCGCACAGCCGTTAAGTTATAGACTTTATTCCACTTGGCGATTAGGTCTAGGTAGGTAAGTAAGGCATCAGCGGCACTGTCAGGCAGTGGCACGCCTAGCGCGATAGCGGCAGTTTGTAGTTGTATGCGCGCTGCGGCGCTGTCGTTGGGCACTGAAAACTTACTTTCTGCTGCAACAGCTAGATGTGTCGATTGGCATTATGGACATAGATGGGTGTGTTTCACGTGGAACGTCATTTGCCGTCCGGGTCCCAGCAGTTGGCCTTTTGGTCGTTGACATGTACCCAGTGGCGGATTTGTGCGCTGCTCTGCGCGCCGGGCCAGCCCGGGCCGCGCTTGCCTACCAGGCCCCAACCTCCACTGGCGTCATGCAACTCGGCCATGCGCCAGCCTGCGCCCAGCTCGGCGGAGCAGCGGGCGTTGGCATTGGCTAGTGACCCGAGTACAAAGCCCGCTACGGGCGCTGTGGCCCCCAGCGATCCGCCTACCCAGCCAGCATTTAAGTCAAGGCCTGCTGCAATGCGCTCAGCGTTAGGGTCTTTTGCCAAGCTTGCTGACTCTGGCGTACTGCCGTCTTTTAGTATGCACAGCACGGGCAGTGCTGTGCGGCATGAGCTATCTCCTTGGGTGGGATTGCACTGGTTTTTATCAGGGTTGCCCATGTCCAGTGGCTCTCCGGCGCAGGCGCTGTAGAACATGCTGGTGGCGGTGGTGTTGGGCATGGTGCCGTGCCCAAAGCTTAAGCCGAAACGATCAGGGTTGCTGGGTGCCTGGGTGTTGTTTACCGCTGCAGCGGGTGCGCTATTGGCCTGCACTGCTCTAGATGTGGCAGCTACGGTTGCCGTTGCCGTTGCCGTTGCACGCTCACGTTGGGTTTTGTCGTTAACGCGCTTGCTCCACCAAAAGGGGATCAGCAGCAGCGCAATCAGCACGGCCAACACAGCCCAAGTGCGCTGCGACAAAAAGCCCAGCTGGTATCGCATGCTTATTGCTGTGCGGGCTGTAGCAGCCAAATGGGAAGATGCTTTAGATAAAAAATGCACAGAAACCATAGGTAGTTGGTTGTGTGCGTGGCTTAGGCGGCTTGGCGCGCTATATCGTTGACCGCCGCGGCCTCGCCTGCTGGCTTGCTAAAGCCTTTGAATCTGCCTTTTTTCAGGTGAATCAATAACAGCGAGATGCTGGCTGGCGTGATGCCCGATATGCGCGAGGCCATGCCCAGCGTCTCGGGTTTGTGCTTGCTCAGCTTTTGGCGTGCTTCAAAGCTGAGCGCGTCAACCTTTAGATAGTCCAGCTCGCTAGGCAGGCGCAAATGCTCATAAAACGCAGCACGGGCCACTTCTTCTTTTTGGGCGTCGATATAGCCAGCGTATTTGATGGCGATTTCTACTTGGTCTACTACGTCAGGCGTGGTTTCACGTGAAACCAGCGTGCTCGCAAAGGGCGTGCTTATACCGCCATCTTTGGCAGTCACGTGCAAACCCATCAAGTGCTCGTACCCTACGCCAGGGCGGCGCAACAGATCAGCCAAGTTGTATTCGCGTTCAATCGCCTTGCCCAGCACGCGCTCAGCCTCGAAGGCGGGCAGATTTTGGGGGTTGACCCACAGAGACCGCAAGCGCTCTGTTTCACGTGAAACAGCATCGCGTTTTTGGTTAAATGCTGCCCAGCGGGCATCGTCTACTAATCCCAGCGCCCTGCCTTGGTCGGTCAGGCGAGCATCAGCGTTGTCCTCGCGCAGCTGCAGGCGAAACTCGGCGCGGCTGGTAAACATGCGGTACGGCTCGGTCACGCCCTTGGTAATCAAATCGTCTACCAGCACACCCAAGTAGGCCTGGTCACGGCCCGGCAGCCACATGTCGGCCGTATAATCTATATGGCCTGCCGCGCTAAGAGCGGCATTCCCATGCCCCATGGCGCGGCTTTGCAAGGCGGCATTGACGCCGGCAAACAAGCCTTGTGCGGCAGCTTCTTCGTAGCCCGTGGTGCCGTTAATTTGCCCTGCAAAAAACAGCCCGCCGATAGCGCGGGTTTCAAAATTGGTCTTCAACTCACGCGGGTCAAAGTAGTCGTACTCAATGGCGTAGCCGGGCCGAATAATGTGCGCGTTTTCTAGCCCCGCGATAGAACGAATCATGTCGTACTGCACATCAAACGGCAGGCTGGTGCTGATACCGTTGGGGTACACCTCGTGGGTATCTAGCCCCTCGGGTTCGAGAAAGATTTGGTGGCTGGTTTTATCGGCAAAGCGGTTAACTTTGTCTTCCACGCTGGGGCAGTAGCGCGGGCCCACGCCCTCGATTTTGCCGGTAAACATGGGGCTGCGGTCAAATCCTGCGCGAATAATCTCGTGGGTGCGTTCGTTGGTGTGCGTCATCCAGCACGGCACTTGGCGCGGGTGCATGGCGGCGTTGCCTATAAAGCTAAAAACCGGCATCCGCGTGGTGGATCCGTCGGCCTGCACCATGCCGTCGCCGGGCTGCTCGGCGCATTTACTGTAGTCAATCGTGCGGCCATCAATGCGTGCGGGGGTGCCAGTTTTCAAGCGGCCTTGCGGTAGTTTGAGCTCTTTAAGACGGGCTGATAGCGACTGCGCAGGTGGGTCGCCCGCCCTGCCCGCTGCATAATTGTTCAGTCCCACATGGATTTTGCCATCCAAGAAAGTGCCTGCCGTCAGCACCACGGTGCGGCCGCGAAACCTGATACCTACTTGCGTCACGGCACCCACTACGCGCTCTGCACCGTCTACTGTCTCGACCATTAAATCGTCTACAGCTTGTTGAAAAAGCCACAAGTTGGGCTGGTTTTCTAGCTGGTGGCGTATGGCCGCCTTGTACAAAACCCGGTCTGCTTGCGCCCGGGTGGCGCGCACTGCAGGGCCTTTAGAGCCGTTCAAAATCCTAAATTGAATGCCGCCAACGTCAGTGGCTAGCGCCATCGCGCCGCCTAACGCGTCTACTTCTTTGACTAAATGTCCTTTACCAATGCCGCCAATGCTGGGGTTGCAGCTCATCTGGCCCAAGGTTTCGATATTGTGGGTGAGCAACAGCGTAGAGCAACCCATGCGCGCAGAGGCCAAAGCAGCTTCGGTGCCCGCGTGGCCACCGCCGACAACGATGACATCAAAAATCTGTTGGTAATCCATGAGGCTAGTTGATATATGTAAACAAGCATTGTGTCAGATTGGATGGCGCTACTGAATTAGTAGCGTTTAACGCAAATTCTATAACTGGCGGTCTCAAGTCAAAGTGTGACACTGCTAATCAATCCATTGTATTAAACGAAGTCTGCAGACGCTATAGACCTGACCATAGACCTCAAAAGGCCGCTCCAACCCAGTGTTTTGCGATGCCGCAGAATTTGCAGGCTGTTGTTTGTGCCACCCTATTCGCCGGGGCTCGATCCACAAGAGCACATTTGGGAGGAGCTGCGCGAGAAGAGCTTCTACAGCAGGGCATTTGACACCTTAGGTTTACTTGAAGATCATCTGGCGGGGCCGCTAAAGATTCTAGAAACGCAACATGACACCACCAAAGGTTGTGGAGCTTGAGATTGGATTGTTAGTGTTGTTTCCAGTGGAGAATGGAATAAAGAATAAATTTATAAAGCCTTGGAAAGGTCAAACTAGTTATTAATGCTAAATAAGTGGCTAATGTGCAACACTCCAAACAAAAAACCTCGGATTTTTGGTATAATAAGAACTTAAGTATACAAAATCGCTGAAAATAACTAAAAGCATTTTTCAGTGGAATAGGTGTGGAAACAATGAAAATCACAAAGCAACGAATCAACATGTTGACGCGAAAATTTTATAAATTCTGGCAATTGATTCTGCTTTTTCCCCTTTTAAGTTTGGGATTGCCATCTTTTGCACAGTCGAATCTTTTAACCAATGGCGACTTCAGTACCTTGCCAACACTGCAACCAGGAGACCAGATACGCCTGGGCAACAACCTTTTTTCGTACGCCTACACGCTACCAGGTTGGACATTTTCTATCGGTGAAAAGCCCAATCTTGTCAAAGTTAATCTAGGTCCACCTGATAATCTTTCCTACTACCCATCTGGACCCAACAGCGACGTAACCAATCCCGGTGGAGTGGGTTATTACTTGGATATTGCGGGCGGCGCAAATGCAGCCTACCAAACGTTTAATGTTCCATCATGCGGCC
Source organism: Polaromonas sp. (assembly GCA_043718065.1). GTDB lineage: Bacteria > Pseudomonadota > Gammaproteobacteria > Burkholderiales > Burkholderiaceae_C > JAAFIP01. The sequence continues at coordinate 28,182 of JAYSWJ010000155.1, forward strand.
AAGCTGGTACAGCCAGTTATAGATTTAGTGGCTATT
>JAYSWJ010000156.1:0-4102 GCA_043718065.1 Polaromonas sp.
ACGGTCTCGCTTTGATGGTGGGCGTTCTCGCCGGTCAAATTATCGATATGCAGGGTGACCAGGGCGTGGTTGACGAAGCCTTGGAAGAATTCATACGCCAGCTGTGTGTCAAATTCGCCCACCATACCCGACTTAAAAGGCACGTTCATGTGCAGGCCGGGGCGGCCCGAAAAGTCAATCACCACACGGCTTAATGCCTCATCCAGCGGCACGTAGGCGTGGCCGTAGCGCTTAATGCCTTTTTTGTCGCCCACAGCCTTGAACACGGCTTGACCCAGCGTAATGCCTACGTCTTCTACCGTGTGGTGGCCGTCAATGTGCAGGTCGCCTACTGCCTTAATGTCCAGGTCAATCAGCCCGTGACGGGCGATTTGGTCCAGCATGTGGTCGAAAAACCCAATGCCTGTGGACAGGTTGGTTACGCCCGTGCCGTCGAGGTTGACCTTGACGGTGATTTGGGTTTCGTTGGTGTTTCTTGTGACTTCAGCGATGCGGTTCATGTAAGTATTGTCGCACTTTGGCGAGCTTGGTTTAATTGGGTATGACGTGCAGGTTCAGTTTAGTAGCTGTAGACATCGCCCAACAAAGAAAGTTGATGTTTAGCCCATTTTTTGAGTAATTTATCGTCCTGCACATCCACCACATCCAGCTGCAGCGATGCCACCATGTCTTGCAGCCGCTGGGTTTGAAAGCGCAGGCCGCTGTCTAGGTTTTTTTGGCTCACGTTGCCATAGCCCACGTCAAACGCCATCTGTATATCCCCCAGCACGCTCTGGTATTCGACCTGTAAGTCCCTCAGCTGGCTTTTCAGCATACGGTTAAAACCGCGCAGTTTGTCGTCAGCCATGGCGGCTACGGACGCGGGGTTAATCTGGTCTACCTCCATTTGCAGGCGCAGCAGGGCCAGCAGATCTTTGCTGTCGTTAGCGGCATTGACGCGCACCATCAGTTGGGTTTTACGGGTACGTTCTGCAGGGTCAGTCTCGCGGTCAGGGTGCAGCGCGCTGACCAGTTTGCGGTAGATGGTGCGCAGGGCACTGTGGGCGTCCAGCTGTTCTTGTTCGGCTTGTTTCTGCTTGGGCGATTTTTTACGTTTGGCTTGGCGTGCGGCGTGGGCTTGTAGGGCGGCCTCCTCATCGGCCTGCATTTTGCGCATCAGCGCTTCAATCATGTCGTCGGTAGACAAGGTGTCGTCGTTATCCACCGGCACGCCCATGGCCTTCGCCATGGCGCGGTTTAGCTCAGACGATGTTTCTAAGTCCAGTCCATCTTCTAGCCCATCATCATCTTCTTCATAACGGTCTGCCATGGCTTGCAGTGCGGGGCTGGGGTCGCCTGCGCCTAGCAGCTCGTCTAGCAAAATACCAATCAGCTCTTGCACATCGGCGCACACGCGCTGCGATAAACCTTTGGGGGCTTGCAGGCGTTGGTCTAGGTACAACACCAATTGTTCTTGCAGCTCGTACACCTGCTGGCGCAGGGGCGCAAGTTTGGCCGCGCGGTCGCTGGCATGGGTGTCTGCCAGTGTTTTCAGATTACTCAGTTCTTTACTTTGCTTTTCAATCTGGTCTAAGAGTTGATTGAACAGCTGTTGCTCAGGACCGAGATTTTGCGCTGCGATAGCCAGTGCGTTTGATGCAGTTGACGCGCCAGAGCCGGTTGGTGCATCGTTAGCAGCCATTGTTGGGCTGCGCATAGGCGGCGATTTTTGAGGTTTTGCCATGCAGGTTTGAGTCCTTGGTGTCTTTGCTGCGGGTAGTTGCCAGATATTAACTAAATTGAAGGCTTTCTTGCAAGGCCTTCAGCAACAATTGGTTCTCTTGCGGTGTGCCTACCGAAACTCGCAAGGTGTTGGCCAGCAGCGGGTGCATATTGCTTACGTTTTTTACCAGTACACCGCGTTGCTTAAGACTGGCAAAAACCTTGGCTGCATCAGCTACCCGCACGAGGAACATATTGGCATCGCTTTTGGTGGCTTGTGCGCCGGGCATGTGGTTAATTGCTTCTAAAACAATAGCGCGCTGAACACATATATCTTGGGCTTGCGCCGCAAACACTTCTTTATTTTCCAGTGCAAACAGCGCGCACTCGCAGTTCAGCACGCTAATGTTGTAGGGCGGGCGCAGCTTGTCCACTTCGTTCACCAGCGCGGCTGGCCCGGTCATGTAGCCTAGGCGCACCCCTGCCAGGCCAAACTTGCTAAGCGTGCGCATCAGCAGCACATTGGCATTCGCCTCTGGTGCGGCGTGGATATGGGTGATCCAGCTTAGGCTACTGAATGGTTGGTAGGCCTCGTCCATCACCACCATGCCGCCATACCGCGCGCAGGCTGCGATGATTTTTTTGATCACACCCTCGTCCCACAAATTGGCCGTGGGATTGTTGGGGTAGGCGATGTAGGTGATGGCTGGCTTGTCTTTATTGATCGCGGCCAACATCGCGGCCTCGTCCAGCTCAAAATCTGCGGTTAAAGGCACGCCGATAAACTGCAGCCCCTGCAACTGCGCGCTCATGGCGTACATGACAAAGCCTGGTAGGGGCGCGAGTATTTTTGCACCCGGCACGGTGCAAGCCATCGCCAGCAGCGAGATTAACTCGTCCGACCCATTGCCCAGGATCAGGCTATAGCCCGCTGGCACCTGCGCGTAGCTGCGCAAAGCGGTTTTTAAATCTTCTACCCGCGCGCCGGGGTAGCGATTAACCGCCAGCTTGCCCAGCCGCTCGCCCAGCTGGGCTTGTAAATCGGCAGGCAAGGCATACGGGTTCTCCATTGCGTCCAGCTTCACCATGCCAGCGGCATCTTGCACAGCGTAGGCGTGCATAGATTGCACGTCGGGGCGGATGTGGGACAAAATTAAGGCCTGTAATGTCGTTGTCATGAGAGATCGTTCAGTAGTTCTATCGAGGACACAAAGGGGTTAATCACCTGCACCGCGCCGTAGCGTTGATCGTGCGCCATGTCTTCACTGATCACATAACGGCAACCCAAGTGCTGCGCAGCGGCGATCATCAGACTGTCCCCGTAGTGCAGGCCATAGCGGCTTTCTACGGCCCAAGCTGACTCCACAGTAGCATGGTCAATTTGCCAAGGCTGCCACAGCTCATAACGACGCACTTCTGCCCGTGCATCGCCAGCTGGCATTGGGGGCTTGATCTTGCGCGTCACGTTGACATAAAACTCATTGAGCACCTGCGTGCTGACACGGCCTATGCCCCGCGCCCACAACACGCCCAGCCATTGCAAAGCTTTCTCACGTTTGACCGGGTCAGCCCCATCTTCGCTATAAATCAGGATACTGGTATCGACAAATACGCTGCTCATAGGCTGCGATCGTAAAGGTCTGCACGCTTAGCGTAGGCGCTGCCGTCAGACCGCCAAGTACGGTCTTTGTTAGCCCAGTCATGCGCTGCGCGTTGGTACGCATCGGTCAAGCGCATCTTGTCCGCCAGCATTTCGCCTACCAGACGAGATACGCTGGTATTGCGTTTAGCCGCTTCAATCCGCGCCCACTCTAAGGCCGTATCTTCTACGGTAATGGTGACGTTTTTCATGAATGAATAGTAACACGAAATTCGTGCGACACGAAATTCGTGTTAATTAAATGCAATTAATAGAAATCCACAGAACGCTAAAAACGCCATAAAACAGAAAACTACAGCCATACCCCAATCGGCAGGCAACTGGGCTACCTCAGGTTGACTGGGATTAACGACCATCCAGACAGCTGGAGCCATCAATCTTTGCTCTTGGAGATCTCCGCGCCAGCAAGCCGAGTATTTTTTGGATTGATACCAATATTCAATGTCAGCGTGTTGCCAGCCAGTCGCATTGTTCTCACTATCGCGTCCGGTTACCTCATCCCATTTCTTTAACACGCACACTTGCACTCTAGGCCAACGGTTAATGCGAACAAACCACAACGCTATGCCGATGCATAACAACATTAGCCCAATGAAAATAAAGGCACTCATCGTCAGTTTTAGAATAATGATGCGATCATCTGCAGCACCCTTTAGTCTGCAAGAGCCACATCACGCCAGCCTAACTGCAATGCATCACTTCGATCGGCAGTTGTATCGCCACCATAGAGCACTACATTTT
>JAYSWJ010000157.1:0-62161 GCA_043718065.1 Polaromonas sp.
ACGGGCTCGAACCGCCGACCTACGCCTTGTAAGGGCGCCGCTCTACCAACTGAGCTAATCACCCCACCTGAAACTGTATTTTAAACTGATTTAGTTCAGTGCATCTTTCAAGGCTTTGCCTGGACGAAACTTAGGCACCTTAGCGGCTTTGATCTTGATCGCATCGCCAGTACGCGGATTGCGCCCTGTGCGCGCAGCACGCTTGCCTACGGCAAAAGTGCCGAAACCTACTAGCGACACAGTGCCGCCTTTTTTCAAGGTGGTTTTTACCGCGGTGATGGTGGACTCCAGTGCGCGGGTAGCGGCAGCTTTGGAAATATCAGCATGCTTTGCGATGTGTTCGATCAAGTCGGTTTTGTTCATTTTGGCTCCAGCGATAGGTATGGCGAAAAAAATGGTGGTATCGTTTTATAACAATACGGTTGCGAATTCTATGCGGTTTTAGGGCGTGCACAAGTCACAGGTAGCTAAAAATAGCTATCCGTAACCCTAAGCTTGCAAATATTTGCGACAAAACTCTAAGAGTTGGCATTTTCTTGACAGGGGCAAGCGTTTTATTGCTTGCTGTTGCCTTTCTAGCTGTGTGCTTACAACGCTGCAGCAATCGCCTTGCCCAAATCACTGGTGCTGGCTGTGCCACCCATATCGCGGGTCAGTGGTGCGCCGCTCTTGGGGGCTAATACTTTTTCGATAGTAGCCAAAATGGCATCATGCGCCTGCTTATAGCCCAAGTGCTCCAGCATCATGGCACCACACCAGATCTGACCAATCGGATTGGCGATGTGCTTGCCCGCAATGTCTGGCGCCGACCCATGCACAGGCTCAAACAGTGATGGAAATTTTCTGTCTGGGTTGAGGTTGGCGCTAGGCGCAATACCGATAGTGCCTGTGCACGCAGGACCTAAGTCGCTCAAAATATCACCAAACAAATTACTAGCCACCACTACATCAAAGTACGTGGGGCGCTGCACAAAGTGGGCCGTCAAAATATCGATGTGAAATTTATCGGTGTTAACGTCGGGGTATTTTTTAGCCATCTCTTCAACGCGCTCGTCCCAGTAGGGCATGCTGATCGAAATGCCGTTGGACTTGGTGGCGCTGGTGAGGTGCTTTTTGGGGCGCGACTGAGCCAGGTCGTAGGCAAACTTCAATACGCGGTCTACACCCGTGCGTGTGAACACCGATTCTTGCAAGACAAACTCGCGATCCGTGCCTGGAAACATACGGCCACCGATGCTGGAGTATTCACCCTCGGTGTTCTCGCGCACGATGTAAAAGTCGATCTCACCGGCTTTGTACGGTGTGCCGTCGCGTTTAACCACGGGCGCAATTATGCCGGGCATGAGTTTGGCGGGGCGCAGGTTAACGTATTGGTCAAACTCGCGGCGAAATTTAATCAACGAACCCCACAGCGAGATATGGTCTGGCACCTTGGCAGGCCAGCCTACTGCGCCGTAGTACAAGGCGTCGTGGCCGCCGATTTGGTCTTTCCAATCGGGAGGCAAATAGTCACCGTGCTTTTCGCAATATTCCCAGCACGAAAAATCAAAATGGTCCATATGCAGGTCAATCCCAAATTTACTGGCTACGGCCTCCATCACACGCACGCCCTCAGGCATCACTTCTTTACCAATGCCGTCGCCTGCGATAACTGCGATGCGGTGTTTTGCCATGGTGAAATCCTTGTAGATAAATTGATTGTTAAAAACTAAGCGATGAAAAATGGGTGGGCTTGGGCAAGCAGCGCGTCTGGCGCTTCCTCGGCAATGTAGTGTCCGCAGGGCAATGATTGGCCGCTCACATTGTGGGCACGCTCACGCCACAGTGCTAACACGTCAAAATTTTTACCTACTGCGCCCTGCTCTGCCCACAGCACTTTGAGCGGCATGGCCAGCTTCTTACCTGCGGCGATGTCGGCACGGTCATGGTCCAGGTCGATCGTGGCGCTAGCGCGGTAGTCTTCGCAAATGCCGCGTGCGCTGCCTGGTATTTGGATGCAGCGTTCGTACTGTGCCATTGCCTCGGGTGCAAAAACAGACAAGCCCCCGTGGCGCTGGCCTTTTCCGTAGCGCAGATAGCCTACAGGGTTTGACTCAATCAATGCTTCGGGCAAGGGCGCGGGCTGAATCAAAAAGAACCAATGCCAATAGGCCGTGGCAAAAGCTTGGCTGGTGTTGCCGTACATGCCCAGCGTGGGCGCAATGTCTAGCAGCATCATGCGCTGCACGGCGTGGAGGTGGTCTGCAGCTAAACGGTGGGCCACACGTGCGCCACGGTCGTGCGCCAGTACCTGAAATTGGTCAAACCCGCGCGCTTGCATTACCGCCATCGCATCGCGCGCCATCTCACGCTTGGAATACATGGCATGGTCTGCATCGGCCGCAGGCCGGCCAGAGTCACCGTAGCCGCGCAAATCCATCATCACCACGGTAAACCGCTGGGCCAAATCAGGCGCTACGCGGTGCCACATGGCATGGGTTTGTGGGTGGCCATGCAGCAGCAGCAGCGGTGCGCCCTGCCCTCCTGTGCGGCACTGCAGGCTAACGCCGTTACGCTCAATCGTAAAAGCTGAAAAGTCTTTGAACATGCACGGATTGTGCTGGACGCATGTCTCACAATCAAGCAATAATTGAGTAATTTATTATTTTCAAATTAGAAACAATGGAAAGAGCTGACCTCGAACTAGTTTTGGCCATCAAAGACGCGGGTAGCTTGAGCCAAGCCGCTGCCCGCCTGCGCCTGAGCCCGCCTGTGGTGACCAAACGCCTAGCCGCACTAGAAACCGCGCTGGGTTTAAAACTGTTTTTTCGCACTACCCGCAGTGTCAACCCCACGGCCGAGGGCGATGTGCTGTGCGAACGCGCCGTGGGCTTGCTGGCCCAATTTGCCCAAACTGAAGAAGACCTGCGCGACCATGTGCGCGAGCCTGCAGGCCCCATCCGCTTGGCCGCCACCTTCGGCTTTGGCCGCATTTGGCTTGGGCCCGCACTGGCGCGGTTTCAAAGCCTGCACCCTGGTGTGCGGGTGGATGTGCAGCTAACCGAAAAACTTCCTGACTTGGGTGCAGAAGGCTACGACGGTGCCGTATGGCTATGGGCACCTAACGCTAACCGGTCAGCACAATGGTCTGCACGCAAGCTGGCTACTAACCAGCGTGTACTGGTGGCAGCACCCAACTACCTTGCTAAACGCCCTACCCCACAAACCTTGGCAGATTTGAGCCAACACGAATGCCTGGTAGTGCGCGAGAACGACGACCCTAGCTACGCATGGCAACTGCGCCTTGCCAATACAAAAAAGGCCCATGACAAAAAAGCTATCGCAGTGCAAGTGCAAGGCAGCCTGCGTTGCAACTCTGGCGAGCTAGTGCGCGACTGGTGCTTAGCAGGCCGCGGCATCATGCTGCGTAGCCTGTGGGACATCGCCCCGCAGATAGCCAGTGGCGCACTGGTGCGCGTGCTGCCTGCGTATGCCATGACCGATGCATATATTCAGTGGTTAGCGCCGTTTAAGGTGCAAACGCCTCGGCGGGTGCGGCTGCTCAGTGATTATTTGCACCAAAGCTTTCATAGTGCACCTTGGGCTGTAGATTAGACTACTACTTACTACTAATTTAATAGCTGCTTGAGCAGGATTTACTTGGGTTACAGGCCATTTTCATTATAAAAAAACGGTCTGCCAGCTCATAACTCATGACCAGACAGCAGTTCAACGTCAAACCATGTTGGCAGCAAACCACTGCCCGCACCGGAAACCTCAATTTGCGTTAAACCTTGGACGCTGCGCGCACCACTAGCCACACACCCAGCGCAGTCAACGCAGTGCCCAGCACGGTAGCCCACGTAATTGGTTCGCTAAACAACACCCAGGCCATCAGCGCAGTGGTGGGCGGCACTAGGTACAAAAGGGACGTGACTGATGTAGCTGCACCGCGCTGGATAAGGATATACAACAACGAGCTGCCGCCCAAAGTGAGCCCCAGTACCGACCATGCCATGGCCCAGCTAAGTTGCGTGTTCCACTGCATGGCCTCGGTCTCCAAGAGCGCAAACGGCAGGGTAACCAGCAAAGCGGCGGCCAGTTGTACGGCGTTGGCACTGCGCACATCGCACGGGGTGACAAAACGTTTTTGGTACAGCGTGCCGGTGGTAATACTAAGCAACGCAATGATGGCAAAGGCTAGATTGGCAGTGCTCACCTCGCCCAAGCCCAGCTTGGCCGACACTACCAGCAGCAGGCCCGCAAAGCCTAGCGCCAGCCCGGCCCATTGGCGCGCTGCCACGCGCCCACCTGTGCCAGACAGCCACAGCGCCGTCAGCACTGGTTGAAACCCCACGATCAGCGACGACAGGCCCGAGCCCATGCCTAGCTTAACCGCTGTCCACACGCCGCCCAAGTAGCCTGCATGCACCAACACACCTACCAACGCCAGATGTGCCCATTGCGCCCGGTTGGCGGGCCATGCGACTTTGGCAAGCACTATCCACAGTGCAAAACACAGCATCGACAACGCATAACGTACCGCCAAAAACGTCATGGGTGGCGCATACGGCATGCCGTAGCGTGCCACGATGAAGCCAGTGCTCCAAATAAGCACAAACACTACGGGCATGGCACGCAGCCACTGGGTATCGGGAGATTGGTTGGACATGAGAAAACGCAGTGACTGCGCGCTAGCGAGCCCAAAGGGCATGCGCGATGGCAGCGCGCTGTGAGCTTACTTCACCTTGGCGCGAATCTCGGGCAGTGCTTTTTGCAGGTAGTACACCATGCTCCACACCGTCAAAATAGCGGCCACCCAAATAAGCCACAAGCCCCACACGCGGGTGTTGATGATGCCAAACAACATCCCGTCGTACAGCAAAAACGGAATCGCCACCATTTGCGATACGGTCTTGAGCTTGCCCAGCATGTGTACCGCTACGCTGCCCGAGGCACCTATTTTGGCCATCCATTCGCGCAGCGCGCTAATAGCTATCTCGCGGCCAATGATGATGAGTGCCACAAACACGTCCACACGCTGCAAATGCACTAGCACCAGCAAGGCTGCGCAGACTAAAAATTTGTCGGCTACAGGGTCTAGAAAAGCGCCAAACGAAGAGGCTTGGTTCAGCTTGCGGGCCAAGTAGCCGTCTAGCCAGTCGGTCCATGCGAACAGCACAAACATCACCGTGGCCACCAAATTTTGCGTAGCGATGGGCAAGCTGCTGTAGAAAATACCCGCAATCAGGGGAATCGCAACGATGCGGGTCCAAGTCAATATTGTGGGTATGGTAAAAAACATTGGCCCTATTGTGTCACGCTAGCGTGCCCTTGCGGCGTGCTAGCGTGTGCTACACAACCTGCAGCAGTGGTTTGTGGCGCTGTTGCTGCAGATTTACAGCTTCTCCACCACGGTGCGCAGCTGAAATTTGCGGGCATCGTTGTAGAAAAAGGTTTCGCTGATGTCCCATGGGCCTGCCAGATTACCGATGGGGCCAAAGCTGCCCACACGGCGCACGGCTTGCACAGCCAAGTCGTTGGCATCAGGCCCCACCGATGAGCGGCGCAACAGACTGACGTTTCTAATGCTGCCGTCCGCGCCTAAAGCTATGCTGACCACCACAATGCCGTAGGCTGGCTCTGACACGGCGCCTGCGTAGCTGCCGCCTGGGTTAGCCGCCAAAATCATCTGAGCTGCGCGGCGACGGTATTCAGCCATGCTGCGCACTGCTGGCAGGCCAGAGGCACTGGGCTGCGCAGGCGCGGCAGATGGTAGCGGGCTAGAGTCTGGCGGTCCAACAGGACGACTTTTGCAGCCTGCTATCAGGGCAGCAGCTGTAATGGCAGACCAGACTAGGCCATGCTTGGCATGGCGCAGCGTGGTGGTGTTAATGATTTGATTTTTCACGGTGGGCTCCAACGTTTAAGTTTTATAGATCTAAATAGCTTCCATGCCCAGATTGTGAGAGCTAATGCACTACGAAATAAGGCACAGCCTCAGTGTAATGCCCGGTAGATCTCGTCGGCCAAGTCTTTGGATATGCCGTCTACGGTAGCTATGTCAGCAGCGCCCGCAGCCGCAACGCCGCGAATACCTCCGAAGCGTTGCAATAGTTTGGCACGTCTTTTAGCGCCTACACCCGGTATTTCCTCTAGTTTGCTGCCGCCAGTGCGCACTTTCGCACGTTGTGCGCGCATACCTGTTATGGCAAACCGGTGCGCCTCGTCGCGAATTTGCGCAATCAGCATCAGCGCGGCGCTGTCTTTAGGCAGGCTGGCTTTAGGTCTGCCATCGGCAAACACCAGCTCCTCGAGGCCTACTTTGCGGCCCTCGCCTTTTTCTACGCCCGCGATCAAGCCTAGGTTCAGGCCCAGCGATTCAAACACTTCTTTGGCTATGTTGACCTGGCCAATACCGCCGTCCACCAACACTAAATCAGGCATGGTGATGCTGGGTGCCGTGCCCTCGGCGTCTGCAGTACGCTGGGCTTGCACCACTTTGCTATAGCGTCGGCTGAGCACTTGGCGCATGGCGGCGTAGTCGTCACCGCCGGTGATGCCCTCGATGTTGTAGCGGCGGTATTGGCTGCTTTGCATTTTGTGGCCATAGAACACTACGCACGACGCTTGCGTAGCCTCGCCTGCGGTGTGGCTGATGTCAAAGCACTCCACCCGAAATTTGGCCAAATCATCCGGCGCAATGTCCAGCGCGTCCACCAGCGCGCGGGTACGAGCCTGCTGGCTACCTTCTTCAGCCAGCAGGCGGGCCAGTTGAATATCAGCATTTTTTTGCGCCATTTCCAGCCAAATGCGCCGCTGCTCGCGCGGGTTGTGCACGGCGCTAATTTTGACGCCGGTTTGCTCCGTCAGCAGCGCAATCAGATCTGGGTCTACCTTCTCGCTTACCAGCAGCGTGGGCGGTGGCGGTGTGTCAATATAGTGCTGCGCGATAAAGGCCTCTAGCACCTCGGCAGCGGGTGCATCGTCTACGTGCACCGGAAAGTACGGCCTGTCGCCCAAATGCCGCCCACCACGCACCATAGCCAGGTTTACGCAGGCTCTGCCGCCTTGCACTTTGGCGGCCAAAATATCGACGTCCTTATCGCTTACGTTGTCTACCGACTGCTGGTGCAGCACCTTAGACAGTGCGCTGATCTGGTTGCGTGCCTCGGCGGCTTTTTCAAACTCTAGCTTCTCGGCGTGCTGCATCATGCGGCCTTCTAGCTCTTGCATGATGGCCTGCGTCTCGCCGCGCAAAAAACGCTCGGCATTAGAAATATCCTGCGCGTAGTCAAGCTCATTAATATGCCCCACGCACGGGCCGCTGCAGCGCTTGATCTGGTACAGCAGGCAAGGCCGCGTGCGGTTGGCAAACACAGTGTCTTCACAGGTGCGCAGGTGAAAAACTTTTTGCAGCAGCTGAATGCTTTCTTTCACCGCCCAGGCACTGGGGTACGGGCCAAAGTAGCGGTGCTTTTTTTCTACCGCGCCTCGGTAGTAGGCGATGCGAGGGTAGTCTGCAGAGACAACCGGCGGCTTGCTAAATGCTACAATTTGCATAGCTGGTTGAGCAGTATCTACGGCCTTAATGGCACTATTTACTGTTATTTTTACAGGGTTTGAGGCCTTAGAGTGTAGGTTGAATGCCGAACTAGGTTTGGCTTGCCCAGTCATCTTCAGATACGGATAGCTTTTGTCGTCGCGGAACAAAATATTAAAGCGCGGGTTCAGCGTTTTAATTAAGTTATTCTCAAGCAGCAATGCCTCAGCCTCGGACCGCACCACGGTAGTTTCCATCCGAACAATTTTGCTGACCATGTGGCCAATGCGCGTGCCGCCGTGGCTTTTTTGGAAATAATTAGCAACGCGCTTTTTGAGGTTTTTAGCTTTGCCTACGTACAACAATCCGTTGTCCGCGTCAAAGTAGCGGTACACGCCGGGCAGGCCGGGCAATGCCAACACCTCGGCTAGTAGTGCGGGGCTGTGGGCTTGGGCTTGAAGGTCTGGGGCGTTGTCGGACATAGGGCTATTTTGGCATGCGTTGTGTTGCGGGCTCTGTCTTTGTATTGCCTTTGTTTGTCTTTGCATTACTTGGTTTGGTTTGCGGAGGTTGTTCTTCTGGCTTAGTCTCTAGGTGATGAGATAGCGTATGCCAACCGCCTCCATACTGGGCATGCCAGAAATCGGGCGGTCGGCATAGGCTATCTCACTTGCGATCGTGATTGCACGCTACCGGTATTTGCTGACGAGAGCATTGGGGGTCAGATCAAAATTCAGGAACACCATACATCCGGCGCAACATCAATCACCAACGAAATTTTGCTCTGACCTCAAATGCATCTCACCGGATTGCGGGCTGTTCACAAAACGCCAGTCGTAACCAGCTCCGTAACCAGCTCACGGGCTGCTAAAAACCAAGCCAAGAAAAATGTGACGAGTCGGGTCCGTCTCGATGAAAAATACTACGACAGGCGCGCGGTGCAAAAGCAAGCCTAGCAACTATCAACATTCGCGCGTGTTTTCGGAGTATTTTTGCAGCGAGATGCCCGGCTCGAGTCCAGCTGCCCGGCGCGCACGCTTAGCCCAGCAATCAACTCCCCGGTGCGCACGCCAAGCCAAGCGACCAACTCAAAGACGCACCCGAAAAAAACTTCGGCACAATCACCAGCATGCCAATACCAAAGCAATGGGACATCTTCTGCCAAGTCATAGACAACTTCGGTGATATTGGCGTGTGCTGGCGGCTGGCTTGCAACCTTGCGCAGCGTGGCCAGCAAGTGCGGTTGTGGGTAAATGACCCGAGTGCGTTGCAGTGGTTAGCACCGCATGTAAAGGTAGACGACGCAGACCCGCAGATGCCTGGGCCTGTGCAGGTACGCACATGGACACAACAAGCCCCGCGCATCGGCGTCGATATGCCCGGCAACGTAGTCATTGAGGCCTTTGGTTGCACCATTAATCCAGCATGGGTGATGAGCCAGCGCACTATGAATTGCATAGCTGCTCGAGCAGGTAGTACGGCTTCAAACCATGATTTATCCATTAAAAATACCTTGCCTATCGAGCATTTTCCGACTTGGATCAACTTAGAGTATCTAAGCGCCGAGGCCTTTGTAGAACGCAGCCACGGCCTGCCCAGCCCGGTGATGGCGGGGCCTGCAACGGGATTGACCAAATGGTTTTTCTACCCCGGTTTTACAGCAGGCACCGGCTGCTTGCTGCGCGAGGCAGGCATGACTTTGCCCGGTGTTTTACCTATCGCGCCAGATGGCATACAACGCATCAGCCTGTTTTGCTACGAAAGCCCTGCGCTACCCCAGCTACTGCAACAGTTGGGCCAAGGGCCGCACAGCACGCAACTGCAGGTTACCCATGGTCGCGCGAATGCGGCGGTACACATGGCCTTGCAAACGCTCAAAGTAAATGTCTTTGACGATCAGTTTAGAAGCCAAATAGCACCGCAAGCCCCATTAAATTTGCTCAACCAGCTATTAAATTTAGAGCGCTTAAAAATAGACTTCTTACCCCTTATGCCCCAAGCCAGCTACGACGCACTGCTGCGCAACTGCCACCTTAACGTGGTGCGTGGCGAAGACAGCTTGGTACGTGCCCTGTGGGCAGGCCAAGCGTTTGTGTGGCACATCTACCCGCAGCACGATGGTGCCCACGCCGCCAAGTTAGATGCTTTTTTAGAATGGCTGCAAGCCCCAGATGATCTGCGCCTGTTTCACCAAGTGTGGAACGGCCTAAGCCAGCAGCCCTTGCCCGTAATTAACACGGCTGCTTGGGCGCAAGTCACGCAACGTGCCCGCGCACGGCTGTTGTTGCAAGACGATTTGGCAAGTCAGCTCCTCGTGTGGTGCGCGTCTCACTGATGCGCACCAGTCACGACGAAACCAGTTATACGTTAACGATTAGTATCCAAATATTACAAAATCAATATAATAAAGGTTTCAAAGTAAAGCCTAGCAACCATGCAACTTCTTAGCACATTTGCCCATATCAGTCTCATAGCTGGCTTGATTTTCGGCACTGCAGCGCAAGCGCAAACGGCATCGTGCAGCGCGCCGGGTAAAGACGGCATTACTTTTTCTCAACCGTCCTACTACCCCGGTCTAGCTACGGCAACAGCGGGCAATACAAACCTGACATTGGGCACGCTTCGCGCCGCAGGCGGCACCAACTTGCCCGCCAACAGTGGCACGCCCGGCACTACAGCGCTATCTCCTGGTGATCTAGTGATGATTATCCAAATGCAAGATGCTCAGTACAACAACGGCGAGACCATTGCCTACGGCGATGGCAGCACAGGCCGCGGCTGGACCAGCCTGAACAACAGCGGCAAGTATGAATTTCGCCGTGTGGTGAGCTTTGCCAGTGGCGCCTTAGTCATAGACCAAGGCTTGGCCAACACCTACACCCGTGCAGCGCCGTCGGCAGGCACTGGCACTGCAGAAAATGGCAATCGCCGCTTTCAAGTGATCCGCGTACCGCAGTTCTCAACCCTCACCATGCCCACAGGTAATAGCTCACCACCCGCCTGGGACGGTGAAACTGGCGGTGTATGGGTGGTGGACGTCGCAGGCAACTTAAACATGAACGGCGCTACCATTGATACGTCTAACCTGGGCTTTAGGGGCGCAGGCGGCTGGCCCAACTATCCCGAAAATGGCAACGTGGCTTATGCCAATACCAGAACCTTCGAGGTGACAGTTAACCCATTTTGCTCAACCACTTACGACAGCATTACTACGACGGTAGGCGTGTATGCCAACGTGGGCGCGTCTAAAGGCGAAGGTATCGCAGGCACGCCGCGCCTTATTCGCCGTCAAGCCACTACCGACAGCGGCACCTACGAAACTCCGTTTGCGTACGAAGACCTGGGTGCAGGCAATGTGGGCTATGCGGCAGGCCGCTTCTTGGCACGCGGCGCACCCGGTAATGCGGGCGGCGGCGGTACGCAGCACAACGCGGGCGGTGGCGGTGGGTCTAACGTGGGGCAAGGCGGCGTAGGCGGCAATACATTTGCCTTCTACAGCGCTACCAACACAGGCAGCTGCGTTACGCTAACGACCAGCTTTTTTGGCTGCGGCGGCGATGGTACACGCGCCGTAGGTGGCTTGGGCGGCGGCACACTAGCCGCCAATATTAACAACCTGATCATGGGCGGTGGCGGCGGTGCAGGCGACAGTAACAACGCCTGCGACAACGCCTTGGTTCCCCAGGCAGCTGGCGGCAACGGCGGCGGCATGATTTTTATCCGCGCAGGTACGATATCTGGCAGCGGCACTTTGCTAGCCAACGGCCAAAACGCCCTGCCCGGCGGGCGTGATGCAGCAGGCGGCGGCGGCGCAGGTGGCACCGTGGTGGTACTGACCAATACGAACGCGCCAGCACTGGCTATTCAAGCCAATGGCGGCGAAGGCGGCAACACCGCTTATGCTGGTTCTGGTGGCGTAGCCACTATATTCTTGCGCGCTGGTGAAACCCAAGGCCCAGGTGCCGGTGGCGGTGGGGGCGCGGTAATTCGCTCGTCTAACATTCCAGCAGCAGGTGGCTTTACTTCGGTTGCGTTTAACGGCGGGGCAGGTGGTAAGGTGTTCCCAGTCAATGGCAACACCAGCATCAACAACGCCTATAGCGCCGGTGCCGGTGGCGGTGTAGCTACCAGCGTGCCGTTTACACCCACTGTGTTCAGTCAAGACGCCAATTGCTTACCCCAATTGCAGGTTAACAAAATTACCACCACGCCCATCGTGGCATTCCCCGACAGCAACACTACGCAGTACGTCATATCCATTGCCAACACCGGCGCGGGTACCGCCGTGGGGGTAACGCTGGCAGATACGCTGCAAACGCCATTCCAGTACGCACCTGCTACAGCGCCTGATAACCAAATTGGCCTTACCTACGCTGGCAACGCGGCAGGCCCTGCTAGCCCCACTACCGGCACCGGCACGCAAAGCTTTGTGGTAGGTACGCCGGGCAGCAACACCACCAGCACAGCCTTTTTTATTCCGCCTAACGCTACTGTCACCTACACCTTGACTGTGGTGGTGAACGGCGGTGGCCAAACCCCTACGCTGAACATTCCGTACCAAAACACAGCCACGGTCAATTACCTAGACCCGTTTCGCAGCGCTGCAGCCACGCAGGTCACACCTGGCACTGCCTACACAGGCACTACCACCATAGCAGGCGGTGCCAACTACAACCCCGCCAGCTCTACCCAAGAAGACGTGCGCGTGCTGGGCAGTGTCAATCTACAAATCACCAAAACCAACAGCTTGGGCACCCTGACCGCAGGCGGCACCACGGCCTACACCATCACGGTAGCTAACTTAGGCTCGTTTCCTACGGTCAGCGCTACTCTGGCCGACCCTGCAGCTGCGGGCCTTAGCTGCACAGCAGTTACTTGCCAGTCATTTGGCACAGCAGTGTGCCCCACAGGGCCGCTGGCTACCAACACGCTGCAAACCACAGGCTTGGTCATACCTCTGTTGCCACCTACTACAGGCAGCCCGCCCACCAACCGGCTGGTGTTTACCGTAAGCTGCGGCGTCGGTGCGACGGGGCAGTAGCGCACCTACTGAGTACTGCTTAGTAATACAGACTGACCTAAAACAGCGTTAAAACGCGCTAAAATCATAAGCTTTGCGCAGATACCCTGCGCTCCTACCGCAGCGACCTTATCACAGCCCCAAAACTTACACCTTGGGGCCATCCGGCGCAGCACAGCTTGAAAAGTCCACTATGAAAATAGCACAAGAAATCCGCGCAGGCAACGTCATCATGCACGGCAAAGACCCGATGGTCGTTTTAAAAACCGAATACAGCCGCGGCGGCCGCAACAGCGCCACCGTGCGCATGAAGCTGAAAAGCCTGATTGGCAGCTTTGGCACCGAAAACGTCTTTAAAGCCGACGACAAAATTGACCAAGTCATTTTGGACAAAAAAGACTGTACCTACAGCTACTTTGCCGACCCAATGTACATCTGCATGGACGCCGAATTCAACCAGTACGAGGTCGAGGCCGAAAACATGGGCGATTCGCTCAACTACCTAGAAGATGGCATGGAACTAGAAGTTGTGTTCTACGACGAAAAAGCCATTTCTGTTGAATTGCCTACCAGCGTAGTGCGCGAAGTTACTTGGACTGAGCCAGCTGTCAAAGGAGACACCTCAGGCAAGGTACTCAAGCCCGCCAAAATTGCCACTGGCTTTGATGTAGGCGTGCCGATTTTTGTAGCCCAAGGCGACAAGATTGAGATTGACACCCGCACTGGTGAATACCGCAAACGCGTATAACTTTAGAACTATTTGCGCCCTGCGTTTGTGTTGTGCGCACGGCATCAAAATCTTAGTTCTTTGGCAAAAAAGCTCCATTGGGAGCTTTTTTTAATTCATTTTTGTATAACCATATTGTCACTGACTGTGACAATATGTGTGACAAGCACTTTATCTTGCTTCTACGACTGGCCTGCGCTTAGCAGCGCGCACACCTCATTAACGGACTCTTCATCGTCCAGCAGCAAAGCCACCGCCTGCGTTTTGCCCTGCACCGCCCATACGCTGTCAGCGCGCAAAGTTAGCACTAAGCAGCTGGGGTTTTCAGGCTCGCTGGCAGCGTAACTGATGTCGGTTAACGCAATCTTGAACCGCTCTAGCCTACTGCCTTTGAGCAAGCTCTTGCGCTGCCCACTGATGCGCAGCGCATCGCCCTGGCAGCGCAGCTCGCCTTTGCCCACAAAGCCCATAGCACCTGCGTACAGCAAACCACCGCCAAAATCCACCGTAAAGCTGGGCCACATCGCGGACACCAAACCAGACGCTGCGGGCACCCGGCAGGTCATTGCATCGGTTTGTTCCAGGCGGTCTGCCAGCAGCTGCGCTACCGACATCATCAGCCCGTCGCTGCGCAAAACTTTGGTCTCTTTAGGTACTAGTTTTTTCATGCGCATGCCCACTACCGTTTTGCGGTCAAACGGCCCGATCTGCTTGTTTTGCAGTAATAAACGATAGCTATAAGGCGAGATAAATGTCATGAAATGTAGTTTGGGCGGATGGTCACCCTCTGTTTTATGCACGCCGCATGCCAGCCCCATGGTGGGGTCCAACTAGTCTAAATGACATCACCCAATTAAAAACCAAAGCACTAAAATCGTTACATGGAAAATACGCAGAATTTGAATGAGCAGCCCATTGCAGACGCGTGGGCCACGCTGCAAGCCCACGCCAACCAAGGCGCGCTGCTGCAGCCCGATGCCAACCGCCTAGCCTTTGTAGACCCAGAGTTTTTGCTGTCGCGCGAGGTGCGCGGTATTCGCATGCAGCTAGAAATGCTGAAACCTGAGCTGGCGCAAGCCACCTATGGCGTAGAAAGCACCATCGTCGTGTTTGGCGGCGCACGTTTTTGCAGCCCTGAAGAGGCGCAAACAGCGCTGGCTGCAGCACAGGCCTCAGGCGATGCCGCTGCCTTGGCCAAAGCGCAGCGCTTAATGCGCAACGCGCCTTACTATGCCCAGGCGCGCATATTTGGCCGACTGGTTGCGCAGCATAGCCAACAGTGCGCAGCCGAAGACAAACTGTTTATCTGCACCGGCGGTGGCCCCGGCGTGATGGAGGCGGCCAACCGCGGCGCGCACGACGCAGGCGCTGTCAGCGTGGGGCTGAACATCGCCCTGCCCCACGAGCAAGGTGCCAACGCCTACGTTACGCCCGAACTCAGCTTTAAATTCCACTACTTTGCCTTGCGCAAAATGCACTTTATGATGCGCGCCAAAGCGCTAGTAGCCTTCCCCGGCGGGTTTGGCACGCTGGACGAACTGTTTGAAGTGCTGACGCTGGTGCAAACACGCAAAGCCAAACCCGTACCTATCTTTTTGTACGGCTCTGACTATTGGAAAAAGCTCATTAATTTTGATGTGTTGGTGGACGAAGGTGCTATCTCAGCCGATGACGTCAAGCTATTCCAATACGTAGACGACCCGCAAGCAGCGTGGGACGAAATCAAACGCTTTTATGCGCTGTAAATCAAATTTAACAACCTCAACCACCTTAGTAAGCAATGTATGAGCAGTCAATTCGGCCTGTCCACCAGCACCCACTACACCAAGGGCAGTGGTGTCAACCATTATGAGAACTTCCCTGTAGCCTCATGGCTGTGCCCGGCCCGGCTGCGCCCCGCCATTGCCGCCATCTATTGGTTTGCGCGCACGGCAGACGACATAGCCGACGAAGGCAACGCCACCATGGCACGCCGCCTGTCAGACCTAGCCGCCTATCGCGCCAACCTGCACGCTTGCGCCAAAGGCTACAGCACAGCAGGCCGCTGGGCAGGGCTGTTTGACAACTTGTCGCCCCACATAGCGCAACAGCACATGCCCGTGCAGCTGCTAGACGACCTGATCAGCGCATTTGTACAAGACGTGCAATACACCGCCGCCAACCACTGGTACACCGACCACGCCGAGCTAATGCAGTACTGCACCCTTTCTGCTAACCCTGTGGGCCGCCTGCTGCTGCACCTGTACGGTATCACCGACCTGGTAGCGCTGAAAGAGTCTGACGCTATTTGCACTGCTTTGCAGTTGATCAACTTTTGGCAAGACGCAGGCCGAGACATGGCACAACGGCGCTACTATCTGCCGCTGGATTTAATGGCCGAGCACGGCGTGACGCCGCTGGCATTGCTAGAACACAAAGACACCGAGAAGACTATGCTTTTAATAGCATCTTGCGCAGATATTGCCTGGGCTACTATGCAAAAAGGCCTTAAATTACCGGCCAGGGTGCAGCGCCAGCTAGGCGGTTTTGACGGCTGGCGTGCCGGACTAGAGCTGCGCTGCGTCATACAAGGCGGCCTGCGCATTTTGGATAAAACCCGCGCCCTGCGCCACCGCACCATAGGCCAACGCCCCAAGCTAGGCCGCTGGGACGCTTGCGTAGTGATGTGGCGCGCTTTGCGAATGTGATTGGCCGTAAACTTGGTGGGCTTGCTGGCCCTTCAGAAATTTTTACTTTAGAAAATTAAGCAAGTCTTGAGATAGACGATCTTTGTGTGTGGCAAACAGCCCATGGGGTGCGCCATCGTATTCAATCAGCGTGGACTTGGAAATGCCCTTTGCAGCAGCTCGACCCGACGCGTCAATGGGTACTGTTTTGTCAGCGGTGCCATGAATGATCAAGGTCGGCACTGTAAATGCTGGCAGGTCGTGACGGAAATCGGTGGTAGCAAAAGACTTGGCACATTCCAGGGTTGCCTTCAAGCTGGCTTGCATTGCTTGGCTTCTGGCCCATTCAACCAACTCACTGCTAACAGGGTGCGAAATCATACCTACGTTAAAAAAATCTTTGAAAAAGTCTGCAAAAAACTTAGCACGATCGTGCTTCATGCCCTCGGTCATTTTGGCAAATACCGACTGGTCTGTGCCGCCAGGGTTGTCGCTGGTTTTTAGCATGTACGGCACGACCGATGCTATCAATGCCGTTTGCGCCACTGATTTTCCAGCATGACGCGACATATAGCGCGCTACTTCGCCGCCACCCATGGAAAAGCCGACCAGCGTAGCGTCTTTGGCACCCGTTTGCGTGATGACCGCTGCCAAGTCGTCAGCTAAGGTGTCGTAGTCATACCCGCTCCATGGCTGTGAAGAGCGGCCAAAACCGCGGCGGTCGTAGGCTATGACTCTGTAGCCAGCGCTGGCAAGAGCTATGGCTTGATCGTCCCAGCTATCAGACGACAGTGGCCAGCCTGACATCAATATAACCGGGCGCCCCGTGCCCCAGTCTTTTACATAAAGTTTGGTGTCGTCGTTTGTTGTCACGTACTGCATAAGGTTGTCCAATTTTGATGTGGTTTAGGCATCAAAGTATCTATTGCAAGGCAGCGCATCGTCTATAGGACAACCGCAGATATGGTTGTGAGCATGCACCTACGCACCGTCAGCAGGACAGGGGGCATGTTTGCCAAGCATGGCAAAGCTTGCAGTAATCGGGCGCTGTTTTTTGGATGCGTTGATGATCCGTGCTGTGTGTAGCTAGCACCAGTGCAGTCTTGTGCCGCAGGCTAACAGCAAGCTTGGGTCGCTAGCGAAGTCAACGATAATCACGCCATGACCCCGCAAGATTATGTTCAACAAAAAGCTGCCGCCTCGGGTAGCAGCTTTTACTATGCTTTTTTGTTTCTGCCCAAAGAGCGGCGCGCTGCGATCACTGCGTTTTATGCTTTTTGCCGTGAGGTGGACGATGTGGTGGATGAAATTAGCGATCCATCAGTGGCGGCGACCAAGCTGGCTTGGTGGGCTAAAGAGGTGGCGCAGTCGTTTGCTGTGCCCTACAGCGATGTCAACCGTCACCCGGTAATGAAGGCGCTGATGCCGCATGCCACTGCTTACAAGATTGAAGAACACCACTTACAAGCCGTTATTGACGGCTGCCGCATGGACCTAGAGCAAACGCGCTATCTCGACTACCCTACTCTGCAGCGCTACTGCCACTTAGTAGCGGGCGTGGTGGGCGAGGTGGCAGCGCAAATATTTGGCCAGACCGACGCGCAAACCACGCAGTACGCACACAAGCTGGGCCAAGCGTTTCAGCTGACCAACATCATCCGCGATGTAGGCGAAGACGCACAGCGCGGGCGCATCTATCTGCCTGTGAATGAATTGCAGCAGTTTGATGTGAAGTCGCACGAGTTGAGCAAGAAGGCCTATTCAGACCGCTTTACCGCGCTGATGCAGTTTCAGGCCGCACGCGCGCACCGCCTGTATGACGAGGCTATTGCGCTGCTACCGCGCGCCGACCGCCGCACCCAAAAACCCGGCCTGATGATGGCCAGCATCTACCGCACACTGCTGCGCGAGATAGAGGCTGACGGTTTTAAAGTGCTGCACCAACGCACCAGCCTGACCCCGCTACGCAAGTTTTGGCTGGCGTGGAAGGTGCAGGCACTGGGTGCATGAAGATTTTGCACCCAGATAAATCATGCATGTCTTGATCATCGGTGCTGGCTGGGCGGGCTTAGCCGCTGGGGTAGAGGCTACACGCTTAGGCCACCATGCTACTGTTTTAGAAGCTGCCCGAGCAGTAGGTGGGCGGGCTAGAGCCTTAAAAGTGTCTTTACCAGATGGGTCTGAAGCAACTTTAGACAATGGCCAGCACATCTTAATTGGCGCGTACAGCAACACGCTGCAACTGATGCGCGATGTAGGCATCAACACAGCCACTGCGCTGCACTGCATGCCACTTACCTTGCAGTACCCCGATGGCCATGGCCTGGCCTTGCCCGATTGGCGCAAACCGTGGTTTGCAGGCATAGACGTAGCAGTAGGCGTTTTGCAAGCCAAGGGCTGGAACTACAAAGACAAGCTGTCGCTGCTGCGCACTGCCGACGCGTGGCGGCGTGCGCGGTTTAGCTGCCCTGCGCACTACAGCGTAGCCCAGCTATGCCGCAGCATCACACCGCGCGTGATGGCCGATATGATCGAGCCGCTGGTAGTATCAGCGCTCAACATCACTGCTGATCGTGCCAGCGCCACGGTGTTTTTGCAGGTGATGCGCGATGCTTTGTTTGCGGCCCCTTCGCAGGCAGCGTCTGGTACTACAGCGGGCGATATTGCGGGGTCTAACATGCTGTTGCCACGCACTGACCTGGGCGCACTGTTTCCGCAGGCAGCGCAACAATGGCTTAGCACGCAAGGTGCACAGGTGATGCTAGGCCAGCGTGCAGATCATCTTGGCTTACTATCAAAAACGCAGCTGCTTGAGCAGGATTTACTTGGGTTACCCGGTGATTTAGCCTACAAATATGACGCTACAATCATCGCCACGGGTGCCGTTGACGCTGCGCGCTTGGTACGCACTCTAGCGCAACCTAGCGACGCCACCAACGCGTGGCTGAGCACCACAGAGGCTTTGCAACACACCGCTATTACTACCGTGTATGCGTACAGTGCAGCGCTGGCTGCGCGATCGGATAACCAGCCCGCCCGCCCATCGACCACCCTATCTGCCGCATTATTCACCACACCTGTCATGGCGTTGCGCAGCAGCGCGCAGCAGCCGGCGCAGTTTGTTTTTGACCGTGCGGCGCTTAGCGGGCAGCACGGCGTGCTGGCCTTTGTGGTCAGCGCCAGCGAGGGTGATGCCGCCAGCATAGAACAATTGGTTATCGCACAAGGCAAGTCCCAGCTAGGCTTGCACGATTTGCAGCCACTGAAAACCATTGTAGAAAAACGTGCCACCTTTGCCTGCACACCCGGTGTGCAGCGTCCACCCATGCGTATTGCAGACGGCTTGCTAGCCTGTGGCGATTACGTTGACGGGCCCTACCCCGCAACGCTAGAAGGCGCAGTGCGCAGCGGATTGGCCGCAGCGCGGACGCTGCATATTTAAGCACGGGCGTTACAGTTTTAACTGCGGGTTGGCGAAGCCTTCGACAGGCTCAGGCCGAACGGATTAAACGTCTAACAAGCTAACTGGCCAGCACGACCTTATTTCTTTTTACTCTTCACTGCCAGCTTAGCAGTTTTCGATTTGGCTGCCGCCGACGGGCTTGCATCTGCTTTGGGCATATCGCCCAAGGTAGTTTTAACGGGGCACACGTTAAAGACGGGGCATTTTTTGCAGCCAACAGCGATGGCGATAGGGCATAAGACCATTTGGGTAACTCCTCAGTTTTGTAGTGTCCAGTATGCGCTATTGCGGGGTGAATTACCAATTTAGCCGCGCTCAATTAACGCAGCTAAATATCAAATTTGAGCCGACTGGCCAAACGCGCACCCAAGCCCACACAAGCCCCCGTCACCCAAAACAGCCCAGCCACGCCAATGGCGGCACCAGCTACGCCAAACAGCATAGGCATCACCACGCTAGACCCGTTAATCGCCATCAGCCGCAGGCCCAGCGCCTCGCCGTGGCGGTCCTCGGGCGTAATCTGGTGCAGCGTGCTCATAATCATCGGCTGCACGCAACCCAGTGTGAAGCCTAGGAATACGGAGCACACGCCCATCGAGAGTGCGGTGGGCATCAACGGGTACACCGCAAACAGCATGGCTGTCATCACCATGGCCACGGTAATCACCGCCCATTCACGCAGGCTGTGCGCCAGCACGGGTAGCAGTACGCGTATGGCTGCGGCGGCAATGGCAAACGAGCCCAGGATGGTACCGATAACACTGGCGCTGTAGCCACGCTCGTGACCCAGCAGCGGCACCACAAAGGTGTGCACGTCCCAGCAGGACGACAGCAGCCAGTTAACGATCATCAAGCGGCGCATCAGCGGCTCGCGCAGCAAATCCCAAAACTGCTTTTTCTCTTGCGTTCTAAGGGCTATAGCTGGCAGCTCTTTCGTGTTGCGTATCCAAAACCAAGTCGCCAGCGGCAGCAAAGCCAAAAACAAAAACGCGGCCCGAAAGCCGAGAAAGTCAATCAGCAGCCCAGCCGTAAATGGGCCCAGAAAATTAGACACTGCCGGGCCAATCGACAGCCAACTGAACACTTGCTTTAACTGCAACGGGTTCTCTGCCGCGCGGCCCACATGCCGCTGCAGCGCTATGACCGCGATGCCCGTGGCCCCGCCCGTGCACAGTGCCGCAATGCCCAGCGTGATGATGTGGGGCAGCGCGGTGGCCAGCAGCATGCCGCTGCTGGCCAAGATGATGGCAAAACCCACCGGCTTTTTTAGCCCATTGGCGTCTGCATAGCGCCCAGCAGGGATGGCTAAAAAAACCTGCGTTAACGCAAACAACGCTAACAAAAATCCGACCGCTGCTGCACTAAACCCCTCGCGCAGCGCCCACAGCGGTGCTGCTAAGCGCATGCCCGCCATGGTGCCGTGCAAACACACCTGGCCAATGATCAGGTGCACCAGCGGGCGGGACAGAGAGTTTTTCAAGCGGCCTTAACCTTTGTTATGAACCATTGTTACTAGCCTTCGTCTGACTCTTTGTCCAGCGGCAGCAGGTTCTGCGTTTCAGCCTCGGGCAAAGCTTCTACTTTTTTCAAAGCACGGTTCATCACATTGGTACGTGTCTGCGCTTGGTCTAGCGTGGTGAGTACCGTTTGTGTTTGCGCGCGAATGCGGGTTAGCACATCGCCAAATTTGCCAAATTCTGTCTTCACCGCGCCCAGCACCTGCCACACCTCGCTGCTGCGCTGCTCTAGCGCCAAGGTGCGAAAACCCATTTGCAGTGAGTTAAGCATAGCTAGCAAAGTCGTCGGCCCCGCCAAAGTCACGCGGTAGTCACGCTGCAGAGTGTCCATCAGTCCCGGGCGGCGCAGCACTTCAGCATACAAACCTTCAGATGGTAAAAACAAAATCGCAAAGTCAGTGGTGTATGGCGGCTGAATATACTTTTCGGTCATCGACTTGGCCTCTAGCCGAATGCGCTGCTCGAGCGCCTTGCCCGCCACCTCCACGCCCAGCACGTCGGCGCGCTCTTGCGCGTCTAGCAATCGCTCGTAGTCTTCGTTGGGAAACTTCGCATCAATCGGCAGCCACAGCGGCACGCCGTCATCGCTTTTGCCCGGCAGACGCACAGCGTAGTCCACTACGTTTTTGCTACCCGGAACAGTGGCCACTTGCGCAGCGTATTGCTCGGGTGAGAATATTTGCTCCAGCAGCGCACCCAGCTGCGCCTCGCCAAAAATGCCGCGCGTTTTTACATTGGTCAGCAAGTGCTTTAAGTCGCCCACGCCCTGCGCCAGCGTTTGCATTTCACCCAGGCCTTTGTGCACCTGCTCTAGCCTGTCGGCCACTTGCTTAAAGCTCTCGCCCAGCCGCGTTTGCAGCGTGGACTGCAGCTTCTCGTCCACCGTTTGGCGCATCTCGTCCAGCTTGGCGGTATTGGTCTTTTGCAGCTGCGCCAGCTGCACGTCCAACGTGTCGCGCACCTCGCGCATGCGCAGCGCATTGCCGTCGGTAATCTGCTGCAACTGCTGTGTGAGATTGCTTTGAAAAGTAGCCAAGCTTTGCGCTAAATGCGTTTGGATAGCGGTGAGTGACTGCGCCTGCTCGGTTCTGTCGCCCCGCGCAGACTCAGTAATCTCCCGCCGCAGTTCCCGCTCCAGCCGCTCGTTGGTAGTGGCCAGCGTAGTTTTAATGTCTGCATGGCGCGCAGTTTGCTCTTCTTTTTGTAGCTGGTTGAGCAGGTTTTGCTTGGGTAAACGCATCAAAAGCCATATAAAAAGGCCTATCAGCAGCAGTATATTCAGCACCCCAAGAACCAGCGAAATCGTAATGTTCATGGCTAGAGTCTACCGCTTGCTTTAAGCCGCCATCGCCTGCAATGCATCTAGCGGGCTGGCCGTGCCACCCGCCGCCACCTTCAGCACATGGGTGTAGATCATCGTCGTGCTCACATCGCTGTGGCCCAGCAGCTCTTGCACCGTGCGAATGTCGGTGCCCGCTTGCAGCAAGTGCGCGGCAAAGCTGTGGCGCAAGGTATGCACAGTGGCGTGTTTGGCTATACCAGCATGCGTAAACGCTTTTTTAAGCGCACGACCTAATTGCTCATCAAACAAGTGGTGCCGCCGCTGCACCCCCGACTCCGTCTATCAGCGCCAATACGGATTGCACCTCAGCCAGCGTCAACACCACAGGTATGCGTTTACGTTCTGGCGGCCGGCCGATCAACTGCATCCACGGTAAATCCAGCCCCAACACCTGTTTGTACAAAAACAGCAAGGCATTGAGTGCCTGCCGATGTGTGGCGGGCGATACCTGCCGCTCATTGGCCAACATGGTTAAAAAAGCCTCCACTTGCGTCTGTGCCATGTCGCGCGGATGCTGCATCACCCCTGTGCGCCCATGCCAACGAATGAAAAAACGCGCCCAGTACAAGTAGGCTTTTTCGGTTTGTAAGCTATAGTGCAGGTAACGAATCCGCTCCCGAATCTGATCTAGCAAGCGTGTAGCCAGAAAAACCGGAGCGGCGACTTTACGGGTTTCTTTATACCTGTTCATTTATACAGTATACTGCTTTAACATGATGAATGTAAACAGTTTTTTGAGGTTGCCTAAACCAGGTTATTTCGCAAACTGCCTAGGTATCCGGCAGATTCGCGGGATACCTCAATAGTTAGGATTCACCGGAGCCCAAAGTGACGCCACTCGAAGTAATTGATACCGCGGTCAAGGTTGGTCTAGGTGCGGCCATATCCGGCCTCTCAGCGTACTGGATGGGCAAATCTAAAGCACGAGACGATCTACGCCGAGAGCGTCTTACCCGCCATCACGGTCTACTTGAAAAGTCCGCCGAACAGATTGAGAGCTTTTCACACGTAATCCTGCGCTACTGGGCCCTCATGATTGAGTGGGTTCGAGCGCGCGATCAAGGATTCGTGTTGCAGCCTCATCGAGCCGAGGAGCTGACGAAATCGAAAGCCGAACTGTTCAATGCCTTTAGTGATCTCACCAGCGCAGAAGCCAAACTGCTACTTCTTGGTCACGTAGAAGCACAGAAGCTTCTTCGAGTCTTTGGCGAGCTTTCTAAGCAAATTCGACGTGAAGCTTTTGAAGGCAACAAGTCTTTGACTGAGCAAAAAATGGAAGAATTCAGAACCCAGCTTCTCACGGCTAGAGAAGGTCTCTTCTCCGAAGTCAGCCGCATCTACCGTAGTGAAACCTAACCCTTCAATCGAGAGGACGTCACGCGGCAATCCGGGCGCCGCCTCTCATCTCAAATGTTAGGCGCCTGAAGAACCGTATGAAGTGGCTCAAACCCCAGATTCTTTCCGCGCTCGAGCAATGCTGTGAGAGTTTCACATTCCCGATGCTCGACAACGGCTACGTCTATTCAGCAGCGAGCAGACTCGCGCTATACCGTTCAGCAGAAGATTGGGCAATGACGGTCGAAGTCTTTGGCTTCTCACCCAGATCTGGAATTCCAGACACGCATATCCACACCTTCGGCAGCAGGCTACTCCGGCAAAGGGGAGAGGCCGATTTTGTGAGCGCCGAAGCTTACGCAGCGTACCTGGCAAACAACCCGAACAATGAGTCCGTATTCATCTATCCAATAGATGAAGGAGACTGGCAGGATCTAGATGACAGCGACCTACTAGCCGAGGAAGCGCGAGCTGTTTTGGTCAGAGGAAAGAGTCTGCCTATTCCTTCGCGAGAGGTGTACGCAACCCATGAAATCTCGCTGGAAGACGAATCACGTGTATACGTTTTTGAGCTGTGCCGATTGCTTGCCGCTATGAATCGCGAAGGCGTGCTCGCTACCAGCGAAGAGCGTCGTGTATGCGTTCCAACAGAGCTGGAGCAAATCCTCCAACTAGAAGAATGGCACCACCCCGATCTAGCAGGAGGAGACGAACTGAGCAGTAGCAACACATTCGTGTCACTTGTGGAGGTGTTGGTAAATGGAGATGCTTCGTCGTGCAAGACCACGATGCCAGCCAATTCTCATTGGAGCAATTGGCCAGAAGCAGGCACTCTGTGATTGCAACGCAGGCGCCTAACCCATCAATCGAGAGGACGTCACCCGGCAAGCCGGGCGCCGCCTCTCATCTCAAACGTTAATGGCTACTTTGTGAAGCAAGTTAATAACCGATAAGAAGCTAAAACCGTCTCCGCGGTACGGGAAAGTGGTTTTGCATCCAACCCTCGCCCACTACAAGCGCACTAATGTGGCGTGTGCCCTATGACAACCCATAAAGGGCCGCAGGTCCAGTTGGCATGGGGCAGACCGCAGCGGTGCGCTTGCAAGAGCAGCAAGCTGGGCAATAGAACATTAAAAACACAAGTTAAAGCACCTCAAACAGCATTTTTACTAACGAAATACGCTGGTAACCCAAGTAAATTCTGCTCAAACAGCTATTAATTTAAGAGCGTTAAGAGTTTTATGCATTCGCACTATCCGGCTGCAACCGCAGCCGAATCGGGCCTTTGGCAGTGTCAATGTCGACGACTTTGCCGCCTTGCGTATACGTCTTACAAAGACCAAGCTTTGTACAGCGTCCACACGCCAATCAATACAAAACCCAAGCCTGCCACTAACTGCAGGGTGCGTGGTGACACCATAGTGCCGAGCCAGCTGCCTGCGACTACGCCAATACCTGCGCTTAGCGTAAGCGCGGCGCTGGCCGCGAAGAACACGGTCCATTTGCTGACGGCGGCGTTGCTGTCAGATGCAAACAGCATGGTGGCTAGCTGGGTTTTGTCGCCTAGTTCGGCTAAAAATACAGCTAGAAAAACGGTGAAGAAGGCTTGCAGTGCAGTGCTGGTCATGCACCAATTTTAAGGGGTGTAGCAATACACCTCGTGTTTGATAACACACGGTTGCAAAACCTTGGGCAAGCTCAGATCGAACGGAGTTCCGGCTTGTTGAGCGGTGTTAACGCCTTGCCATGAACCAAGAAGCCAATCAAATTGTCTGCTGCCAAATTAGCCATAGCCTTGCGTGTGGGCACGCTGGCACTGCCGATGTGGGGCGTAAGTACTACGTTTTTCAGAGCTAGCAGAGCAGGATTGACGCTGGGTTCGCCCTCAAACACGTCTAGGCCTGCGCCTAAAATTTTGTTGGCGGCTAGTGCTGCAGCCAATGCGTTTTCGTCGATCAGGCCGCCTCGGCCAATGTTGACGATAGTAGCCGTGGGCTTCATCAGCGCGATCTCGGCTGCAGCTACGGTGTGGTGCGATTCTGCGCTGTAGGGCACTACCAGCACGATATGGTCAGCTTGCTTGAACAGGTTTTGCTTGCTGACGTAGCGCGCTTTGACTGCTGCTTCTGTCGCACCATCAAGCTTGGACCGGTTGTAGTACAGCACGTTCATGCCAAAGCCATGCGCGCCGCGCTGTGCTATGGCTTGGCCTATGCGGCCCATGCCTAAGATGCCCAGCGTGCTGCCAAACACGTCGGCACCGTTGAACATGTCGTAGCTCCACTTGGTCCACAGACCTGCCCTTAGATACGCCTCGCTCTCGCTTAGGCGGCGGGCGGTGGCCATCAGCAGGGTGAAGGCCATGTCGGCGGTGGTGTCGGTTAGCACATCGGGCGTGTTGGTGCCCAGCACGCCAGCCGCGGTCATGGCGGGTAGGTCAAAGTTGTTGTAGCCCACGGCCATGTTGGCGCAGATTCTCAACTGCGGACACGCGGCCAGCAGCGCAGCGTCAATACGCTCGCCCGCTGCAAACACGCCGACCTTGCCTTGCAAGCGCTCTATGAGTTCTTGTTTGCTCCAGATCGCGTCGGCTTGGTTAGAGTCCACGGTAAAGTGCTGCTCTAGTTTGGCGACGGTCTCGGCAAAGACGGCGCGCGCGATCAAAATAGCGGGTTTTGTCATGGTGTTTATACGTGTTTTAGGCTGTTCAGTCCGTAGATACTGCTCAAGCAGCTATTTAATTAATAGCGATCAGAAGATTAAGAATTAACGAAACCATACCATAGTCATCACTATAAACAGCGGTATGAGTACGCATATTGACCACACCATGTAACCAAAGAAGCTGGGCATTTTTAACCCACGGTCTTCAGCAATGGCTTTGACCATCAGATTGGGCGCATTGCCTATGTAGGTGTTGGCCCCCATAAACACAGCGCCTGCCGATATGGCTGCCAGCGTAGGGGCCAGTGTAGTCATCAGTACTTTAGCGTCGCCACCTGCGGTATTAAAAAATACTAAATACGTGGGCGCGTTGTCTAGAAATGAACTTAATAGCCCTGTGGCCCAAAAATACGCCGCTGGATTAGGCATACCGTCTGGCCGCGTGACTGCGGCCACCACAGCAGCAAATGGCCCATCAAGCCCAGCTTTTAGCATGGCAATGACGGGAATAATGGTTAAAAATATGCCCGCAAACAGCTTGGCCACCTCGAGCATGGGTGCCCAAGAAAACTGGTTGTCGGCATGTACTTGGGCTGCGGTGCGTTTAAACGATAGCAAGGCGATGGCCACTAAACCTGCGTCACGCAACAGGCCGGGTAGCCCTACTTCGGTGCCCATGATGTTGAATGCGATGGTCGATTTCCAAAATCCACTCATCAACACCAGCGCAGCAATAGCCGCTAGCAGCCAAAAATTAGCCGCACCGTCAAAACCGATTCGTGGCGCGTCCGGCGTAGGGTCAACGGGTAATACCTCTTCGCGGTGGTGGAAGAACCACCAATCCAGTGCGTAAAAAATAGCCAACAAAGAACCCAGCATGAACAGAGTTTCTGGAAAAATATGCCGTACTGTCCAGAAAAAATCCACCCCTTTGAGAAAGCCTAAAAACAAAGGCGGGTCGCCCAGCGGCGTGAGCGAGCCACCTGCGTTAGACACGATAAAGATAAAAAACACCACCACATGCGCTTTGTGCTGCCGATTGTCGTTCGCGCGAATCAGCGGCCGAATCAGCAGCATAGATGCGCCCGTAGTACCCATAAAGCTAGCCAACACGGCACCTATGGCCAAGATGGCTGTGTTAAGCCCAGGCGCGCCGTGCAAGTTACAGCGTATGTAAATGCCACCCGACACGGTGTACAGCGCAGTCAGCAGCACGATGAACGGAATGTACTCTGCCAGCAGCGCATGCACCACGCCAGCCGCAGCCGATCCTAGCCCAAAAATAACTGTGAAAGGCAACAAAAATGCCAGCGCCCATGCTGCGGTTACCTTGCCATAGTGATGATGCCAAAAGCTGGGCACTAGTAAAGGCATCAGTGCAATCGACAGCAAAATACCCGCAAAAGGCAAACCCCATGCTACCGATAACTGGCTGCCGTCCAGCTCTGCGGCCAGCGCCCACTGAGGCGCGCTAGCTAGTGCAGCTACGAGTGCTGTTTTACACAAATAATTCATGAATGAAATTCTTGCTACGCGCAGTTGTCATGCGGGCTGGGCAATTTCAAATACTTGGCGTAAGTAGGCCAAGTACTTTTCGTCTTCGCACATATTTTTTGATGGAGTATCAGACAGCTTAGCCACGGGTTGGCCGTTGCATTTAACCATTTTCATGACGATTTGCAGTGGCACATGGCCGGGTGCATCGCCTAGATCATTAGTAAGGTTAGTGCCTATGCCAAACGCTAGCTGGCAGCGGCCCGCAAAGCGCTGGTACAGCTCTATCGTGCGCGGCACGGTCAGGCTATCGCTAAAGATCAAAATTTTAGTTTTGGGGTCTACACGGTTGGCTTTGTAGTGTGCAATCAGCCGTTCACCCCACGCAAACGGGTCGCCACTATCGTGGCGTGCACCGTCAAACAGCTTGCAAAAATACATATCAAAGTCGCGTAGAAACGCTGTCATACCGTATACGTCGGACAACGCTATGCCAAGGTCGCCACGGTATTCGTGCGCCCACGATTCAAAGGCAAATGTTTGGCTGTCCCGCAGGCGGGGGCCCAGTGCCTGTGCAGCCTGCAGGTATTCGTGCGCCATAGTGCCCAGGGGTGTAAGGCCCAGCTTCATGGCCAGCAGCACATTGCTGGTGCCGGCAAACTGGCCAGCGGGCTGGGTAGCAGGGTCAATGCCTAGCTTGTCGATCAGTGTGCGCAGTACCTCCTCATGCCAATCTTTAGAAAAGCGGCGGCGCGTGCCGTAGTCGGCAATTTTCAAATCTTGCAAACCGGTGGCTTGCAGCAAGTCAATTTTTTCATTCAAACGCTTGCGGCCATCAGCAAGGCGAGGTGTTTTTTGGATATTGCGAAAGTACACCTCGTTGACAATGGCCAGTACAGGCACTTCAAACAAAATAGTGTGCAACCACGGACCTTGCACGGTAATTTCTAGCTCGCCATCGGGTTGGGGCGCGATGGTAATGTATTTTTCGTTCAGCTTAAAAAGCCCCAAGAAATCTACAAAATCGCTCTTGATAAACCGCATACCGCCCAAATAGCCCAGCTCTGCGTCATTAAATTGCAAACTACACAAGGCGCGAACTTCTGCGCGAATCTCGTCGGCATACTGGCCAAGCTGCATACCCGGGTTGCGGCATTTAAATTTGTACTCCACCTGCGCACTAGGAAACTGGTGCAACACCACTTGCATCATGGTGAACTTGTACAGGTCAGTATCGAGCAGACTGGTAATAATCATGCCCGCATCGTACCAAACATCTGCCGGTAATTTCTAGTTTTTAAGCCAGTGTCGACTATGGCTTACCAGCAGTAAATGGGGCAAGGTCAATGCCGCTAGCGCCACAATAAGCCATTGCAAAACAGTGACGCTGTAGTCTTGGGCTAGCCACGGTGTACTGCGCAAAAATAGCCACAACACAGCTAAAAAAACCAGCGTCACCACAACACTGCCCGCTACCGCAGCAGCATAGTGCTGCGCCGAGACCGCGTAATGCCTGGCCATGGCCTGCTGCACTTTGGCAATGTGCTTGACGCTGTGCCACACACCAAAGTACAGCGCAAAGGCCATTAGCGGCGAAAAGATGGCGTACAAGGCTACTACGCAGGCAATCTCTAACACGGCACGCACTTGCGAATGCTGCCAATTTATGTTCAAACCACTTCCTGTTTGTTCTTGGCCGCCCCAGCGAATTAGCAAGTACACCAACCAAGCTGTTACGAAGATACCCCAAGTTATTGCTAACCAATACCACGCCAACCAAGCAGCAGATTGATCGCCTGCTAGCAATGGTTGCACCAATACGGCCATGTGTGCGTGGGCTACCAGCATGGGAGCCATCACGCTAGCGCCACCCACTGCAATACGAGAGGCAAGGTTATTTTGCAGCTCGCCAAAATGCCACAAAGACATGGCAATCAGCGCAAGCAGCGCCAAGCCTATCGACCATGACAGTACCCAGCCGGTGAGCAACACCACAACCAAATACCCTGCGCTAAGCCACAGAGCTTTAGATTTGGGCACAAACTGCGCCAGCAGCAGCACGGCATCTAGCGCCCCGTGCCCCATGCCTAGCGATAAGGTCAGTATGACAAATACCCACCAGCCCAGTGTTGGCCAAGCTTGCTCTAGCGCATACACGGCCGCCAGCACTAACAACAGCGCTGCCAAGCCTAGCATCCGCTTGTTGTGGTCTTTTAGCGCGGTGAAAGTCATGCGCGCTCACCTAAAGAATGCGACAACGCAGCGCGTGCAAAAGGCATGGTGGGTAAGGCGCGCGCAACATGCAGCCGCTGGGACCAACTGGCGTTACCAGTCAAAAAATCTACCGTAGTTTGCGCGCTGAGGCTCCCGAACATTTGCATAAAATATTTGGGGGCACGTGGCCAGTCGCGCGCTAGCACATTTAAAAATACATCGTCCATCCAGCGCAACGCTTTAGGCCTGGCAAATGCAGTAGGTTGCCAAAATGCAGCACGGTGGCTATGCTGCGGGCTGTGCGCTGCTGCCAGAGATTCGGCCAGCTGGACAGCATGGCTTAAGGTATCTATAAACGCATAGCCTGTCGCAGGCCGCAGTGTGCCGCCTTGGCGTCCCAAACCCACAGGTTGCATGGCGGCGGCACTAGGTGCAGTGTCTTGCAGGCTTAAAACACCCTGCTCTTTGTAGTCTACCGTGTAGGCTGCACGCGCACACATCTTAGCCAAGTAATGCGTTAATTCAGCTTCATAATCGGGCTGCCAACTGGCAGGTGATACCCAAGTGCTCTCCACCAAAGCGCAGCGCGGGCTGTAGGGCAGTACATACCAAAAATGCAGCCCTTCGGGGTGCGGCTCAAACGCCATCAGTTGTACGCAGCTAGGGTCAAAAACATCACGTTCGGTGTTAACTTGCCAACCTGCAAATTGTTGTACCAGCCGTGTTGGCGCAATAGTGCGCGCAGGTCGCGCGTCCAGTACAGTGCGTGCCTGCAGCGACACGCCATGCTCCGTGCGCAGCGCATACTTGTCGTTGCTTTTTTCTATTGCAGCGACTGCGCTGTCCATGCGCAATTGAATATGCGGTGCAGCGCGTAGGGTGTTGACTGCAGCGTTATAGAAAGCGTCTGCATCTAGCGTGGCATAGGCGCATACATCCGAGTTTTGGGTATGCACTGTAGTGCCTAAACTCACACTCCAGCTATGCCAGCGCTGCCGTTCTAAATGGCTGTAGCGGTGAGGCAAGCCAGTCCAATAGCTCCATGTACGGTCGCGCACGTAGTGCGTGCGCTTTTCAAGCACTAAGATAGACAAATGTGCAAACTGTGGCTCCGCTAGTTCAGCAGCCAGTGACAGGCCACCTAAACCGCCCCCCACAATCACGATGTCCCACAGCTTGTCCATCGTAGCGCCTTGGCCTAGGACGCCAGCGCCGCCACGACTGTCATGGCAGGAAAGCCCGGCATACCTGCCAAGTGCGATAAGTCGTTATGCCACACATCGCGTGCCGCAGCTTTGCCAGGCATAGTGGGCAGCAATAAGGTATGGGACAGCAGGCGTATTTTCTCAGCGTTGGTAAGTGACACACGGCCACCCCAATAACGGGCCTCGCCTAAGCGCATAATTTTGTGGCCGATGCCTTGGTATAGCGACGAGGCGATGCGGATAGCACGGCGATTATGGCGCGGAATAACCGATATACCTGCATATGCAAAAGCATAAAAATCATCTGCTAACGCCAACAATCGGCGCAACGCTGCAAAAGCTTGGGCGCGCTGGGCGGCATCTTGCGGCGTGGCTAGCACCTGCTGGCTGACGCCCCACTGCGCAGGTATGTAGCAGCGGCCACGCTGAGCGTCTTCCACCACATCGCGCGCTATATTGGTCAGTTGCATGCCTACGCCCAAGGCGATGGCATATGCGTCCGCTTGGCTAGGCGCCCCTAGCAGCGGTCGCATCATTTGCCCTACGGTACCCGCTACGCCATAGGCAAATTGCAGCAAATCTTCAGTCGTGTCCATTTGGCGCGGGCCTGCGTCGGCCTGCAGGCTGTCCATTAGCGTTGCCAGCACGGCATCAGGTACACCGTAGCGCCTGAGCATGTGGCCCGTTTGCCAAGCCAGCGAGTCGGTCTGTAGCGTAGTGTCCAGTGCCTGCGAACGCAGAACTTGCAGTGCATGGGCACGCTCTTGTGGTGACCCCAAATCTTCCTCGTCTGCATAATCGTCTGCAGTACGCGCAAATGCGTATAACAAGGCCGCATCGGTCCGCGCCTTTGACGATAAGAATTTAGCAGCCCACGAAAACGATTTGGCATGGTGGTCCATAACCGCTTGCGGGTCGCTGATGCCCGCTTGCGAGTCACTGATGCTCGCTTGCGGATCGCTTCGCGTTTGCGCCAACTGGTTCATTGCACATCTCCAAACATCAGCCGTTCTACCACCTTGGCCGAGGTCACAACACCCGGTACACCCGCACCTGGGTGCGTGCCTGCGCCCACAAAGTACAGGTTTGGCAAATCGGGGGAACGATTAGGAAAGCGAAACCCCGCCGATTGCGTGAGTTTAGGCGTAATAGAAAAACCTGAGCCATGTGGGGCCAGCAATTCATCAGCAAAGTAGTGCGGTGTGACTGTATGCTCGTCCACAATGCAATCTGCCAAGCCCGGCAGTAAACGGCGCGTAAGCTCTGCTTGTAGCAAGGCTTTAAACGGACCAGCTTGCGTTTGCCAGTCAATACCCGATCGCAAATTAGGCACTGGCACTAGAGCATAAAAACTGTCGTGCCCCGCAGGTGCGTAATGTGGATCGGTTGCCGTGGGGCGGTGCAGATAAATGCTTAGATCGTCGCTTAGCTCTTGGCTTTCAAATATTTTATGCAGCACCTCGCGATAGCTGTTACCAAACAAAATGGTGTGGTGCGGCACGTCGGCGAACACTTTGCTGGTACTGAAATACCAGACGAATAAGCCCATCGAATATTGCTTGCTGGTAATTGCTTTGGGCTGCTGCTGTGCTGCAGGCAGCAGTTGCGCCAAGGTATGCCCTGCGTCGGCGTTGCTGACTACTTTATCAGCTGCAATGTGCTTGCCATTGCGCAGTTGTATGCCTGTAACAAGTGCTGCTGCGGTGGTGATGGTTTGTACATCTGCATTCCACTCAAACTGCACGCCGTGGCGTTGGCCTAGTGCCACCAATGCATCTACCAACCGCGCCATTCCACCACGCGGAAACCACACGCCCCATTTGCGCTCTAAGTAGTGGATCAAGCTGTAGATACTGGTGGTATCAAACGGATTGCCACCCACCAAAAGGGGCTGGATGCTGAAAGCGCGTTGTACACGCTCGTCTTTAAAGTAGCGTGCAGTAGCCGTATAAACTGAACGATCAGCGCGCAGACCAATCATCGCAGGCAAGGCCTTGAGCATTGACACCGCACCTAAAAAAGGTTGCGACCCCAGCTCTTCATAGCCTTTTTCAAACAGCTTTTGCGAGTGCGCTAAAAACGCCGGATAAGCCTGTGCATCGGCCTGTGAAAACTTGGCAATCTCGGCCTGAATTTCTTCTGTGCTGCCACCATAGTTAAGCTGCGTATGGTCTGCAAACCGCATTTGGTACCACGGCGTTACAGGCATCAGCTCTACATGGTCAGACAGCTTTTCGCCAAACAAGGCAAACAATTCTTCAAACAATATAGGCGCGGTAAGCACAGTGGGGCCTGCGTCATACCTAAAAGTTTGGCCACCAGATGAACGTACAAACTCACGCCCTCGCCCACCCGGGCCTGGTAAACGGTCAACCACCGTAACGTGGTGTCCACGCGCGGCTGTACGCAAAGCCGAGGCCAGACCGCCAAACCCAGCACCAATCACTACAACATTCATTACAGCATTCATTTATCGACCCATGATACTCACAGAAACTCAAAAAAAAACACCCCTAGCTTACCGCAAGGGGTGTTTTAGTTGCGTGTAAAGGGTTTACTTTTTAGCAGCCTCAGATTCGCTGACTGCCACGCTCCAGATGATCAAACCAAATGCAATCTTGTTGAGCACGTCAGCCAAGTTGTAAATCAAGTTTAACGCATTGGCGCTGGCCTCAGGACCGCTACCAGTGAGGTAACCGAAGAAGTAACCAATCGGGTAGATGGCCCAACCAATGGTGACGATCAAGCGCATGGTGCTAAAAGCTGACTGCACTGCAGGTGGTGCACTTTGTGCGTTGATTTTGCTGGCTTGACCGGCAAAAATTTCGTACAAGATAAAAGCCCAACCTGCCATACCAATGATAAATGCAGGCCATGCTGACATGTACCGCGCCTCACCCAGGTAGCCACCCACTAGCATCACGATGGTGCCGATCATCAAGCGCCAAAACACGCCCGATGGAACTTTGGTGATAGCCGATAAGATCAAGAAGAACTCAATCATCAACAATGGCACTGTAATGAGCCAGTCGATGTATCGAAACACTGTTGGCGAAGTCCCAGTGTTAACCCATACCTCGCGCATGTACAGATAGTGAACCGCTGCAACCAAGGTGACTAAACCTGAAACAGTCAGCGAAGTTTTCCACTTAGCAGAGACGCGGTCTCTTTCCAAGAAGAAAAATACGGTGGAGGCCATTAAAGCCATCGTGATAAGCCAGAAGGATATTCCGACGAAGTCATCAGGCTTGAGTAACGCGCCGGTAGCCGCTACTGCTTGCGTTGAAACTAGTGCCCCAACGACACCTAAACCTGAAACCAAGGCCGCTTTGGCCCCCAAACTTTTAAACATCATGCGTGTCTCCCATAAATGCATGACCGGTGAAATGAAAAACTTTGCAGTTTTTCGCCTGTCATGATTTCAGTGATCACGTAGTTGCTACGTGTCCAGACTAATCATGAAATTTTATTCTATGCTATTTTTATACTGTTTGGTCACAATTCGGGTTTACACGTATCTCGATAAGCTTTTGAATTTATATTGTGCGGCAATGCAGCATAAAAAAAGGCCGCAAACTGCGACCCTTTTTTGTTGCACAGCAGCATAGCCCGCTATCGGCTTAGCTGCTTAATTGAAATTACAACTGTGCCATTGCTTCACGAATCTTTTGTTCACGCACAACTTGGCGTACGGTGTAAATGGCGACCATACCGAAACCAACTTTGTTAAACAAGTCAGCGATGTTATAGATCAGTTCGCGGCCAATGCGTACGTCGGGCGAGTTAGAGATAAGGGTAATCAAAAAGCCTAGTGGGTAAATAGCCCAACCGAATACTATGAATAATTTCAAGCGCGACAAGCCTTGCTTGACCGGCGCCAACTTGTTGGCAGAAGCATTGGTTACTGCTGTGTACAAGATGAAAATAATGAACAACCACGCCAAGCAACCTACGCCAAACATGGCCCAGCCCACAACGGTAGAGCCTTTGGCAGCATTGATAGACGCTTCGCCTGCCCAGCCAAATAAAATCATCATGACGTCAGCCACAATCACCAGCAGCGCCACGGCTGCGGCGTCATCGCCGCCTAACATTTCAGGGAACTTGTTAACAAGCAGTGGCGTTGTGACTAACCAGTCGATATAACGCAACACAGTGGGGTAGTCGCCTTTAGACAATGCGTCAGTGCCGATGCCATATTTAACGTTGATGTATGCGTACATCATGGCTGCCATAAAACAATATACCGCAGAAGTGGCCGCGTTGCCTTGGCTGTCTATTGGTAAGGTATTTTTAATCAGTGTGAAGTAAAAAGCGCCGCCAGCCATACCCAAAAATCCCATCAAGAATGAGAATTGGGTGGCCATAAT
Organism: Polaromonas sp.; assembly: GCA_043718065.1. Taxonomy (GTDB): domain Bacteria; phylum Pseudomonadota; class Gammaproteobacteria; order Burkholderiales; family Burkholderiaceae_C; genus JAAFIP01. The sequence goes on from JAYSWJ010000157.1 coordinate 35,540, forward strand.
TAAGTCAAATTGCATCGTGTGCTCCTAGCTGGGATGTTGTAAATCGAAAAACTAATCGAGGGGGTTGCGTGGGTGAATCTTCAATATGTAGCGAGAAATTTGTGGTGGGTGTGCACTAAACGCCCAGAGCACCATACTTGGCACCAAATTTATCGGCTGCATTACGGTCTGTATAAATGCCAATAATCTTTTTAATGCCCATCATGGCGGTAAACAACTCGTCTTTGCTGCGGCATGCCTGAATTTTGCTGATGACTGGTGCAGCGTCAGCGCCTAGAAGAGCACTTATGTCGCGCGTCATGTTGGCTTTGTAACTTTCTAGCTCTGCAAAAAACGCGGGCGGCGGGGGTGCGTAAGTTGGTTGCTGAGGCGCATAAGCTGACTGCTGTTGTGGGGCATAGGCTTGCTGTTGTTGCGGTGCATAGGCTTGCTGTTGCATGGGCTGCTGCATCGGTTGTGCATACCCTTGCGTAGGCGCGCCATTGGCTACACGCATGCCGCTCATTTCCACCACATTGGCGGCACTGCCAGCTACTTCCAAAAAGCCTTGCTCGGCCAGGCCTTGCCGCACAGCCTGCAGCGACGGTAGCTGCGGGTTGCGGGCGGCCAATTGATCTATAGAGGACTCACCATCTACCACCAACAAATAGCTCATCATGCGCATCGGCAGACCATTGGATTTGAAGGCAACTTCATCGATTCCTTTGAATGACTTGCGGTAAATGACAGACATATTCATACTCCTTCAATTTTTCTTAAAACACAGCTCGGTTCATTCGGTCATCGGGCTAAAACCCGAATTTTCATACTCAGCGTCAATACGCTGCATCTTAGATACGGGCATGCCCGAGAGCGACTGGTTGTGGAACATCTTGACGGCAAAACCCGACACCCTACCCACGCGGCGCAATAGGCCATATTTCTCTAAGGTGGCAAACTTATCTTCTAGCGGGTGGAACACCTGCAAGAAGGGAACGTATTGCGCTACTGGGCAGACACCGTCTACCAAAGTAAGCACCGTCTTCAAGTCAAGTGAAATAGTGACATCGTCGCTGCGCAAGGCTGCAAAGCCTTTAGCGGTAATGGCAAAAACCACTTCGTGTAACTCATGCATGACAATGTAAATATAAAAGGTTGCAAGTATGCGGCTGTAATGCTTGTATTTTGTGACAATTTTGCGACAAAAAGTATTACAAATACAAACGCAACAGCTTTTTAAGCATGAATATATGTTCTGTGGCGGGCCCGCCTAGGTGGCTGATCATTTGCTCGTAGCCTCCTAAAGTCACTGCAAGCTGCTCTAAGTTGTGCATTTGTTCCAGCTCTTTAAGGATGACAAATGAATGTTCTGGGGCATATAGCAACACAAAGTTAGACATGGCATCTACTGCCCGCGCCAGCGCTTGGCTACGTGCCATGTCAGCGCTAGGGTGGTTGCGCGACAGCATGCTGTCGGCGTTCTGAGTGGCCTTAAACCCAGATTGCGTGTTGCTGTTAACTTGCGAGGCTTTAAATTTACTGGCCAAGCTAGAGCGCGACAAATTGCTTTTGGTAGTACCCCAAATGGTATTTGCACCTGATGCTTGGCCTGTAGCTTGAGCCGCTTCTGCAGCCCGCGCCGCGCCAACCGGCAGCTGGGACATGGGCCGTATCAGGCCAGCCAAGTCTAGTGATTTGAGTACGCCTCTTACATCGCCAAAGGCTTTAAGGCTGTTGGTATACACGTCTAGCGTGGTTTTACCGTCGATAACTTTAAGCAGCGAACGCATTTTGCGCGGCAGTGCGGAATCAGGGCTGTAGGCAGCCATCTGACCTTCTTCTGTGCGCACGTAAACTGTCATATCAAGTGAAGAGCCGATGAATCGAAAGAATAATATTTGAAACTAAATGTATAACTATTCTAATATAACAAGGTCAAAATGACACTAGTTTTATTAGAGTTCGTTTGTAACAATACCGGTTTTGCTTCCAAATAGCTAGCTAGGGTGGTAAGAATCCACTACGCAAGTGCGTTATGTCACGTTTTTTTGTGTTGGTCACGCACAACCTCGAACACACAATTTTATGCAAACACCCCAGGGTTTGAAGGCTACTAATGAAGTTCAGCTATATAACCAGTTAGCGCATCAACCCAGAGTTTAATGAAAGAAAATTGACATCGTCAAAGTTAGGTCCTTGTTGTTAACTATGAGGCACATAAAGACAAACGTACCGAAATAAGCAGCTAGGGCTGCGGTGCAGTGTGAGCCTGCTAGCTTTAAAGCCAACTTTTCAATCGCCCCAAAACATCAACGCATCGCGTCCTTCGGTGTTCAGGCTGATTTTTTTTCCGAAGGGCAGGCACACTTTGGTAGGCACATGGCCAAATGGCAGGCCTGTTAGCACCGGTACCTTGGTCTGCGTGCGCAGCCAATCCACCACGGTTTGCAGCTTGTAGCCTTTTTCGTAGCTGGCCACTAGTTTGTAGCCGGTAAATTGGCCCAATACGATGGCTTTTTGGCGCTGCAAAATACCTGCCATCAGCCATGTCGTGAGGTTGCGCTCAATGCGGTAAGGGTGCTCGCCTACGTCTTCAAATACCAGTACGCCTTTATCGATTTGCGGCATGTATGGCGTGCCCAGCAGCGCGGTGAGTACACACAGATTACCACCCCACAAGGTTGCATTATTTATGCTTAATGGGGCTGTAGCGCCCGTATTGCCTGCTCGAACAGCTATAGAATTTGTAGTATTTTTACCACTCGACTCTACAGGCATACGCCAGCCTGCACCCTCGCCTATACCTTGCACCAGGTCGTCAAAGCAGGCCTCCATGATGTCGTCAGGCGTGGTGCTGGCGGCCACCTCGGGGCCGCCTTGGTCGGTACAACCAAAATCGCCACCTAGCGCAGGGCCTAGCCAACTGACAGCGCCAGTCTTCACCCACAGCGCGGCTTGCAATGCCGAAAAATCGCTGTAACCAACCCACTGCGTGCCGCGCTCGATCGACTTGGCGATTTTTTTGACGTTAATGGCCGGCAATATGCGCGTCAGCCCATAGCCGCCGCGCGAGATCATTGCAATGTCGGCACCGCTGGCCGCAGCGCGGTGCACTGCCGCCACGCGGGTAACGTCGTCTCCGGCAAATCGCGTGTGCGATGCCAGTGCATCGGGGTCAATTTCTACCTCGTGGCCTAGGGTTTGCAGGCGTTTAATACCGCGCCGAAAAGCCGCTTTGTCGCGCACGGCGGTACTGGGAGAGTAGATGTAAATATGGGCCATATACGCAAGTGTAGCTGCGCACTGATGTCTGCTGTAAAAGCAACAAAATGTGTATTAATTGCACCTTAATGCGGTCAATTCCCTTGCGCAGTAAGGTGGATTTTGTACTTTTTGACACCTTTAGATTAGTATCACTACTAGTTTAGTCTGCTAATTTTTAAGAGGTTATCTGTGGCGTCCGAGTTATTGCAAAAATACCAACAGTTCTTTCACGTCGGCGGACGCGACATTATGGAAACGCTAGACCGCTTGCCGCAAGCAGAATTTGACGACCTGCCCATGGGCGCCGTGCTGCTAAACGACAAAGCCAAAATCATCAAATACAACCGCACTGAGGGCGAGCTAACCAACCGCGACCCCCGCCAGGTGATGGGGGCGGGCTTCTTTTTGGAACTGGCCGTGTGCGGCATGAGCGAGCAGTTTCAGGGCCGCTTTAAAGGTGCGCTGAAAGCCATGAGTTTTGACCAAATATTTCCCTTTGTGTACTTCCACGAAATGCCAGAGACGCCCATGATTGTACGCATTACCAAGCCGCGCGTGCAACTAGCCTCTCCGCACGTTTGGGTGCTGGCGCGCCGCATGATGCCGCCCGTGCCGCAGTATTGAGCCTGGCCATATTGCCCCTTATTTCGATTTGATTTTTTAGGCTATCCACCATGGAACACATCAGTTTTGAAGGCGTTGATCTCGCTGAACTTTTGCCCCGCATTCCCGACTCGGTCAAAGACGGCTTGCCGTTTGGTTTGGTCAAGCTCGACTTGACCGGTAAAGTACTGGAATACAACATGGCCGAGGGCGACCTGACGGGCGTGAGCCCAGCTTGGGCCATTGGCAAGAACTTCTTTGACGAAGTAGCGGTGTGCACCAAGACCGCAACTTTTTACGGCCGCTTTGTTGAGGGTGTGAAAAAAGGCTTTATCAACGCTGTGTTTGACTACACCTTTGACCACCGCGAAGAGGCCACCAAGGTTAAAGTACACATGGTGACTGTGCCCGACCATTTGGGCCGCAAAAACGTGATGATTTTGGTCAAACGCTCTAGCAAGCCATTGGTGATCGATGCGATTACGGCTGACCCGGTCATTCCTACCGGTTACAACCAAAATTACCCTGAGGCAACTCGCCCCGCCAGTCTAGAACATGGCTACAACACGCCTGCTATTGCTGCCGCTCCTCCTGCAGCCGCTGCGGCCAGCGCGCCGTCTATACAAGACATCGTGGCCGCCGTGTTGGCAGTGATGAACCAAGGCACCCCTATCACTAACACTGCGGCTATCGCGCAAAGCATTGCCAGCGCTTCGCAATACCAGCCCGCAGCGCCAGCTCCACTAGCTGCACCTGCTGCTGCGCCTGCTTCAGCACCCGCAGCCCCCAGTGCGCCGGCCGGCAAGTCGCGCATTGAGGATATTTTGAAGTTTTAATGTATGGCCGCTTTCACGCTAACCGAGGCAGACCTGCTGCGCGTTAGCCGCGACCTAGCCTACAGCGACTTGGCAGCCATGCCAGGAATTAAAGCCCAACTTGGCCCCAGAATAGGCGCAGACACGGATACGCCCCTGTCTTGGGCAGCAGACGTACTAGACCTAGACTCGCTGGCCCGTATGCAGCTGGCCACTGCTGCTGCCACTTGGTGCAACGCCTACGACGCAGGTTTTGAAGATTTGTTTCTGGCCAAGCGCACAGCCACCGACTGGGCTGTGGTGATGCGCCGTGCGCGCGAGGCGGGTGCCAAACAATTGACATTTGCCACATCAGGCAGCACCGGAGCGCGTAAGCACCTGCGCCACCGCGAAGATATTTTGGCTGACGAAGCGCGCGCTTGGGCTAGCGTGCTAAGCCCCATTACCGTTACCCGCGTTATTGTGCTGTGCCCTACGCACCATATTTACGGTTTTATTTGGGGTGTGCTGGTGCCATTGGCACTGGGCGTGCCCGTGGTAGATGCCGACCTGGCTAGCCTGCCTGCGCTGCACAGCGGCGACCTGCTAGTAGCTGTGCCAGATCAATGGGCGTGGCTAGCCGCATCGCAACGCAAATGGCCTGCAGGCGTGCAAGGTGTATCGTCCACCGCGCCTTTACCTGCGCAGGTGCATGAGGCGCTTACAGATGCGCCAGCAGGTGCTGCGCCTAGCGCTTGCTTTGACCAAACCAATACACACCCATTAAGCGCGCCACTGGCCCGCCTGCTGCAAATCTACGGCTCTACCGAGACTGCAGGCTTGGCTTACCGCACACAGTCTGGCGGGCCGTACACCTTGGCCCCTGGTCGCACACGCAATACGCAAGACGGTATTGACCTGCAGCTGCCCAGCGGGGCACACCAAGCCATGGCCGTGCAAGACGAGCTGCAATGGACCAGTGAGACCGCGTTTAATCTATTGCGCCGCACTGACCAGAGCGTGCAAGTAGGTGGGCACAACGTGTCACCCGCGTGGGTAATAGCGCAGTTGCAAACCCACAGCGCTGTGAAAGAAGCTGCTGTTCGGCTGGACGGTGCCACCACCCCAAAGCTCAAAGCTTTTGTGGTGCTGCATGGCAGTGACAACACTGAGGCTGCCCCCGCCGCTAACCAAGCAGCGCAAGGTGCAGCACAAGATGCAACGCAACGTGCTGTCTTGGAGCAATGGGCCTTAGACACCTTGCCGTGGTACGCCAGTTTTTCATCCATCACCTATGGCAGCGCGCTACCGCGCAACGCCATGGGCAAACCCAGCGACTGGCCTACTAGCCTATAAGGTCTCTCAGATGCACAGCATAGAACCCGATCAACCCATGCGCGACCCTGGCTACTACCAGATGGTGTATTCCAGCGTGCTGAAAAGAGAGATGACCAGCGACGAGCTGGAGACACTAGTGACTAAAGCACAAGCTGCCAATGTGCGCAACGACGTTACTGGGATGCTGATGATTGACAAATGCTTGGTAGTGCAATGGGTAGAGGGCCGGCGCACCACCGTGCGCACGCTGTGGGACAAAATACAAAAAGACCCACGCCACCATTGCATAGTGCAGCTGCTGCACCGCGACTTTCAAGAGCACCGCACCTACCCCGACTGGGCTATGCAAATGACCAGCAGATCAGACTTGCTGGCCATTTTGCACAGCGCCCGCGAGGCAGCAGCCGCCCCGTTTGGCTTGCCCAACCCGTGGGCGCCCGCCATTGCGTCTTTGTGCGCTTTGATTGACCCTGACTATGTAGCGGCAGAGTCTGCGCCAGTGCAGATCATCGCTGATCTGCCCGACAACTGACCGGCAAGATAATACAAACCTGCCGCGCGGTGTATATCAGTTGACCGCGCAGCTTGGTGATTAACCGTGCAGCTTGGTTATTAGCCGCGCAGCTTTGCAACTAACCGCGCAGCTTGGTGGCCACTTGCGCCACACGCTTGCCGTAGGCTTCGGCGGTGTCTAGGTCGCCTTGAGGGATTTTTTCTGCAGGGTCGGTAGGGCCTACTTGGGCCATTACGCCGCTGTTAGAGCCTATGCGGTTGATGTTGCCATCATTCAAAGCAGGCTGACCTACCCAAATCATGCCTTGCTGCATCGACAAAGTGATGAAGTATTGCAAGGTTGACAGCTTGTCGCCGCTGGGGCTGGCAGAGCAGGTAAAACCGCCTGCTACTTTGTCTTTCCAGGCGCTGGTAAACCACTTTTTGCTGGTGGCGTCGGCGAACTTTTTAAACTGCCAGCTGGCCATGCCCATGTATGTGGGCGAACCCATAATGATGGCGTCGGCTGCATCTAGCGTGGCCCACTGTGCGTCGGTGAGGTCACCGTTGGCATCAATGGCGATAATATCGGCGCCTGCGCCTTTGGCGACAAAATCGGCCACGCGCTGCGTGTGACCATAACCTGAGTGGTATACAACTGCTACTTTTGCCATTAGAAAAACTCCTTGGTTGGCTTTAGAAAAAACTAATAGATTGCGCGAGCAACCCAGCTTAAAAAGATCGGTAGTTTTACGCTACCAAATCAAATACGATAACTTCGGCGTCTTTGCCATTTGCTATGGTTAACGTAGCCTCAGCTTCTAGCTTGGCCGCGTCGCCACCCTGCAGAGCTTGGCCGTTGACTGTCAATTGACCACGCACCACATGCACGTAGGCTTTGCGCGCGGGGTCAAGCGCGATGTGCGCTGTCTCTGCGCCGTCAAACAGGCCTGCGTACATCTTGGCATCTGCGTGGATGGTGACGCTGCCTTGCGCGCCATCGTTGCTAGCGACCAAGCGCAGTGCGCCACGTTTTTCGGGGGTGGCAAAAGTTTTTTGCTCGTAGCCGGGCGCTATGCCAAACACATTGGGCTCAATCCAGATTTGAAGAAAGTGCGTCTCGTCTTGGGGCGCATGGTTAAACTCGCTGTGCGAAATTCCTTTGCCAGCACTCATGCGCTGCACATCGCCCGGTGGAATACTGGCGGCGTTGCCGACATTGTCTTTATGGCCGATAGAGCCGTTGAGAACATAAGAAATAATCTCCATGTCTTTATGCGCATGCGTGCCAAAACCGGTGCCCGGTGCAATACGGTCTTCGTTGATCACGCGTAGATTGCCCCAACCCATGTGCTGGGCGTCGTGGTAGCCCGCAAAGCTAAACGAGTGGTAGCTTTTAAGCCATCCGTGGTCAGCATAGCCACGGTCTTGGGATTTACGCAGGGTTAACATAGTGATGTCCTTGAAGTTTAGGCGACGAGCATGAAGGTTTTAAAACACCGCATGGTTTGCCCTTACTACAAATGTAGAATCTATTGACCATCAAATCAATTGCTTATTTTTGTTGATTAGATGCAAATTATTTGAATGTCGTTATGAACACTGCTGACCTCATCACACCCGATGCCTTGCGCATGCTGCAGGCCGTGGCCACCGAAGGCTCGCTGGCCGCAGCTGCCCGCAAACTGGGCTTAGTGCCCAGCGCCCTAACCTACCGTGTGCGGCAAATTGAAAACGGGCTAGACGTGCTGCTGTTTGACCGCAGCGCCCGCAAAGCCACTCTGACTGATGCAGGCCGCGAGCTGGTGCGCGAGGCCGAGCGTATTTTGAGCGAGCTGGACGCCGTGGCGCAGCGCGTAAAACGTGTAGCCACGGGTTGGGAGTCGCATTTAACCATTGCGGTAGGTGGCCTGATATCGCAGCGCACGGTGATGGAGCTGTGCGAGGCATTTTTTGCACTCGACCCACCCACCCAGCTGAAGCTGCGCACCGAAAACCTGTCTGGCAGCTGGGAGGCGCTAGAAAGTGGCTTGGTCGACCTGACGATTGGCAGCGTTAATGAGCCGGGCCACACAGGCCAGTTCGCCAGCAAACCGCTCAGTGACGCGCCATTTGTTTTTATATTCGCCGTAGCACCCCGTCACCCGCTGGCCGCCTTGCCCGACCCTCTTAAAGACAGCGTTATAGCGCAGCACCGCGCTGTGGCCGTGGCCGACACCACCCGGCGCGGCCCCGCGCTCACAGTAGGCCTGCTGCCCGGCCAGCGCGTGCTAACAGTAGACAGCATGCAAAGCAAACTCGATGCACAACTGCGCGGCTTGGGCTGCGGTTTTTTGCCGCAATGTATGGCGCAGCCCTACATCGATACGGGCCGTCTGGTAGTAAAGCGCACCACGCGTGCGCCACGCTTGACCAAGCTAAGCTACGGCTGGCGCATACCCGCCCGCAACGCGCCCACCGGCAAAGCGCTGGCTTGGTGGCTTACGCAACTGCAAAGCCCTGTTACCCGCAATGCGCTGTTGCATGTGTATGCCGTGTGATGCTATGTGCTATTAACTTCATAGCTGCTTGAGCAGGATTTACTTGGGTTAGTGGCCTGTTTTGATGTAAAAAATGCCTTTTGAACTACTTTGGATGGTGTATTTATGCTTTGCGTTCGTTGGTTCGTTGTACCAGCACGCGCCAATGGAGCGCAGCAACGTTCGGTATGCCTATGACAAACAATAAAGGGTCGCAGGTCCGTTTGGCATGGGCATACCGTGCGGTGCTGTGTGACCGCGAGGACCTAGGGCAGTAAAAGGCCAATTGAACGCAACGATGCCACGTGAACGCGAGGTACTAGGACGAGGAGCAAAGTCTTCGCAAACAAGCACCTGAGTATCAAGGATCAACCGTATGACTACCTAACCCGTCCACAGCGTCGGCAGGAAACCCCACCCACTGCACCGACGGATCAAACACTGCAGCGGCATTGTTGTCACCTGCTTTAACACTAGGAATGCGTCGTAACGTACGGTCTACCGTGCTAACAGTGCCGCCTGTCCACGCCGCGCCAGGGTCAGTGCCTACTTGTCCGATGCGATCAATCACCACGCCAGACTTTTCCAGCGTAATGGCGTCGTCACCGTTAAAGTTAGCCACCGACGTAGTGATGCTGCCCGCGATTTGGAAAGTGAGACTTGCACTGCCGTTAACCAGCACCAACACAGCCCCCGGGCTTAGCGTGCCGGTTAAGGTGAGGCTGGCGCTGGTAGTGGTGCCACCGTTGGAGTACAGCTTAACCGCGTAGCTAGACAAGCTGACGGTTTGCGTCGTGGGGTTGTATATCTCTAGCGCCTTGTTACTGCCACTGCCTTCAATATATTCGCTGAAGAACAAATCTGACGCACCGCCAAGGCCAGGTGGTAGAAGCTCTGGTTTGACGCTGATCACGCCAGATTGGCTTACGCTTTGCGCTGCAGAATTAGTCAACGTGACCACCACGGTGTACGTGCCTGCAGCGGCATACGTGTGCGTGGCCCCGCCTGCTGCGGCCAAGGTAGTGTCGGGTGTTGCGTCGCCCCATTTGATGGACAAACTGGCTAGTGTCGATGTACCGCCAGAGGTGGCTTCGGTTACGGTCACAGTGGTAGGAGTGCCTGCTGTGGCCACGGTGGGTATGTTGATGCTGAGGATAGGCATTTCAGCCACCGTATCTGCAGTCAAAGTTAAAGCCACTAACACGGGGTCGTGGTCAGAGGCGCGGTACGGCGTGGCAGCGTAGCGGTCGTCGGTTTTAAATTCGGTGTTGTAGTCCAAAGCTGTCGGCTCGTCAGCATTGATGTGCCATACACCTACGCCCGTAACTTGCGATTTAAACGTGGCTGATGCGTAGGCGTGGTCGATTGCACCGGTTTCGCCACCGAACACGTAAGAATAACGGTCGCTTACGGGTAGGCGCTTTAGCAGGCTCTCATAGCCAGCGGCTTCTAGCACTTTGGGTGGGTCTTCTAGCAGATAGCTGTTGATGTCGCCCATCACCAGCACATCGCCCTCGCCGCCAGCTTGCAGCTTGGTGACAAAACTATTGAGTGCGTTAGCTTGCGCGGTGCGGGCTAGATTAAAGCAGCCTTGACCTATATCACCATCGGTGGGGGGAGGCGTTGTCCCGCAACCCTTACTCTTAAAGTGGTTCACCACAAACCAAAAGCTGCCGTTGTTGGCCACCGAAGCAAAGCGCTGCGCCAGCGGCGGCCTGCCACTGGCTGCAGTGTAGTTAGCCAGGTCAGCTCCGGTAGGCAGCACCGTGCCGCCAATGCGTTTGACCCTAGCGGGCTTGTACAGCATATCGACCTTTATCACGTCGGTGCCAAACTTGCCGCTGTTAACTGCTGCGTAGGTGCCTGCGCCCAGCTTGGCGTTGAGTGCAGCCACTAAGCTTTGCGTAGCTACATCGCTGTTGTTTTCAATTTCTTCCAAGCCCAGCACATCGGCGTTCAGGCCTGCAATAGCTTCGACAATTTTGGCCTGCTGCCGCGTAAATTCTGCGGCGGTGTCGGCCCCGCGTGCGTTAGCGTTGGTAGACCTTAGCGTCGTAAAGTAATTTAGCACGTTAAAGCTCGACACCTTGATGTCGCCCGTTAAGCTGGGCGGTGCTGCAGGGCGCGGGTTGTTTTGGGTAAAAACCGGGGCCACCGTGGGCTGTACTCTATATGCGCCAAAGCCGTGGCTGAGGACACCCGTCAGGTTTTGCACCGTGTCGCCCACGCGGCGTGTACCTGCACTGCCCGCTGCGCTAAAGTACGGCGTGGGGATAGGGTTAGACGCAGTAGAGCCGTCGTCCAGCACAATGCGCTCTAGTTTGTTTTGTACTGACGTGGCGCTGGCGTTGCCATTGGTGGGGTTAAATTGGCGGCTGTTTAAAGCCAAGATCATTTGGCCAAATCGGCCTAACTCAAACGATTCAGCTACGGCCAGTGGCTGGGTAAATTCCACCAACATCCCCTCGTAGCGCTCCAGCGTATCGTCGCTGGCTACAGGCAGTGTAATTTGCGTGGGTTTGACTGCTACACCGCTGCCGCAGACGCTAACGGTTACGGTGCCTGACAACTGCGTAACGGTGCTGCCTGCCGCACCAAATTCAGCCACCACGCCTTGCACCTGCACATAGTCGCCTTGCGTCAGCTTGGCTACTGTGGTGGTAGGTGCAAAGACAAAGACGCCTTCTGATGTCAACGGGTCTGCGTCAGGCACGGCCTGCTGCATAAAAAAACCGTTTAACTGCGTTTTAGTTTGGTTTTGAAACTCACCTACCACTACGCCGCGCACCGTGACGGTTTGCGACACCAGAGCGCTGGTACTGGTAGCACCTTGCACGGTGGTGATGTCGGTCAATGGTGCACTGGCACTAACAGCTGCCGTGCAAGTAGGCACAGTAGCTATCACAGGCGGCGGCGTACTGGGCGCTGGGTCGTCACTAGTGCCGCAAGCTACCAAAGTAGCCGACAACATGGCCAGCAGCAGTATCTTCAATAGCTTGCCAGTGCCACCGCAGTAGCGTGAAGTAAATAGTGTCATGGAATTTCCGTAAGTTACCATACACTTTGTACGATATACATATGTCAAGTCCATGACAAAAGAGTTAAAGGTGTAAGCGCATGCTAATGGTGCCCGTAACTAAGCTGGCGTGTTTTGCCGCTAAATACGCGGTAGCTAAATATGGTGTAGCCAATGATGACTGGCAACACCACTGCCGCACCGGCAAGAATAATGCGCAGCGACTCGGGTGCACTAGCGGCTTGCCACACGGTAATGCGGTTAACCACAAGATAAGGAAACAAGCTGTAGGCTAGGCCATAAAAAGCCAAGCAAAAAATACCCACGCTGCTAGCAAACGGCACCCAATCACCATAGTGGTTGCCCTGCGCCAGCCGCGTTGGCAGGCGACGCAAGCTGCGGTCGATCACAAAAAATAGCAGTAAGGTAGCCACAGGTATGGGAATGAGCAGCACGATGAAGGGCAAGCTAAACCATTTGTCAAAAATTTCTTGGCTTATCCACGGTGTTGCTAGCGACACTGCGGCCACGCCCACGGCGGTAAGGCGCAAAGCATTGCGTGCCCAATGCACGGCTTGCAGCTGCAGTGGCCCTTCGGTCTTCATCACTAACCAGCAGGCCCCTAGCAGCGCGTAGCCTGCCACCAAGCACACCGCAATCAGCGCAGAAAAGGCGTAGGCTTGCCATGTGGTGGCAAAGCCCAAAATATAGCTGCCTAGCATCCAGCCTTGCGACAGTGCGGTCAGCAGCGAGCCCGTGTAGAAAGCCGCATTCCACAGCGGCTTGGCCGGAGCCGCCACCTTGGCCCGAAAGTCAAACGCTACGCCGCGCAGTATCAGCCCCAGCAGCATCAAGGCTACAGGCAAATACAGAGCACCCAAAATCACCCCATGCGCTGCCGGAAAGCAGGTAAGCAAAATACCCACGCCCAGCACCAGCCAGGTTTCGTTAGCGTCCCAAAACGGCCCGATAGAGCTGACCATCACATCTTTATCGTCGGTGCTGGCGCGGCGCAGCAAAATGCCCACGCCTAAGTCGTAGCCGTCTAGCACCACATATGCCAGCATGGCCAAGCCCATCACGCCCATAAAGATCACGGGCAGCCAATCGTTAAAAGTTACTAGCGGGTGCATAGCATGCTCCTTGGGTTATTTGGGTATGGTTTAAGCAGATCAAGCAGGCTGCGGGTTAGGCTGGCCGGGCTCAGCCGGTTCAAAGCTGCCTTGGCCTTCAATAGGTGGGGGCCGTGCGGTGTCGGGCTGGCCTGCGTGGCGGGCCATGTAGAACACCACCGACACATACGCCACCAGCAATGCCAAATACACGGTGAGGTACATGGCCAACGTGCCCGCTAGCATGGGCGTGGCAATGGTAGCGGCAGCTTGCGCTGTAGTCAGCACGCCATACACCAAGTAAGGCTGGCGGCCAATCTCGGTCACGTACCAGCCAGCCAGTGTAGCCACCCAGCCTGCAAACGTCATAGCTACTAGCACGCGCGCGAGCCACGGTTTTACTTCGCCTTTTTTCCTAAGCTGCCATGCGCCTAGCCAGCCCACGGCCAGCATTAGCATGCCGATGCCTACCATCAGCCTGAAAGCCCAAAACACAGGGGCCACAGGCGGGTGCTTTCCTGCAAAATCTTTAAGCCCCTTCACCTCACCGTTGATGTCATGGGTGAGGTAAATACTGGCCAATTTTGGAATGGCAATCTCAAATTTATTGGTTTGTGTTTTTTCATCGGGCAGCGCAAACAATACGGCAGGTGCGCCGCGCTGCGTCTCCCAAATGCCTTCCATCGCAGCAATTTTGGCAGGCTGGTACTTTAGCGTAGCAATACCGTGCAGGTCGCCAATGACGATTTGCAGTGGCAGCAGCACCGCTGCCATCAACACACCGGTACGCAGCGTGGCGCGCACAGCAGGCACGCGGTCGCCACGCAGCCAGCGGTAGGCGCTGATGCCCGCCACCATAAACGACACAGTAACAAAACACGCCGTCATCATGTGCGCAAACTTGTACGGAAACGAGGGGTTAAAAATAATTGCCAACCAATCGGTAGCGTAGGCCACCATTGCGCCGGTATTGGGGTCGGGCCGCATTTCAAAGCCCTGTGGAGTTTGCATCCAAGAATTAAGCGCCAGTATCCAAAACGCTGACATGCTGGTACCGAAAGCCACTAAAAATGTAGCGATGGTGTGCACCCGGTTGCTAACACGCTGCGTGCCAAACAGCATGATGCCTAAGAAGGTAGCTTCCAGGAAAAATGCAGTCATTACCTCGTACGCTAAGAGCGGCCCAGCAATATTGCCCACCGTCTGCATAAAGCCTGGCCAGTTAGTACCAAACTGAAAACTCATGGTGATGCCACTGACCACACCGAGTGCAAATGTCAGTGCAAATATCTTCACCCAAAAGGCATATGCCTGCATCCACTTTGCATCTTGCGTTGCGTTAAACCGCAGTTTGAAGAACAGCAACACCCACGCCAATGCGATGGTGATGGTGGGAAACAAGATGTGAAAACTCATATTCGCCGCGAACTGAATGCGGTGCAAGATGAGAGGGTCGAAAGTGTCAGTCATGGCACTGCTCCTAAAAATATCAAATCACAGGTTGAAGGTTTGAATACCGTTTGGACGCGAAGAGCGCGAAGGTTGCGCGAAGGACGCGAAAAAAAATACAAAATGAATAGCAAAATTTAAGTCCCGTTCATAAAAAGTAATTTTTTTTTGTCTTCTTTCGCATCCTTCGCGCAACCTTAGCGTCCTTCGCGTCCTTCGCGTCCAAAAATCCCCTCTTTAAAACTCAGCTGGCAATTGAGAGCCAAGCAAAGGCTCGGCAGCCTTACGCCCACCTAAGCCCAGCTTTTCTTTAAACTCTAAAAACTTTTGCGCCTTAGCGCCCAGCTTCATTAACTGGCGCAGGGTTTGTTCGTCTAGCCGCTGCACATCGGCCATCCAGTCGGTTACCAGCTCTACCAGTTCATGCATATCGCCCATGCGCTTTTGGGCAAAAGCATCGGGGGCGTTGGTAGGCGTAACTAGCAGTGCGTCGCGCAGCATCGACAGCGTGGGGTCAATCTCGCGTTTGCGTCGTTCGTCTGCCAGCGTACGAAAAATCGCCCAAACGTCTTCAGGCGCAGAGAAATATTCACGTCGGTCACCAGGCAAATGCTGCAGCCGCACCAGCCGCCAAGAGTCCAGCTCTTTGAGGCCCATGCTGACGTTGGAGCGTGAAAACGCCAGCGCGTCGGCAATTTCGTCCGCATTCAGCGGCTTTTCGCTGACAAACAGCAACGCGTAGATTTGCCCTACGGTACGGTTAATGCCCCAGCGGCTACCCATCTCGCCAAAGTGCAATACAAAGCTTTGGGCTAATGGCGTGAGATTCATGAGATTCCTTAATTTTCAGAGATTACTGAAATTATAGGAACTTCATGAAATATGGTAAGGGTTATCCCGGATATATCTTGCATATCGTGGGGTTTTTGAATTTCAATGCGAGATTTCTACGCACCAGTAAGCACAACTATTTACTATGAATTCCATAGCTGCTTGAGCAGTTTCTACGGCCTGAACGGCCTAGATTTCATATGACAATAGGCTTCTAAGTGCCTAAACTAGCGGCCCTTAAGCATTCAACTGCTCTAGCGGCTGCACAGGCTCTACCGCAGGGCCAATTTGTGCATTGCCCTGTCCGTTCACTTGCCGCAGTGCATGTACCTTGCCCTCTTGCAGCACCACCACGCGCTGCGCACCGGCTATGGTCTCAGGCCGGTGGGCTACCACGATGCGGGTGACTTGCATTTTGGCCAGCGCCTGGGTGACCAGTTTTTCATTGGCAATGTCCAGGTGACTGGTAGCTTCGTCTAGCGCCAGCACCTTGCGCTGTTTGTACAGGGCGCGGGCCAGCAGCACGCGTTGCTTTTGCCCACCGCTTAAGGCCGAGCCCATGTCGCCCACCAGCGTTTGGTAGCCCATGGGCATGCGGGCAATGTCAGCATGCACGGCGGCCAGCTGGGCACACTGCTCGACCCGCGTCATGTCGCTGCGCACGTCAAAAAAGCTAATATTGTCGGCAATGCTGCCGGCCAGCAGCGTGTCTTCTTGCATCACCGTGCCTATCAGGCGGCGGTAGTTTTGCAGGCCCAGCTGGCGCACTGGCAGGCCGCCGTACAGTACCTCGCCCTCTACCGGCTTGCGCAGGCCGAGGATAATTTTGAGCAGCGTGGTTTTGCCGCAGCCGCTGGGCCCCACAATCGCCACGCTTTCGCCGGGCTCTAGCATCAGGCTGGTGTCTTTCAGTATCCACGGCTCACCCTCGCCGTAGCGAAAGCTCACATTGCGCAGCTCGATGCGCGGCTGCAGGTGGTCTAGCGCATGGTCGGGCGCGGTGTCTTTCTCAGGCTCGGTCAGCGCAATGTCGGCCAAGCGCTCAGCATGCAGGCCCAGCATTTTGATATCGACGACAAAGTTAATCAGCGCGCTCATGCGGCCCGTCAACTGGCCTTTGTAGCTGATAAAAGCAAACAGCATGCCGATGGTAAACACCGCCTGGCCCTGCGAGCCTGCAGAAGTACTGGTTTGCATCACCAGCCCTGCGCCCAGCCACAGCACCACCAAGTTCTCCAGGCCAAAGATAAAAGTGTTGGCCGTAGAAAACGCAATGCCCATCTTGGCGGTACGCACATCACGGTTTTGCACCTCGATCAACAGGTTTTGCCAGCGGGCGCGCCGCTCTTGTTCGCGGCCAAATAGCTTTAGTGGCACGATAGCGCGCAGGCTTTCTAAAAAGTGCGTGTTCTCGCGCGCGGCCACCACCAGCCGCTCGGCCGACGCGTCCCTGAAGGGCCGGTAAGCCGCCCAGCGCAGCAGCCCGTAGGCCGCTACGGCTGCCAGCACCACGGCAGTCAGCGTGGGTGAATACAGCAGCATCATGCCCAGCGCCGTCACACTCATCAAGCCGTCTAGCACCGCCTCTATCACGCTAGTAGTGAGCGTGCGCTGAATCGCCCCTACCGAGCCAAAGCGCGAGACGATATCGCCCAAATGCCGCTTCTCAAAAAGTCTACCGGCAGCCGCACCAAGTGGCTAAACACATTGCTGGCCCACTGCAAGCTAAGCGACATGCCCAGCGCCATCACCATCCAGCTGCGGGCCAGGCCCAGCAGGGTTTGAATCAGCAGCAGCATGGCAAAGCCAATCACCAGCACCGTAAGCAAGTCTTTGTCGTACGTAGCAATAGCATCGTCTACCACCAGTTGGTTGAGCAGCGGCGACGCAATGGCAAACAGTTGCAGTGCCAGCGCAATGGCAAACACTTGGAACAACGAGCGTTTAAGGCCCAGTACCTTACCTGTCAGGGCTGACAGCGCTACCTTCTTGCGCTGGTCAGTCGCTTCAAACTCGGCGTTGGGGGTAAGCTCTAGCGCCACGCCGGTAAAGTGGCGCGACACTTCATCTAGCTTTAAGCGGCGCTCACCCACAGCAGGGTCAAGGATAACCACATGGTTGCGGGCCACTTTAGTCAGCACCACAAAATGGTTTAAGTTCCAGTGCAAGATGCAGGGGAGTTGCAGTTGGGCTAGCTCAGTAATTTCTAAACGCAGCGGGCGGCTGCTGAAGTTCAGCGCGGCAGCATTGCCACCAACAGGCTCAGATTTTGGACCAGTGGGCTGGTTACCAACTGAAGATATAGCCGCTCCAATAGTGGCTATCCCAACCCCTACTGCGCCGATGACACTACCTGCGGCTGCTGTAGCAATCATCCCCCCAACAGCTGCAAGACCAGGGCCAGCAACGTTTGAAGCTAAGCCTCCACCCCCTGCATTACCACCACCAGGACCTGCGCCATACCCACGATCCCCGCCGTCGGCATAATCTCCAATATCACCACCTGCAACTGCACTAATTTCATCAGCAGTCAGTTCTCTGTAGCCCCAATAGGCAGACGTCACTTTAGCCTCGCTAGTTGCATGGCTTGTCGTTGTATTCAATTCCATAAAAACTCCAAAGTGTAAAAATGCCTCTCGCGAGGCGGGTTGAACTAGATCAAGAACCCTTCGTGGTCTAGTATTCCTATGGCTTGTGCATGTTGCGCAAGCTTGGGGAATGCATGTAGCGTTCTTTGTTCAGCCAAGTTAGCGCACTCCAGAGCCAACAGGTCTGCCAAAAATTGCTGTTTGTCGTAATTCGTGTCCAACTGCAGCATCCAATCGGCTAGTGGATCAATTCCTTGCTGCAAGGTGGTCTCAAAAAGTTTGGGCCTAGGTAGTTCGCAAAATGCCATTACTAGGTTTTCTGCCTGCTCACCTAAGAGCGCTTGCACTTGGACGCGTTGCGATTTGTCGACTGTCACTTTTTTAAATACTTGCGTGCCGTAGACAGAATGGAAAAGCCCTGCAAGGCATAAATATTCTGGGAACTTGCTGGTTTGCAAAATGTTGTGAACGCCCACCAAATGCTGCCACAAGGTATGCCCGCTGTGCGCAGTATTGCCTGCGCCGTGGGCTAGCAAATAGGCTTTGTGCTCAGGTTGCATCTTGCGCAGCCCCCAAAGCAGTGGTTTTGAACATCAGCGTGACGCGCATAGCAGGGCAGATGCGGCTAAGGCCGCGTGCAGCGTGCACCATGCGGCCATCAAACTGCACTATACGGCCAGGTTTTGGCAACACGGCGTGTGCAATATCGCCTAGATCGTTAATAAACACTGTCTCAACTGCCCACTCGGGTTTCCACACAGGGTTGACGTAGCAAATAGTGGTGTAGTTACCTGCAGTACGGCTGTCGGTATGTGGTGCGCCGTCTACACCGTAGGTATGCGCGTTGGCATAGCAACGCACTAATGTGTGACCCATCAATAAATCTGCTTTGAGTTGCAACCAGAGGTCGCGTATGGGGGCGACAGCATCATTTTCAAGCAATACGTGCTCAGCATCGTCTTGGTTAGTGCGTTTGGTCTTTAAAAAATCGTGGTTCCAGTGGCCAAAGGGCGATTGCTGAACGTTGGACTGCCAGCCATAAGTCCAAAACACATTGGCCTGAAAAAAGTTTTGCAACGCCTCCAATTTTTCTTTTTCTAAATAATCATTAATAACACTAAATTTTTCCATGCTCATCTCCATGCTCTTCTCCATGTTCATCTCCATGCTTTCTTGGTTTTATGGTTTATTTGGTGGAACTCAAAATCTTCGCATTGGCTCTAGCCGCTAGCAGCGGCTCTAGCGCCCATTCCCACACTTTGCGGCGCTCTTGCAGTACGTCGGCTTCCAGCGTCAGGCCGGGTTTGAGTGCAATGGCATCGCCGTAGCTGGTGATGCTTTGGGCGTCTAGCTGCACGTTGATGCGGTACAGCGCCTCGCTGCCTTGGTTTTGCGCCATCAACTGGCTGGCTAGGTTGGGTGGTAGCTCGTTGGCGGCAAACGGCGTGTCTGATACGGCGGTGACGTGGCCGGTGTGCAGGCCAAACTTTTGGTAGGGGTAGGCGGCGTAGCGCAGGTACACAGTTTGGCCGGGCTGCAGAAAGCCAGCGGTGCGGCTGGGGGCAAACAGGTGGGCCTCGACAGTGATGGCTTGGCTGGCTTGTTTACCATTCACTGACAGTGCCACAGGCACCAGCGTAGCGATGGTTTGCCCCGCCTGCACGGCTTGGCCGGGGCGCACGCTGAGGGCGGTGACTTTGTAGGCAGTAGCTGCCGCTGAGGTGGTGGTTGCTTTAGCCAACGTGATGGTGGCCGCGCCTGATCTGCTGGGCACGCCGGGCATGCTGAGGTTAGCGACAGAGCTGGCAACAAGGTGGGTGATGGTAGATGCCAAACTGGGCGCGGTAATCACCACGCTTTTGCGGGTGGCGTTCTCGCTGGATTCTTGCGCCAGGGTGAACTGGCTGCGCTCGATTTGGGCGGTGTCGCTGGCTAGCTGGCTTTTGAGCGCGGTGCGTTCGCCCATCAGCGCTTGGCTGTCTTGTTGCAGGGCCAGGCGGCTGCGCTCTAGGCTTTGTTGGCGGGCGCTGGCGTCGATCAGTTCTTCTTGCTTGGCTTGCAGCTGTATGTCGGACATAAAGCCTTCTTTGGCCAGCTGGGTGTAGCGCTCTACCGACTTTTGCGCCAGGGCTACGCGGCTGCGCTGCAGGGTCAGTTCTTCTTGGGCTTGGCGGCTTTGCGCGGCCAGGGTGGTGATGCGGTCGGTTAGCGCTTGTTCGCGCTGGGTGGTTTGCAGCTGGCGCAGGCTGCGCTCGGCCTGTAGGCTTTGCTGGCGCAGGGCTATTTGCTGGGCGGCTAGCAGGCTGGGCTCGCCTACGGTGGAGGCACCTATACCTGTGCCTAAGCCTTGGGCACCCGCTAGGTTGCTTTGGCGCTCGGTGTTGATGATGGCCAGCACGGCAGCGGCTTGTACGGTGTCGCCCTCGGCCATGCGCAGGTCGCCCAGCACGCCCGACACAGGGGCGGTGATGTTAAGCAAGCCGCCTTGCGGCACCAACAGGCCGCTGACTTTGCTTTTGCGGTTGACCTCGCCCCAGGTGGCAAAGGCAGCTAGCAAGGCGGCAATGCCTAGCGCGGCTAGCGTGATGGTGGTAAAGCTAAGGGGCCGCGTCAGGCGCACGGTGCCCAGCCATTGGGCTGATTGGGCCTGTTGTACCTCGGGGCGGAATAGCGACATTTTGCTTCTAGATAAAACTAGCTGTTATGTAATGTTTGCATACGAGTGCGGATGTCAAATATCGAAAGTACTAAAAAGAAGCAGCTTTTCAAAGCTTTACAGAATGGGTAGATTTGACACGGGTAGGCGCGGGTGCACGTGCGGGCGCGATAACCTGGGCAGGCCTGCAAAGTACTATAAATACCATAGCTATTTGAGCAGTATCTACGGCTTGAATGGCCTAAAACGCACTGGAAATGTAGCGTACTAAAGTGAAGTTTTTAGGCGCTAAACGATGATTTAGAAGGCGTCTAAGTCTTAATACCTGACAAAAACACTTGGTTTTATTCAGGGGTTGACTTTAACCAAAGCGCTGTTGGGTGGCACGTTTAGTAGTACTTTTTATCACAGTACTAAAAAGCTATATTTTGCTATTAATAAAATAGCTGCTTGAGAAGGTTCTACGGCCTGAACGGCCTAAAACACTACTAAATATTGCATAAACTAGGCTGCAGGCATGCCCAGGGGCGCTAACTAGTACCCTGCCCCAGCGCCGGGCCTGCGTTTGGCAAACAGGCCTGTGGTGCGCGCACCTTGCTTGGCAAAGCGCTCACGCCTTGCCACTTTGGGGTCTACCCGCAAATCTCGGCACAGCTCAAGTCGGTCGTCTTGGTGCAGCAGCTGGTCTGCGCTGGCTTTAACGCCCCGCAGTGCACAGTGCAGCTTGGCGGCCACTATTTGGCTTACAGCGTTGGCAAAGCGTGAATCAGTAGCACACAGCGCCAGCGCGTCGCGCACTTGTGCGCCAGCAGGCAGGTGTAGTGTGTGCAGGTGCACCTGCCGGGCTGCGGGCGCGTAGCAAATAGTGACGGTAATGGTTGACGCAGTGGTTGACGCTGTGGTTCCAGTGCTTGCCGCAGTGGCGGCGGGCGGCAAGTTAGCCATACACCTGCTCTGCCCGTTTGACAAAAGCGTCTACCAAAGTGGTGGCGATTTTGTCAAACACTGGGCCTACTAAAGCGGCCAGGGCGGGACTGTTAAAGCCGTAGTGCAACTGCAACTCTACCCTGCAGGCGTTTTGGCCGGGTTCGCCTACGGGTGTGAACTTCCAGCTGCCATGCAGCGACGAAAACGGGCCTTTAACCAGCTGCATTTTGACCAAGCGCAGGCCCGAGTCCTCGATAACGTGGTTGTTGAGTGTGCTAAACACTTGCCTCAAGCCGCCAAAGTTGATGCTAACCTCGGCCATGGCACCCGCAGGCGTTTGTTGCAGCGCGCTAGCGGCATCACACCATGGTAGAAATTTGGGATAGCTGGGCACATCGACGACCAAATCGAACATTTGGGCAGCGCTGTACCAAATCAGGACAGACTTATTGACAGTTTTCACGTAAGGGGCGGCAGCGAGCGTTAAGAGTTCTTAAAATACTAGTTTATGGCCCAATTGTATTTGGGCAGCACAGCCACCACTATTTCGTATGACAAATAAGCCTGAATCGTCCACTAAAAAGAAACCCGCCACTGGCGATTCACGTATTGCAGACAACAAAAAAGCCGCGTTCAATTACTTTTTTGAAGAACGCTTTGAGTGCGGCATGGTGTTGGAGGGCTGGGAAGTTAAAGCCGTGCGCAATGGCAAGGTGCAGCTGACTGATGGCTATGTGATGATTCGCGAGGGTGAACTATTTTTGCTGGGCTGCCAGATCAACCCGCTTAAAACCGCGTCAACCCACGTCAACCCCGACAGCGTGCGCACCAAAAAGCTGCTGATGAAGAAAGACGACATTCGCCGCTTGGTAGGCAAGGTAGAGCAAAAAGGCTACACGCTGGTACCCATTAATCTGCACTGGAAAAACGGCCGCGTGAAATGTGAAATTGCACTGGCCAAAGGCAAGGCAGAGCATGACAAGCGCAATGTAGTGGCCGACCGCGAAGGCAAGCGTGAGGTAGAACGGGCGATGAAAAACTTAAAGCGCGCTTAAAGAGCCGTTGGCCCAAACCCTGCACGCCAACCGTGGACAGATGCCGTGCCGAATTGATGCGGCCGATACATTAAATCAAGTGGTGCAACGGATGCGCGGCTACTGGCCAGGGGCTTCGAAAAAATGGCTGCACCATCTCGATAGTCACGTCTTCAATTCGCGCTGGGTTCCACTGGGGTGCATGGTCTTTGTCTACAGCCAGTGCGCGAATGCCTTCTACAGTCTCACTGCTTGCACCCGCACGCTGCAAGTGTGCGGTGTGAAAGCAGTGGCGTACCAAGTCGCGCTCTAGGCGCAGGTCGTCAGCCAGGCTCAGGCTGCGGGCGCGGCGGATGAGTTCTAGCACCACGTGCAGCATGAGTGGCGAGCGTTTGCGTAGTGTGGCGGCTGTGTCAGTGGCCCACGGTGAAGCATCTTGGCTCAACGCATCTATGATTTCTTTGACTGTATTGAGGGAAAAAATAGCCTCTATTTTTATGCTATTTTGATCTGTAACCCAAGTAGATCCTGCTCTAGCAGCTATTTCTTTTGTAGCAATTAATGCAGTGATAGATGCGCGCGACGCATCGTTGATGGCAGGCAGCTCGTCCCACAAACCAGCTAACGCAACACTGTCGACCAAGGCATCGGCTAAATGATTAGCCACCGCTTCGCCGCCGCCCATCATTTGCCCAGTTAAGGCCAAATACTCACCTACCCTGCCCGGACAACGGCTTAAAAAGTAACCTCCACCCACGTCGGGGAACAGCCCGATACCCGTTTCGGGCATCGCCATCTTGGTGCGCTCAGTCACGATGCGATGGCTAGAACCTACGCTAATGCCCATGCCGCCACCCATGACGATGCCATCCATAAAGGCTACATAAGGTTTAGGGTAAGTGTGGATCAAATGGTTAAGCGCATATTCTTCTGTAAAGAAGTCTTCCAGCGCTGGGTCACCAGACAATGCGGCCTGGTGGAAAAAACGAATGTCGCCGCCTGCACAAAAACTGCCGAATGGTGTGAATGCTGGCGCACTGCTGTCAGTGGCGTGCGCAGGATTTTTACCCATGCCGCGTATAGCCACTAGTTTGATGGATGGGTTAAGTTTCCACTCTAGCAAAGCCGCAGTGATGTCGCGGATCATAGGCAAAGACAATGCGTTCAACGCCTGGGGACGGTTGAGCGTGATCAACCCCGCGCAGCCGCGCACTTCGGTCAAAATATGTTTTTCAGACCGCATTAGTTTTCTCCATCCAACCGAGAATTTCATTAGCCAGCAGCGCGCCGATCACCAGCGCACCACCTAACAGTACCGTCTTGCCGGGAACTTCATTGGCACCAATCCACGCCAACGCTATGCCAAAAATAACCTCCAGCAGCGCTAGCAGCGACACCTCAGGTGCTTTGAGCACGCGCGCGCAGACCACGGCCAAGATGCAAGGAATAGCCAGCTGCACTAAGCCTAGCAGGCCAAGCCAAGCTACATCTTGGCCCGAAGCCGTAAACGGAAACGACAACGGCAAGGTAACTAACGATGAAATGACCGCACCCACCAGCACACAAGGCACCAAATCAATCTGGTCGCCATGGGCTTGCGCTTTTTGTAGGACGGTCCAGTGCGTTGCGGCCGCTATGGGCACCATTAGCGCCACTAGGCAGCCGATCAATGCACCCGGCGCACCCATGTTCATTTGCGACCCAAACATATAGGCAATACCTGCACCAGCCACGGCGATGGCTACCCAAGTGCGTGCGGGCAAGCGGTGCCCTATAAATATGCGCGCCATGAGTGCAGTAAACAATGGGCCCACTGCCATCGTCACCAATACATTGCCCACCGTCGTGAGTGTTAAGGCGATCATGAATGCAGTAAACATCACGCTCCAGCACACGCCAGATATCCAAAAAGACTTGCTAGACCAATGCATGTTGCGAAACACGTCTTTGCCTTGCCACAGCGGCAAAATAACCAGCAGCGACACCATGGTAAAGAAGCTACGCCAAAAAGTCACTTCAAAGCTCTTGGCATGCTCAAGCTGCCGCGTCACG
This sequence comes from Polaromonas sp., assembly GCA_043718065.1. GTDB lineage: Bacteria > Pseudomonadota > Gammaproteobacteria > Burkholderiales > Burkholderiaceae_C > JAAFIP01. Next base: position 60,194 of record JAYSWJ010000157.1, read on the forward strand.
ACGCCTGCGATCGACCACATTAGAGTGACGACGATCATTACTAGGACGGCTTTGCTGTGGGTGAGTTTCATATCTTCATCACGTCAATTTATCGTAGATAAAACGTGGACAGGCCGCGAAGTGCGCGAAGGTTACGCAAAAGTCGCAAAATAAAACCCAAAAAGAAACCAAGATAAATAAAAGCTCAGTTCTGCAGCGACCCATTAAGGCCACACAATTTTGTATTCTTTTCGCGTCCTTCGCGTAACTTTAGCGCCCTTAGCGGCCTGTATTCGGTTTTAGAAGTTCTCTGCGTGGTACAAATTAACCGCGACCCGCCTTTTTACGCTCGTGCTCTTTCAAGTAGCGCTTGCGCAAGCGAATCGACTTAGGCGTGATTTCCACCAACTCGTCATCTTCCAAAAATTCCACCGCAGTTTCCAGCGTCAGAATAATCGGCGGCGTGATCTTGATCGCGTCTTCTTTGCCCGACACACGGAAGTTGGTCAACTGCTTTTGACGCACAGCGTTAACAATCAAGTCGTTGTCGCGGTTGTGTATGCCGACAATCATGCCTTCGTAGACTGGGTCGCCGGCTTTTACAACCATGCGGCCACGGTCATCTAGCTTGCCTAGCGAGTAGGTCACAATTTCGCCCTCGTCCATCGATATCAGCACGCCGTTTTTACGGCCCGGGATCTCACCACGGAAAGCTTCGTAGCTGTCAAAAATGTTGCTGGCCAAGCCGGTTCCGCGCGTCAAGTTTAAAAACTCGTTACGGAAGCCGATCAAACCACGCGCAGGGATGCGGTACTCTAGACGCACGCGGCCACGGCCGTCTGGCTCCATGTTGGCCAAGTCGCCCTTGCGCTCGCCCAGGGCTTGCATCACGCCGCCTTGGTGCTGCTCTTCGATGTCCACGGTCAGCATCTCGATAGGCTCGCACTTTTCGCCATTGATTTCTTTAAACACTACGCGCGGTTTGCCCACAGCCAGCTCGTAGCCTTCGCGGCGCATGGTCTCCAGCAAAATGGTCAGGTGCAGTTCACCACGGCCTGAGACTTCAAAAATACCGTCTTCGTCGGTTTCTTTCACCCGCAGTGCCATGTTGGACTGCAGCTCGCGCTGCAATCGGTCGTACAGCTGGCGGCTGGTGACAAACTTGCCTTCACGGCCCGCCAGTGGCGAGTTGTTAACGCAAAAGTTCATGGTCAGCGTAGGCTCGTCCACTTTGAGCATCGGCAGCGGCTGGGGTGACAGTGGGTCGGTGATCGTTACGCCTAGCGCAATGTCTTCAATGCCGTTGATCAGCACAATATGGCCTGGCATGGCCACTTCACCCGCTTCGAGCGGACGGCGCTCCAGGCCTTCAAAAGTCAGCACTTGGTTGATACGGCACTTGACGGGCGTGCCGTCCATGCCGGTGACCATCACCACGTCTTGTGGCATTTTCAAGGTGCCTTGGTTGATACGGCCTACGCCAATTTTGCCGACATAGCTGGAATAGTCCATGCTGGAGATTTGCAACTGCAAAGGTGCCGCTGGGTCGCCGGCGTGCGCTTTGACGTGGCTGAGCACGGTGTTAAACAAAGGAGCCAGGTCTTTGCCCCACTGCTCACCTGCGTTGCCCTCTTCCATGGTGGCCCAGCCGTTCAGGCCCGATGCGTACACCACAGGAAAGTCTAGCTGCTCCTCGGTAGCACCGAGCTTGTCAAACAGCTCAAAAGCCGCGTTGATCACGTAGTCTGGGCGCGCACCTGGACGGTCTACTTTGTTGACCACGACGATAGGCTTCAAGCCCAGTGCCAAAGCCTTCTTGGTAACGAAGCGGGTTTGCGGCATGGGGCCTTCTACCGCGTCGATCAATAGCACCACACCGTCCACCATGGACAGAGCGCGCTCTACTTCACCGCCAAAGTCGGCGTGGCCGGGGGTGTCGACGATGTTGATGTGGGTGCCCTCCCAGCTAACAGCGCAGTTTTTAGCCAA
>JAYSWJ010000158.1:0-10186 GCA_043718065.1 Polaromonas sp.
ACAACATCAACGCCGACGTGGTGGCGGCCAAATTAGCCACCGTGCTGCGTGCTGAAAAGCTGATGATGCTGACCAACATCAGCGGCGTACTGGACAAGCAAGGCAAGCTGCTGGTGGACTTGACAGCCAAGCAAATTGACGAGCTGATAGCGGATGGCACCATCTCGGGCGGCATGCTGCCAAAAATCGCGGGCGCACTGGATGCCGCCAAGAGCGGAGTCAACGCGGTGCACATTGTGGACGGCCGCGTGCCGCATGCCATGTTGCTGGAGATTTTGACGGACCAGGCTTATGGCACGATGATCAGAAGTCACTAAGACTGATCAGTTGGGGTCAGAGCAAAATTTCGTTATGATTCTCGCGCTGTGAAAACATGACCTTCCTGAATTTTGATCTGACCCCAAAGAAACAAAAATTAATTGTGATCTGACCCCATTTAAAAAAGAATTATGAGACTGCTACTTGTCGAAGACGATGTGATGGTGGCCAGCGGTATCAAGCTGGGGTTGTCGGGCGCGGGCTATGCGGTGGACTGGGTGGGCAGTGCCGAAAAAGCCTTGCAGGCGCTGGCAGCAGACACCTTTGATGCGGCGATTATCGACATTGGCCTGCCACGCAGTGATGGGCTAGAGCTGACGCGGCAAATGCGCCAAAGCGGCTACACCCTGCCGGTGATGATTTTGACCGCACGCGACGCGCTGCAAGACCGCGTGCAGGGCCTGGACATGGGGGCCGACGACTACATGGTCAAACCGTTTGAGCTGCCCGAGCTGCTGGCGCGCCTGCGGGCGCTACTGCGCCGGTCGCAGGCGGCTACGTCGGCCAGTGTTAGCTTTGGCAGCCTCACGCTAGACACTGCGCTACGCCAAGCGCATGCCCGCGGCCAGCCGATAGAGCTGGGGCCGCGCGAATGGACGGTGATGGAATACCTGATGCTGCAAGCGCCTAAACCTGCGGCCAAAGACAAAATTTTGGCCGCACTAACCGGCTGGGACAAAGAGATTACGGCCAACGCGGTTGAGGTGTATATCTCGCGCCTGCGCGGCAAGCTGGAGCCGTATGGCATTGCGCTGCGCTCGATTCGCGGCTTTGGCTACCGGCTAGAACTACTTGACGATGCGGCTGGCACGGCGGCGGTGCCAGCCAACCCTGCAACGCCCACGGCATAGACCAACCCCGCTAAACCCTGTCGCCATGGCACACAACAGCAGCTCTGCTAAAAACCAGCCAGAGGTTGCGGCACAGCCCGCGCCTGGCGGGACAAACACGGCTGCAGACATCGCGCCTAACCCAGCCCACACAACCCAACCAGCCCAACCCATGCCCAACGCAGCACCCAGCGTGATGGCCGGGCTGCGCAGGCGTTTGCTCATCATGCTGCTGCTGCCGCTGGCCGTGCTGGCCTGCGTGAGCGCCTGGTTTGACTACCAGGCAGCAGGCAGCGCCGCCGTACAGCAAGACCAGCAACTGGAACGACTGGTGCGCTTGATGGCCGGGTCGGTGGTGGCGCAGGGCAAAGAAGCGTTGGACGCGCCCGTGGTGCTGCTGGCCCCGGCCATTGAAGATTTTGTCAAAGACGGCCAAGGCAAATCTGCTTGGGGGCTGGCCACCATAGACGGGCGCATCTTGGTAGGCAATGCGTGGATGACCTCGCCCACCCCGTCCACCACCGAGCCTGAATTTCACAGCGAAATTGAAGGCGGCGTCACTTACCGCATCGTCGCGCAGCGCAGCCAAACCGCCGTGGGCGAGCTGGTGGTGATGCTGGCTGACGGCTCCGACATTCGGCAAAACTGGCTGCGCTCGCTGCTGCTCAAGGTGCTGCTACCCAACGTGCTGCTGATCATTGCGGCAGGCTTGGCTGTTAACTGGGCCGTGCAGCGCGCCCTGCAGCCACTGCTGGCTTTAAAAGACGCGCTAGAAAACAGATCGCCGCGCGACCTGAGCGCAATAGACATTGACGAGTCGCCCGAAGAGGTGCGCCCGCTGGTTCATTCGCTGAACCGCTTGTTTGCACTGGTCGACGCGCAAACCCAAACCCAGCGCCGTTTTATTGCCGATGCAGCGCACCAGCTGCGCACGCCGCTGGCAGGCCTGCAAGCGCAAGTAGAGGCGTGGGCGCAGGCGGTAAACGCCCCCAATGCCTCTATTTATACAGAAAATAGCGGTGCAACCCATGTAAATCCTGCTCAAGCAGCTATTAAATTAGAAGCAAGCGAGATTAACCGCCTGCGCAACGCCACGCGCCGCACCTCCCAGCTGGCCAACCAATTGCTGGCTTTGTCGCGGGCCGATGCGCAGTCGGCAGGCAGCCAGCCGATGCACAGCGTCGATCTGCAAGCCGTATGTGCCAGCGTGCTAGAGCAGCAGCTAGACGCCGCCACGGCCAAAGGTATTGACCTGGGGCTGGACGCTGAAGTTGACGATCACGATGGCCATGGCGCGCTGATCGTGCAGGGCTACGAATGGCTGCTGCGCGAGCTGCTAACCAACCTGTGCGACAACGCGCTGCGTTACACCCCTGCGGGCGGCAGCGTTACGCTGCGCTGCGCGCGCGACTCCAGCGGCCTGCTGCTAGAGGTGTGCGACGACGGCCCCGGCATCGCCGTGCACGAGCGCGCCCACGTGCTAGAGCGCTTTTACCGCGTGCAAGGCAGCAGTGGCGAAGGCACAGGCCTGGGCCTGGCCATTGCCGAAGAAATTGCGCACCTGCACGGCACACAGTTGGTGCTAGAAGACCACTATCCGTCTCAAGGGCCGCTTAACCCATCGACAATCGTGGCTGGCGACACAAGGGCTGCAGGCCAGGTGGCAGCCACGACCGACCCGGCGCAGGCAAGCGCGCCCCAAGGCCGTGGCCTGAAAGTCAGCGTGTGGTTCACTACCACAGCGCCCACCATCCCGCCGCACCTGCGCGCACCCGCGTTTACCCGAGGTATTCGCGCCCAATAATGGGCGTGCACAGACGCTGCGCTGTGAGAGAATCATTACAAAATAACACGCAAGGTGTGACCGCACTGGCCGCCACCCAGCACACTACGCATTCAATCAGCACCAAGCCTATGACCGAAGTAACTACCAACTCTACCGACAACACTTCGGCAGAAGCCGCCCCCCGCAAGCGTCCTAAGCCGGGCGAGCGCCGCGTGCAAATACTGCAAGCCCTGGCCACCATGCTAGAGCAGCCCGGTGCCGAGCGCGTGACCACTGCAGCCCTGGCCGCCAAGCTGGATGTGTCCGAGGCCGCGCTGTACCGCCACTTTGCCAGCAAGGCGCAAATGTTTGAAGGCTTGATCGAGTTTGTCGAGCAAACCGTCTTTGGATTGGTCAACCAAATCACCGAACGCGAAACCCAGCCCACTGCCCGTTTAAACAAAATCATCACCATGCTGCTGCAGTTTGGCGAGAAAAACCCTGGCATGACCCGCGTGATGGTGGGCGACGCGCTGGTGTTTGAAAACGAGCGCCTGCACCAGCGCATGAACCAGCTGTTTGACAAGCTGGAGAGCACCTTCAAGCAAGCCCTGCGCGAGCTGGGCGAGGCTACGGGCAGCGCCGCGCCCACAGCAGACGCCAACGTACGCGCTTCAGTGCTGGTGTCGTTTTGCATTGGCCGTCTGCAGCGCTACGCGCGTTCGGGTTTTAAGCGCGTGCCGACTGAGTATTTAGAGGCCAGCTTGGCTGGGCTAGTCGGTTAGTCGGCTATTACTATCAATTGCATAGCTGCTTGAGCAGGTTCTACGGCCTCAAAGCCCTAAAAGGCTTATAAAACAGTGCTTCCCATCACATTATTTGGCCATGCCGCCGTGCTGCACCCCAGCGGCGCGCTAGAGCTGCCGGCCCTGCGCACGCTGCTGGTAGCCGATGCGCATTTTGGCAAGTCCAGCAGCTTTCGCGCACTGGGCGTGCCGGTGCCCAGCGGCACGACCACCGAGAATTTAAACGTTCTTTCGCAGCTACTGGCCACCACGCAGGCGCAGCGCATTATTTTTTTGGGCGACTTTTTGCATTCTGCCCGCGCGCACGCTGCCAGCACGCAAGGCGCTATCGCGGCATGGCGCGCGCAGCATGCGGACATTGCGCTCACCTTAGTACGCGGCAACCATGACGCGCATGCAGGCGACCCGCCGGCGGCGCTGCAGATTGATGTGGTGGACGAGCCTTTGATGTTGCAGGCAGCTGGGCCAACTGCAGCGGCACAGACCGCGCTTGGCACCCGCCCGCCCGGCCCGCTAGCGCTGTGCCACCATCCGCAGCAAATCGCTGGTGCTTACGTACTGGCAGGCCACTGGCACCCCTGCATTACCGTGCAAGGCCGTGGCCGCGACCGTCTGCGCCTGCCCTGCTTTTGGCTAGGCGACGAGGCAGCGCACCCGGTGGGCATCTTGCCCGCCTTTGGCAGCTTCACCGGCATGCACCCCATAGAGCGGCGGGATGGATTAGCCAACGGCACAGGCCGCGACCGCGTGTTTGCTGTGGCGGGTGACGCGGTTCGGGCGCTGCCTTAAAGGTTTGCGTGCGTTGGTCTTTGGGCTAATTTTGTTGCTGCGGAGCTGGACTCTTTTGTCTCTCTGGAGAGTTGGTTCGCTCGCCTTGCGTGCGCACCGGCAAGCTGGACTCGAGCCGGGCATCTCTTTCGCGAAAAATACTCCGAGAACACGCGCGAAACTAGGTTGTATATGGCTAACTTTTGTACCGCGCGCCTCTCTGCGTATTTTTCATCGAGACGGACCCGACTCGTCACATTGTTCTTTGCTTGGCTTGAACAGCCCATGTTTCGGTGAGAATTATTTAGTGACTGGGCCTAGTGCCGTCGTAGACTTTCCGATGACTACCGGTAGCGCGCTACCATACTAGCAAGTTAGATAGCGTATGCCGACCGCCCGATTTTGGGTCACTCCAGTAGGTGGGCGGTTGGCATACGCTATCTCACCACCAAGAGACCCAGCTGATGCGAAATGATCACTACACAAAACTGCAAAGCACCAAGGTAGTGACCATACTCGGCATGCCACCGTTGAACACCCGCCACGCTTCCAAGACCCGGCAGGTGGTGCTACTTCAGCGTAGCGGCATCAAGGAGGAGGAGTTGGCCTTAGGCCAACACGGGGGACAGCCGCGTAGCTGAAGTAGCACCGCCTGCCAGGTCCCTTACAAGAATATCAATCTTCAATCCTCGCAATCTACGTCATTGCCGCAGCTCACAATCTAAGAATATCAACCTTCAAAGCGCGCACTGCATTAAGATCACCACACCCCCACGTTTGCCCCAAGCTTATCGCAGGGCTCACACCACACCAGGAAACCAAAATATGAAACTCGTTCGCTACGGCAACCCCGGCAAAGAAAAACCCGGCCTTATTGACGCACAGGGCGTGCTGCGCGACCTAAGCGCTGTACTGCCCGACATTGGCGCAGCGCAGCTGGGCGATGCAGTGCTGAAGAAAATAGCCAAACTTAAAACCGACAAACTGCCCGCCGTGCGCGGCAAGCCTCGCATGGGTTGCCCGGTAGCTAATGTGGGCAAATTCATCGCCATTGGCCTGAACTATTCAGACCACGCTGCCGAGGCAGGCATGCCTATTCCCAAAGAACCTATCGTCTTCATGAAGGCCACCACCTGTATTCAGGGGCCTAACGACGACGTGATGCTGCCCAAAGGTTCGGTTAAAACCGACTGGGAAGTAGAGCTGGGCATCGTCATTGGCACCAAGGCGCAATACGTTAGCCAAAAAGACGCTTTGAATTTTGTCGCAGGCTACACGCTGATCAACGACCTGAGCGAACGCGAATACCAGCTAGAGCGCGGCCCGCAGTGGGACAAAGGCAAAGGCTGCGACACCTTTGGCCCTATCGGCCCGTGGCTGGTAACCAAAGACGAAGTGGCCAACGTGCAAAAGCTGGCTATGTGGCTAGACGTGAACGGCCAGCGTTTGCAAACCGGCAACACCAAGACCATGATCTTCGGCGCGGCCAAAATCGTCAGCTACGTCAGCCAATTTATGACGCTACTGCCCGGCGATGTGATTACCACCGGAACGCCGCCCGGTGTGGGCATGGGTGTGAAAAAAGATGGTAAGCCAGCACCTAGATATTTAAAACCAGGCGACGTGATGACGCTAGGTATTGAAGGCTTGGGCGAGCAACGGCAAGTGGTGCGGGCCTACAAAAAATCTTAAGCTAAGGTGCATGAAATGCGTGCGCGTTAAGCGTGCGTGCGCGGCGGGCTTACTCAATTAGCATGACCATGTTGACTTAGCTTGACTTATCGCAAGGCTTGGCTAGGATGGTGGGATAGCCGGGCCAATTTGAGTTACGGCCCAGCCACCCCACCACCACAGGAGTTTTGCATGGCCGCCACATCCAAAAAACAAACCGCTTTGCTAGCCCCGTGGCAGCCACCCACAGGTAGCAAAAGCAAACCTTTTGCACTGGCCAAGTGCGACACTGCAGCTAAGCCGTTTTCAAGCGGTGACAAAGTTAAAGACAAAGCCAGTTTAGATGCGCTGGCCCTAGAAATCGACACGCTGCAAGACCTGCTGTACGCCGACCGCCGCCACAAGCTGCTGGTTATTTTGCAAGGCACTGACACGTCTGGCAAAGACGGCACCATACGCGGCGTGTTTGGCCACACCACCGCACTGGGTGTGCACGCCATCGGCTGGAAGGCCCCGTCTGAGGCTGAGCGTGCACACGACTACCTGTGGCGCATTCACCAGCACGCACCCGCTGCGGGCGAGGTGATGATTTTTAACCGCAGCCAGTATGAAGATGTACTAGTGCCCGTGGTCAACGGCTGGATCACCCCTGAGCAAACCCGCCAGCGCATGCAGCACATCAACGACTTTGAACGCATGCTGTGCGAGACCGGCACCACCGTGATGAAGTTTATGCTGCACATCAGCTTTAAAGAGCAAGGCGCGCGCCTGCAAGAACGCATCAACGACCCCACAAAACGCTGGAAGTTTAGCCACGGCGATCTAGAAGTGCGCAAGCAGTGGGCCGACTACCAAAAAGCCTACGCCGCCCTGCTGGGCGCTACCAGCGCACCCCACGCCCCGTGGACGGTAGTGCCCGCAGATTCTAAAACCCACCGCAACCTGATGATCGCCACCATGGTGCGCGACAAGCTCAAGTCGCTAGGTTTGAAGTACCCACCCGATGACCCTACGATGATAGGATTAAAAATTAAGTGACTATTAATTTAATAGCTGCTTGAGCAGGATTTACTTGGGTTACTGGCCTATTTCTCATAATAACTCGACCTTTAAACACCGTACACAGGAGCAAACAGCACCTGCGTCTTCACCGAATTGGCAATAAAGCAATCCGCATGCGCCGCATGGTGCATCGCGTCAATGTCGGCGCGCGACGGCAGGTGGTCGCCTGAGAACTGCACATCAGGCCGCAGCGTCACCACAGACACAAACAGCTTGCCATCGGCATGCTTGTCCATCACCCCCGACGCCGCATCAAAGTACCGATCCACACAAAACTTGCGCTTAGCCGCAACGGACAAAAACCACAGCATGTGGCAACTAGACAGCGACGCAAGAAACATCTCCTCCGGGTCCACCGCCGATGCATCCGAATACGGCAACGGCACCACATGCGGCGACGACGACCCCGCCATCTCAGAGCCACCATCAAACCGCAGCACATGCTGGCGGCTGTAATGGTTGTCCAAGAAGTTTTGCTCACCTCGGAACCAGAGGGTTTGGGAGGTGTGGGGGGTCATGGCAAGTTCGCTATCTACTAAACTTTCTAGCCTAACAATTTATCGTAATCAGCATGGCTGCCAATCCAAAACCATTGCACACCCTCAGCCACTGGAACACCTAAAGCGCGATAGCCTAGGTTAACGCGCACGCTGCGAAACGCGCCATTCTTCACAGGTTTAAATTGCAGCGATGGGTAAGATGGATTTTGTTTAAGCAGTTCAAAATTACCGCGCGCAATGGTTTGAATATCTTGTGGCAGGGCATCAAAGTGTTGCCAGAATTTTGCAGAGGCAAAATGCTTCAAAGCTGGCGCGCCTTACCGATTTGGTATTCGACCAAGGCTTCAGAAGCCAGTGCGTCCAGCTTGCCAGCACCCGCATCGGCTTCAATCTGCGCATCCCAAGCAGCTTCGTCAAACTGCACAAACCAGCGCCGAAACTCGGCAAGCTCGGCCATAGGCAGCTTTTGCACAGCCTGTTCAATGGCATGTATGGTGGTCATAGTTGTGTGACTCCTTTAACTTTAAATAAGAATCAATGAAATCATTTCTTCTTCAAAATCGCTCTTTTAACCTTGGCAAACGCTTCTTTGGCAGACACATCAGGCCGAGGATCGGCGCGGCTTGCCGCCACTGCACTGCGCAATCGTTGCACTTCCAGCTGCGCCAGCATGTTTTGGTAAGTGACCGCAGGTACCAAATAAGCCGCAGGCCGATTGTGGTTAAGCACTGCTACCGCCTCCGTGCCCGCTTGCTCAATGACCGAAGTAGGACTGCGTTTGAGTTCGGTCACGCTGATGGAGCGGTTGGCAAAGAGTTGTTCCATGGAGATTATTTACTGTATTTGATGCTTAATAGTGTACTATATTTAGTGTTATTTTGTTGACTTGAGGTCGATTGACTGTTGCTGAGAATTTGTCAATGAAAAACGCCATGATTAAAGCCACCTTAGAGCCAGACTTCTTTGCCCGTGGCCGCCGCATCGCCAAAGCAGCCGACGCAGGCAAACGCCTGCCCCGCAAAACCGTCATCACCTTTGAAGAACCAGCGGACTTGCTGCGCGTGCTCACCGCGCCCGCCCGGACTTGTTTCGCGCCATCCTTGCGCAAGCCGACTCCATAACCGGCATAGCTACCCGCCTACAGCGCGGCATGAACGAACGTGAACGAGCTGGCCTTGGCAGGGTTGATTTCGGTGGAAGAAGAGGTATTACCTGGCTATGGCCGCATCAAGCGTGTGCGGGCGATGGGGCTGCGGTTGACTTTGCAGGCACAGTTGGGTTGATGGGCGCAGTGAGATATGCACGGCATCTTTGTTTTGCAATTTGGGTGAACCTGAACATGGAACATGTGAGGAAGAAGGAAGATTCTATTTCCACTCACACAATCTATTTAAACTGATTTAACCAATGCCCTAGTTATTAACTTTAGTTCATAGCTCCGTTGGCCAATTCCTGATGGCTGCTCTGTGCCCGCCAGTATCAGTCTACGCTGGGTTTCTTTATGTAATTGTTTGATCGCTGAATCTAAAAGGTCATCGAAATCGCGTTGGAGTTTTTTGTCAATTTTGTCTTCTTGAAGGAGCGCGATTTGTAATCTCTGTAGTTTTTCTATAGCACGTCTTTTCTCAACTACCAGTCGCAACTCTGTAACCAAGGCATTCTCAGCGTGCCATTGATTTACAACGGTCCATATCGACTTAGTGAGAGCAAGAAAAGAAACCGACAAGCCAACCATGGCTAGTGTTTCCGAAAAAGGAAGAGACATGTTAAAAATTCACTATGTTAATTATCGGTTAATAAACTCGAAAAACGGCTCTCTAAGCATTACGTGTCTGTGAAAACGCTCCGTAAGGTGCAGTAGAAACAAGAAGCCAATTGCCCATAAGCCCTTAGTGTCGACTGATTGACTCATCGTTGCGTCTAGCATGCCCTCTCTAGTTATAAATCCGAACATTCCGGAGTAAATAACACTCAAGGAAAATCCTATAAAAACATACCACATCCACCGACTAGATATCGCCAATGCAATTGCGTACATTGCTGCAGTAATTGCAATAGATTTTTCAGATAAATGGCCTTCAATGAACTTCTCTAGCCCCAATGGGACTAACGGTAGCATCATATGGACGGCGATGCAAGAAATCCATGTAGACCACCCGCCAGCAACCGTTTTGTATTCATATGGTGATTTCATTGAGGTCCGGAGGGTAATCGAGTGACAATTTGTAATTAACCCAAGATTATAAACAATCTTGATGTTTCGTAGGTGAACAGTCAAAATGCACCCGTGCATGTTGACTGGTTAAATCACAACACCCGCACCTTCACACCCTTCCCCTTAATCTGCGTAGCATTCAACCGCCCAGCTGCCTCCTGCCCAATGCTGCGCACCACGCCTACATAAGTAGAAAACTCATTCACCGTAATCTTGCCGACCTGCTCGCGGGTGTAGCCCAAGTCCGCAGT
>JAYSWJ010000159.1:0-4057 GCA_043718065.1 Polaromonas sp.
AAAACTGTCAACGGTTCCAATATAGGTTTGTCCAAAGCAGGTAACTACGTCACAGTGGAAGACGCAGTTGTGAAAACCGCAGACGTCAGTGCCACCAACGGTGTAGTACATATAGTGGACCGCGTACTCATGCCACCAGTGCGCCGCTAATCGAATCAATAGGGACTCAAATAAACTTACTAATCACCTTTCTAAGCACAATATATTGCTCAACCAGCTATGAAAATAATAGTAAAAAATTTGCTAGCCATTACTCGAAGATTGTGGTCCTTAGAGCTGACTGCGGATAAGTTTCTACGCCAACGCCGCCAATTCTTTGTACGTAGTACGCAATTAGCAGTTGCGGCGCCTGTCATGCTTTCGGCTCTGGCGTGGCCATCACAGCCTGCTCAGGCCCAAACCAAGCGGACCGCCACTACAACATCGCCCGTTACTGTGGCACAGATAGTTGACGTGTCACTGTCGCAGCAAGACATATCCAAAGACTTTTTAGTGGGTAGTCGTGCTGCTTGGCAAGACATCAATGCCCGCGGTGGCATACGTGGCCGTAGCGTCACACACTTGGCAATTGAGATTGATGGCAGTGCGCAAAGCGTAAAAGCTGCTTGGGATCAGGTACAAAACAATCCTTCGTGCATAGTTATGTCGGGATGTGCAGCAGATTCATTGTCTACTCAGTTAAATGCGTTAATGCGCAGCGGGAAATCAAACCTAGCGAACGTTGCACCATGGCAGCAAAACAGCAGTGTTGAAAGAGCGCCCCAGACTTTTGTTATATTTTCCAATCGTGAAGAACAAATTTCTCACGCACTAAAATCCCTATCCAACCTTAACGTCAGTAGTTTGGACGTGGTGTTCGCATCTCCGGAAGACCGCCAAAAAAACTTATCTGACATTCAACGCTTAGCGCAAAAATTGAGCTTGCGTTTGCAAGAAGTTGCATTGCTAGCTGACCTACTAAAAGCAGGGCAGCCCATCAGCTCAAATACCTCAGCCATAGTGCTGTTTATAGGCGGCACACCAGAATTGGCGCAGTTTACGCAAAGCTTAGATAAACAATTGCGCCAACGCTATGTTATAGCTTTGGCCGATGTGAATTTGCAAGTTTTGCAGCAAATGGGTGGTACCCGCAATACACCTGTCATTGCTACGCAAGCGGTTCCTCTCGTCAGCGCTGCATTACCTGTGGTGCGCGACTACCGTAGAGTACTAACGCAACTCTATGATGAACTACCAGTGTCGCTAAGCTTGGCTGGATTTATTGCTGCACGCTACACCTATGAAGTTATAGAGACTATCGACGGTCCACTGAACCGTGGCTCTGTGCTGGAGGCCTTTACGCGGCGTCAAAGTATGGATATCGGTGGTTTTAGAGTAGCTTTTGAAGGGCAACGTCGTACATCCGTGTATGTTACCCAGAGCATGCTGGGCGCAGACGGGCGCGTTTTAGGCTAGCTGCTTATATCGAAATTGTGGGGCGTGTGATCGCCGGACACTAGTGGCCAGTGCTATGCTTGCAGAAAACCATCACAAGAACTTATGCAAGACGGCACACTTCTCGCAGCCATTGACCTTGGCTCCAACAGCTTTAGACTAGAAATAGGTCGCCTAGACCATGGCCACGTCCAACGTGTCGAATACATCAAAGAAACCGTTCGCCAAGGCAACGGGTTAGATGATGAACGCAATCTGTCGGCAGACGCTATGCAGCGCGGCTGGGACTGCCTTGCGAGGTTTTCTGAGCGTTTGGGCGGTTTTAAGCGCAGCCAAGTGCGTGCAGTCGCCACGCAAACCCTGCGTGAGGCGCACAATCGCGATATTTTCATCATTAAAGCCAATCAGTTGCTGGGTTTTCCTATCGACGTGATCTCAGGGCGCGAAGAGGCGCGTTTAATTTACGTAGGTGTTGCGCACCTGCTGCCGCAATCGACCGAGCGGCGTTTAGTCATTGATATCGGCGGGCGATCCACAGAGCTAATTTTGGGCCGAGGCTACGGGTCGCAACGAACAGAATCGTATCGCCTAGGCAGCGTAGCATGGTCAATGAAATATTTTGATAACGGCAGGCTTAACGCCGCTAGTTTTGAGCGTGCACAAATAGCGGCGCAAGCTATTTTGGATGAAGCAGTAGCTAGCTTTAGCCCTTCGCAGTGGGACATTGCCTATGGCTCGTCAGGTACGGTTGGTGCGGTGGCTGATATCTTGGTGGCCAAGGGCTTTCCTGCTGGCACTATCACACGTGAAGGGCTGCAGTGGTTGTACGAATCACTGTTGCGTGCAGGTCATATTGACAAGGTCATCATGGAGGGATTGAAAGAAGACCGGCGAGCCGTGATAGGCGGTGGCGTGGCTATTTTGCGGTCTTTGTTTGATTTACTGGATCTTTCTGCCTTGGTTGTCGCTGAGGGTGCTCTGCGCCATGGTTTGCTATTTGATCTGTTGGACAGACAGGCTATTGGCACCGACGTACGCGCCGCAAGCATTACCAGGTTGGCCACTAAATTTTCTACAGACACTGCGCACGGTGAACGCATAGCAGCTGCTACAACATTGCTACTTACCAGCTTATTGCAAAGGACAATCCAAACTCAAGGGATAACTCAAACCCACCAAGACAGATTGCTACGCAAGGCACGCTGGGCTGCGCAAGTGCATGAGATAGGCGCGCGCATTTCGCACACCGATTACCATAAACATGGCGCCTACATTTTAGATAACGCAGATGCGCCTGGTTTTGCGCAGCACGAGCTGCACCGCCTGAGTCAATTGGTCTATGGGCACAGGGGCAAACTAAAAAAGCTCAGCGATATGTTGCAAGATGCAGACTTTTTGCTGCAACTCATGGCACTGCGCTTGGCCATTATTTTGTGCCACGCGAGGCGTGCGCCTGATATGCAAGGCATCCATCTGCAAGCTACAGATATTGGATTTACCTTGTTGACGACCCTAGCGTGGCAAAAGTCTTACCCGCAATCGACCCATTTATTGCATGAAGAGTCTGCAGGCTGGGCCAAGGTAGGTATAAATTTGACTGTTGAAATCAAAGCCTAAACGGCTAATACTTTACTCAGGCTTTTAAAGATACTCCGGGGTTTGTACTGTGACTAGAACGGTTTGCAAAACATCCTCGCGTTGGCGCGTACGCAGCCACCATACCGCACCTTTTTTGACAGCGCAGCTTGTTTCTTGTAGCCCTAACAGTTGCGCCACTACCGCGCCTAAGCTTGGTTGATGCCCTATCAGCAATACCGGGCTGTCGCTCTGGGGCCACTGGGCAAGTTCTAGCAGTTGGATGTAACTTGCGTCTGGCTGCAGTTCTGGTTTGATTTTGTATTTTCGTTGCAATGCTTTGGCGGTTTGATCTGCGCGTACAGCATTACTGCTGTAGATTTTGGCTCCCTCTGGCAGTTGTTTGTCTAGCCATGAAGCCATGCGTGCAGCTTGTTTAATACCTCGCGGAGTTAACTCTCGTTCTAAATCCTCTAACGCAGAGTGACCTTCAGCAAGGTCAAAAGCTTCAGCATGCCGCCACAGTAATAAGTCCATTACTGTCCCCGATCACTTTTGGGTTGCATCGCAGATTTAGTATTAGCCAGCAATGTATGCCTAGCTGCTAAGGCCAGCTGCGCGCTAACAGGGTGTGCAGCTTCAATTTGCAGATACTGACCATCAGGCTGCATAAGCCATGCATTGGCCGTATCGCGCAAATAGGGGACTAAGCACTCGTCTACTACGCGCCTGCGCAGCAAAGGGTCGCGCACAGGCCAAGCTAGCTCTATACGGCGCAGCATATTGCGGTTCATCCAATCTGCGCTGGACAGATAAACGTCCTCTACATCGCCAATGCGAAAATAAAAGATACGTGAATGCTCTAAAAATCTACCAATAATCGAGCGCACCATCACGTTAGCGCGTACCACAGGGTCGCTCAAGGGCAATGTACAAGCGCCTCGCACGATCAAGTCAATCTTCACGCCTTTTCTGGCCGCGTAGAGCAGTGCGTGCATGATGGCCTCGTCTGTCAAAGCATTCATCTTGGCGATGATTCTTCGGTCAC
>JAYSWJ010000160.1:0-4053 GCA_043718065.1 Polaromonas sp.
GGGCACCGACATTGGCAAATTTGCAGTTAGCCCCGGCCCGGTGATGGCGTCGAGCAACGAATTTAAAATCACCATTCGCGGCAAGGGCTGCCACGCTGCCCTGCCGCACAACGGTATTGACCCCATCCCCACAGCGGCGGCCATGGTGCAAGCGTTTCAAACCATCATCAGCCGCAACAAAAAACCCATAGACGCTGGCGTGATCAGCGTCACCATGATCCACGCTGGCGAGGCCACCAACGTGGTGCCCGACAGCTGTGAGCTGCAAGGCACCGTACGCACCTTCACGCTAGACGTTCTGGACATGATCGAGGCGCGTATGAAAGAAGTAGCCGATGGCATTTGCGCCAGCTACGGCGCAACCTGCGACTTTGAATTTAAGCGCAACTATCCGCCTACTATCAATAGCGCGGCCGAGGCCGAGTTTGCACGCAAGGTAATGGCAAGTATTGTGGGCGAGGCCAACGTGATTGCGCAAGAACCTACCATGGGCGCTGAAGACTTTGCCTACATGCTGCAGGCCAAGCCAGGTTGCTACGCGTTTATCGCCAACGGCGATGGCTCGCACCGCGAAATGGGCCACGGCGCCGGGCCATGCATGCTGCACAACCCCAGCTACGACTTTAACGACGATTTGATTCCCTTAGGCGCTACCTACTGGGTGCGCTTGACTGAAGACTGGTTGAAAAAAGCATGATTAATGTTCCCTCTGGCTTTTCAACCAGCTACGCGCAAGCACGCGTTAAATTTCTAGAAGCTGCCGCTGCGCAAGGCTTGTCCATATCGTCTTTTGACCACCCACTGCCGGGGCGCGATGGTGAAGTACTGGCTATGGATGTAGCACTAGACGGCGCAGCTGATGCTGAGCAACTGCTGATCGTTAGCAGCGCCTGCCACGGCGTAGAAGGCTACTGCGGCAGCGGCGTGCAAGTGTTTGCACTGCATGACGATGAGTGGCGCGCCAAGGCCAAAGCGGCTGGCGTGGCCGTGCTGTATATCCATGGGCTGAACCCGCACGGCTTCTCGTTTCAACGGCGCGTGACAAACGAGAACGTTGATTTGAACCGTAACTTTCAAGACTTTAGCCAACCCCTGCCCGCCGATACCCTGAACGCAGAATACGCCCAGCTGCACCCATTGCTGCTGCCCACACAGTGGCCACCTACGGCAGACAACAAAGCCAGTATTGGTGAATACGTAGCACGGCGCGGCATGACCGCTTTGCAAAGCGCCGTCACACGCGGGCAGCACAGCCACCCAGACGGTTTATTCTTCGGCGGCACGGCACCCACGTGGAGCAACACCACGCTGCGCAAAGTGCTGCGCCTGCACGGCACACATTGCCAAAAACTCGCCTGGATTGATCTGCATACTGGCCTAGGGCCGCGCGGCTTGGGCGAACGTATATTTGCCTGCCGCGACGACAAAGCCGCCTACGCGCGTGCACGGGCGTGGTGGGGCAATGCTGGCAACTCTGGCGGCGAAACACCCGTCACCAGCATTTACAACGGCACCTCTACATCAGCTTTTCTCACCGGCCTGATGTGGCAATCAGCCTACGAGGAATGCCCCCAAGCCGAATACACCGCCATTGCCATGGAATACGGCACCGTGCCTGTAGAAGCAGTGATCGACGCGCTGCGCGCCGACCATTGGTTGCATCTGCACCCCCAAGCCCCAACGGCGCAACGCCTACAGATCAAACAACAAATGATGGCGGCTTTTTATGACGACGCAGACGACTGGAAAGGCATGATCGTCTCGCAAGCGCGGCAAGCGATGTTTCAGGCGGTGGTTGGACTAAGCCTGCCAAGCGGAATGCTATAATTAAAATAGCTGCTTGAGCAGGATTTACTTGGGTTTAAGCCCTAAAACGCTTACGAATCAGCACCATGGCAATCCAAAAAGACGCCACGGCATACACCACCAGCACCGCCAAGTTACGCCAAGGTTCTGCGGGCATTTGCCCCATGAACAATGGGCGCACGATATCTATCGCAGCGCCCAGTGGCAGCCACTGCGCAATCACTTGCACCCATCCTGGCAGCTGGTCACGCGGGAAAAACACGCCTGATAAAAACATCATCGGCGTGAGAAACAGCGTGAAGTAGTAGGTAAAAAAGTCATAGCCTTTGGCCAGCGCGGTAAAAATCATGGCGATGCAGGCAAAAGTGACGCCTGTGAGCAGCAGCACGGGCCACGCCAATACTTGCGTCCATTCATGGCTGATACCCAGCAGCAGCATGACCACCATGATGATGCTGACCGTGAACAACGATTTAAAAGCCGCCCATAGCGTCTCGGCAAGCACAATATCGTCCAAAGTAACCGGCGCATTCATAATGCCGTCCCACGTCTTTTGCACATACATGCGCGAGAAGGCCGAGTACAGCGCCTCAAAGCTGGCCGCTTGCATAGCGCTCATGCAAATTGACCCGCTGGCCAAAAACAGCATGTAGGGCACCTGCTGCCCGTTCAGCGTCACCTGCCCCACCAATGCGCCCATGCCGTAGCCAAACGCAACCAGCCAAATCAACGGCTCGGCGATGTTACCCACCAAGCTGGGAATAGCCAATTTCTTCCACACCAAAAGGTTACGCAAGAACACTGGCCACCAACGCCATGTGACAGATGGTGCACGCCACAACGATGGAAGTTGTGGAGTATTTATGTCTAATATCGCCGTATTATCTGCTCGAGCAGCTATGTTTTTCATAGTATTTAACCTTCTTCTCTAATCTGACGGCCGGTAAGCTTGAGGAATAAATCCTCCAAATTTGCCGGGCGGTGCAACGTACGCAACTGTGGGTAGGCCTGCAGCGCTTGCAGCAGCGCGCTGGCATCGCGGGTGTAGAAAAACACGGTCTCACCGCTGACTTCTACGCGCGCAGCGTGCTGTGCTAGTGGGCTGTTTTGCAGGTCTAGCGCACCAGAATGCGCTTGTTGGCCGCCGCCTTGGCCAAACACTTCCACCACATCGGGTTCCAAATGCTGGGCAATCAAATCACGCGGCCTGCCCTCGGCTATTTTTTTGCCATGGTCTATCACCAGCAGGCGATGGCACAGGCGTTCGGCTTCGTCCATAAAGTGGGTGGTTAGCAAAATAGATTTACCTTGCTGCAACAGCACTTGCAGGCGCTCCCACATCAGGTGGCGGGCTTGCGGGTCTAGGCCGGTGGTAGGCTCGTCTAGCAGCAGCAAATCGGGGTCGTTGACCAAGGCGCGTGCCAGGCTGAGGCGGCGGCGCATGCCACCAGACAGTTCGCCGGGTTTAGATTTAGCTTTGTGTGTGAGTGATGCAAACTCTAACAATTTAGGCACGCGCAGCGCAATGTCGGCCGTTTTCATACCAAAGTAGCGGCCATAGACAATGATGTTTTCTGCCAAATTAAAGTCAGGGTCCAGCGTATCAAACTGGCTGACCACGCCCAAGCGCGCTTTGATGGCACGCGCGTCCTGCGGCATGCGCAAGCCCAGCGCATGGATCTCGCCGCTGTCGGGTGCGCTTTGGCCTAAACACATGCGGATCGTAGTGGTTTTGCCAGCGCCGTTAGGGCCAATAACGCCTAGGCACTCACCGGGGGCGATGTCGAATGACAAGTCGTTGACTACGGTATTGTCGCCAAAGCGTTTGTATAAATTGCGTACAGAAAATAAAGGGTCTTGCATGCCAGTATTGTCGGGTGGTTTAGTGTGTCAGGTAGGCCACTAGGCTGGATAAAGTAAATGCGTCTGCCTGTGGCAATACGCCATTACTTTTGCGCTGCAGCAAGGCTAAAATCAAAGTATTGCATTTTGCGCCATATCCGAAAGCTCCGCTGTGTCTGACCGCCTTGCCGTACTGCCCCAATACCTGATGCCTAAAAAAGCCATGACTTGGCTGGCAGGCCGCATTGCGGGTGCGCGTGGTGGTGTGGTGACGCAGGCGCTTATTGCAGACTTTGTCAAACGCTACAGCGTTAACATGGCCGAGGCTCAAAATTCAGACATTACCAGCTACGCCACGTTCAATGAATTTTTTACCCGCCCGCTTAAAGCAGGCGCGCGCCAGTT
>JAYSWJ010000017.1:0-15758 GCA_043718065.1 Polaromonas sp.
ACGTTAATTTTAAAGTTATCTGCTCCCACCCTGCACAAGGAATGCGCAAGTTTTCTAACTGGCGTGCGGGTTATCCCATGGAATGCTCACCTAACGTTATATTGAAAATTATGGCAACCCCAAGAGATTGTTTGCTTGTAGATTTTCTGCAAATGACCAGATCGTTTGATCTTGTTTAATTTTTAGGGGCGTCGTTGATCTGCGCTTCTGCGGAGACGCTGTAAATATGCCACACAGCAATAAACATTGCCGCAATAGCCGGACCTAGAACAAAACCATTGATGCCAAATACTGTCATGCCCCCCAAAGTAGTGATCATCACTACATAGTCAGGCATCCGCGTGTCTTTGCCTACCAACAAGGGACGCAGTATGTTGTCTACCAAACCTATCACCAGAACACCCCAAGCGATTAATGCAAATCCTTGCCAGATGCTGCCGGTGATAAAAAAGTACACGGCCACAGGAAACCAAACTAATGCAGCGCCCACGGCCGGTAGCAGAGATAAAAAAGCCATGAGCACTGCCCACAAAACTGCTGCTCCCACACCAAGAAACCAGAATGCAAGCCCGCCTAACACACCCTGTATCAGCGCGACCACTAAATTGCCTTTAACAGTGGCTCTGATAACCGTAGCAAACTTGGCGATTAGTTCATTCTTATGTATAGGTGCCAGCGGTATGGCCTGCCGTATAGTTCTGGCAACCTGATGGCCATCGCGTATCAAGAAGAACGCTAGGTACAGAGTGATGAATATACTTGTCAGAAATTCAAACGTGTTTTGACCGATACTTAAAGCCTGAGTCGCTATAAATTGACTGCCTTGCAGCAACAGACTGGTAATTCTTCGCTGCAACGAATCAAAATCAGACAAGCCCGCGCGGCTTAATATGTCTGTGATCCAAGCGGGCAGCAAATTAAAAATGCTTTGAAAATATCCGACAATATTTAATTGCCCAGATTCAATTTTTTCGTACACCAGTGCTGCCTCACGGGCCAACACAGCAGTGATCATCACCATGGGCAAAATAACTATGACTAAAACTGCAGTGAGCGTAACTAATGCTGCAAGCGTAGCTTTTCTTTTTAACCTAGGTAACAACCATCGATACCAGGGTGCAAATAGCATCGCTGTAATGCTACCCCACATGATCACGCCATAAAACGGCAGCAGTATCCACGCCATTGCAATCGTGACCACCAGGAGCAAGCAGATAAGCGCCCTGCTCTCAAAACGATCCAGAGGGGCATCGCTGCGTGAATTCATCCAGTTTCCAACAATTTGTGCAGTGGACAAATATCCGAAGGCTCAAACAACTCGCCTACCCTGGTACCTGGCTGCCGCCCAATGGCTTACCATCAAATGGGTCTGACTTGACGGTTCCCTGCCAATGGAAATTCAAATCCCTGCTCTTTTTGCCGTCGATAGTAATTTGGCGCTTTTCTGACTGGCCCGCGTAAGTAGCAGTGACGCTGTATTTACCGGGAGGCAGCGCCACATAGGTTAGTGGACCGGCAGTGTCCAAAGATAAGTATGGCGTGCCTGCCGCATCAGTAATAGACAACTTAACATCCGATATGTAATCGTTAGCTTTCAGCTGAGAAAAAACAATTCTCAGCGACCAATTTCCAGCCTCAGCCTTCATGGCCTTGGTTTGGCTGTCGCCTACGCCTCCGTTGAGGTATTTTGCTTTTTGCGTGCTTGGCGTAGCTGATGGCACAGACTCAGGTATGACGGGTGTGTCCTGCGCTATAGCGGGTGCAACAACCGTGGCCATGGGGATGCCCAACAGCATTGCACTGCTAACTGCAAGAAAATTGGTTTTGAACAGCTTCATGGTGGTACAAACTCCAGCGTTACAGAATGGATGTCTGCGACAATTTCGGCATGGCTAAATTGTCTGGCTGCAGCGCACTGTGGATAGATCCTACAAGCTTTAACTTGTCTAACAAGGCCTTGGCAGCAGGTTCTGACGATGCAGGATTTTGCCCGGTAATTAATAGTCCATCCGTGATGACATAAGGCTTCCAGTCGTCTGCCTTAGAGTAAAGACCGCCGTTTTCTTTGAGCATGTCTTCCACCAAGAAAGGCACTATGTCAGTAAGCCCTGCAGCTTGTTCTTCGGTATTGGTAAATCCGGTAACTGTTTTGCCCGCTACTACGGATTTCCCATCTATCTTTGCATAACGGAATACCCCAGGCGCATGGCACACTGCAGCTACAGGCTTGTGTGATGAAAGCATAGCCTCTATCAACACCGCTGAGTGCGCGTCTTCGCTCAGATCCCACAAAGGGCCATGCCCACCGGGGTAGAACACAGCATCAAATTGGTCGGCTGCAACATTTTTTAATAACACTGTGGTGTTAAGTACTTCTTGCGCAGCGACATCATCTTTAAACCGCTGCGTTGCATCTGTTTGTGCAGAAGCCTCGTCGCTTTTAGGGTCTAAGGGTGGCTTCCCACCTAGTGGAGACGCCACTACAACTTGCGCCCCAGCATCAATAAATGTGTAGTAAGGCGCGACAAATTCTTCAAGCCAAAAACCTGTTTTTTTGCCAGTGTCGCCCAGTTTGTCGTGCGAGGTTAAAACCATTAGTATTTTCATAACTTCTTTCTGTATGTTTTTAAAAAAATTTGACTTAATGCACAACGGTGCTTCTCTGCCAATGTCTTTGGATAGCCAGCGCAGGTATCAACATCTCAATGGCTGCAGCCGTTTTACTGGCTGGACTGACAATGAGTCCATGATTCTCGGCGTCAGTTAAAGCTTCGTAGTTGATACCGGTTTTATCAAGCAACTTCTTGCTTGTGCCCAAAGCTAATATAGTTTTGTAGTGCAAAAATTGGTCTTTGATAAAGTCTGTGGTTTGCGGGCACTGCGCTAAAATCTCTGTGGCTTTTTCGCCGTCTGGCAATACCAAGGCATCAAATAAAAATCCTGGCTCGTTCTCTAGTGAAGCATCGGCTATGAGATTGCCAGCATCAGATGTGGTGGTGTTACCAATACGGGGCCCAATTAGCTTGGCCACGGCACCCTGCGCTACCAGCGCATCGCGCACTTGCAGAGTTGACTTGCCAACAACGCCATTGGCTATCAGCAAAGCCACTTTCAAGCCCTTGATAGAACCATCGCCGGGTCGCGCCATCAGCGACAGAGAAGGTGATTTTTTAATCTCGGGTTTGGCAGGTTTTTCCAAGGCGCGCGGCATAGGTGCTGGCATAGGGCTTATGCCCAAACCCTCGGCCACTTGGCCTGCTAATTCTTCGGACACATTGCGCAAAGACGAAACTACGCGTTCACGAATGGCAGGTACCGTCAACTTGCTCAGCTCGAAGCGGAAGGCTGCGGCGATATGTGATTTTTCTGTCAGCGTTTGGCTTTCGTAAAACAATGTGGCCTGCGTGTAATGGTCGGCGAATTTTTCGGGTTTGCCGCGTACCTTGGCCTGCTCTTGGTCAGCTTCCTGTCGCGCAGGAAAGGTCATAAAGCCCTGCCCTGCACCTGCTTGAAAAGGGCATCCCCCTGCCAACGAATTAGGCTGGTAGGACACGCGCCCACGGTGGATAGCTTGCCTGTGCATGCCGTCACGCTGGTTATTATGTGCCTGTACAAGAGGTGCGTTAATCGGAATTTCGTGAAAGTTGGGACCGCCTAGTCTTGAAATCTGTGTGTCCATGTAGGAATGGATGCGCCCAGCTAGTAAGGGGTCGTTAGAAAAATCTATCCCTGGCACAACGTGTGCAGTGCAAAAAGCTACTTGCTCGGTTTCTGCAAAGAAGTTGTCTGGGTTTCGGTTAAGTACCATGCGCCCAACCGGCAGTATGGGCACGAGTTCTTCAGGTATGAGTTTGGTGGCGTCTAATACGTCGAAGCTAAACTTCTCAGCTTGTTCTTCGGTGAATATCTGCAAACCAAGCTCCCATTCAGGGTATGCGCCGCATTCGATGCGGTCCCATAGATCACGTCGGTGAAAGTCAGAGTCTGCGCCTGATACCTTGACTGCCTCGTCCCACACCATCGAGTGCGTACCGGCTTTGGGGTTCCAATGGAATTTGCAAAACACCGACTTGCCTGCCTCGTTAACCAAGCGGAAGGTATGGACACCAAAACCTTCCATCGTGCTGTAACTGCGCGGTATACCGCGGTCTGACATAACCCACATCAGCATGTGGCTAGACTCTGGCATCAGCGATGCGAAATCCCAAAAAGTATCGTGTGCGCTAGCCGCTTGGGGCATCTGGTTGTTCGGTTCTGGTTTGACTGCATGGATCAGGTCTGGGAATTTAATTGCGTCTTGGATAAAGAATACAGGCATGTTGTTGCCTACCAAATCCCAGTTACCTTCATCGGTATAAAACTTAACAGCAAAGCCGCGTACATCACGCGCAGTATCTTTAGAACCCCCTCCACCTGCTACTGTAGAAAATCGTACAAAAACTGGCGTTACTTTGCCTTTTTTGGCAAATGGGGCCGCTTTGGTATGTTCGCCCAAAGGTGCATAGCATTCGAAAAAACCGTGGGCAGCAGATCCTCTGGCGTGAACAATGCGCTCAGGTATGCGTTCGTGATCGAAGTGTGTGATTTTCTCGCGAAGAATAAAGTCTTCAAGCAATGCGGGACCACGAAGGCCTGCCTTCAAAGAATTTTGGTTGTCAGCAATGGCTACACCATGGTTAGTGGTCAGCATACGCCCCGACGAATCAACCCGCACGCGGTCCAATGAATCTATCGTAGCGTTGTGGCCATCTGACGCGGCAGTGCCCACCTTCAGGTTAGTAGTATCTTCGGTTAAGGTGCTACCCGATACCAACCTTGACTCTATAGATGCAGTAGGCCCCTCTGGCGGCGATATGGCATTTGCATATCCATATTCTTTAGGTTTAATAACGTTATGCGTTATTGATTGGGCAAGATTTTCTGTTTGCACGGACATTATCTTTGCCTGATCGGGTGTTGGTTTTCGAGTCTTGCTGGGTTGTACCATGTGGCGCACCTGTGTAGAAAGATGGCAATATAGCCACTAGTTCTACCCATCTTAGGTTGCGTTTTTAGTGTAGCGTGTAGGACGATGCTGCAGCTTACGGTCATCCATCGCTATGGGGTCAAGTAGCTTTGTCGTTTAGTCAATTAGCTTATTTTTCAGGGCGTAATAAGTCAAATCGCTGTTAGAGGCTAGCCCCATTTTTTCCATCACACGGGTACGGTAGGTGCTCACCGTTTTTACGCTAAGAGACAAAGCTTTGGCCACATCTCCTGCGGTTTGGCCTTGCGCCATTTTTAAGAAAACCTGAAATTCACGTTCGGATAATTGCTCGTGTGGAGCCGTAGCTCCGTTGTGGTTCAATTTTTGCGCTAGCAGCTCAGCCACAGCGGGGGTAATGTAACGCTTGCCCAAAGACACAACACGTATAGCTTCTACGATTTCAGAGGGCTCACACGATTTGTTCAGGTAGCCACTAGCGCCTTGTCTAATTAAGCTGACAGCGTAATGCTCTTCTGGGTAACCGCTCAAAATAAGTATGCCCACGTCGGGGGCTTTAGCGCGGATCATGGCCAGCGCGTCAATACCACTTTGGCCCGGCATCGATAAATCCATCACCAAAATATCAAGCTCATGGTTACGAACCAAGTCTATAGCTTCGCGGCCGTTAGACGCCTCACCCATCACCCGCAAGTCTACGTAATCAGAGAAAAACTGCTTGAGCCCTGAACGCACAATGGCGTGATCGTCCACAATTCCAACTTTGATCATGATGCTGGCTTTCTACAGTGCTATCAGGCCGTGGCAATTGAACTTTTGATGTTTCAAAAAAACCTGTTTAATGTTTTACAAAAATAAATTATGGTTTATTTAATAGACAGCATGTGTAGGAGAACTGCCCGTGAACAAATTTATATTACCAAAATTTACAGGTAGTTTATGGCTTGCAAAACCAGTAACTATCGCCTTAATGGCGGCTGTTGAGTAAATCTCTCAGTCATAGGTTGCAAATCACCGATGAAATTTGAAGATATGTAGGCAAGCCGTTCGTTGCCAAATTTATTAACGCTAAGTATTGCGCACATTGTCAAATATTGCGCCAACCAGGCGGTATATTTTTGTAAGCCGTATCCTACGCACAGGTATGGCGCAAGATGACAAGCTAACGCGCCGCTCAGCAGCGGCGTAAGTGGCATGCACCACATAAACTTTGGTTAGGCATTCAGGACGCACCTGAATTTAGTATAACTTTTAAGAAAGGTGTTTCCCCATGTTGCATTATTCCGTTGTATTTTTCGTCATTGCATTAGTAGCTGCTGTTTTTGGTTTCGGTGGCATTGCATCCGGTGCTGTCGAAATTGCCAAAATTTTATTTGTCGTATTTGCCATCATGGCAGTAGTCAGTTTTGTTGTTAGCTTGCTTAGAAAATAGCTAAGCAGCGTATACTGGAAGGCTACTGACATAACGCTGTCAGTAGTGGAATTCATACTACTTTGCAGGCGTATCGCATCTCATTTTCGCCAAGCTGTGTACCAGCCATTTATATAGACCGCAAGTTGGTGGAATCAACTTTTGCTTTGCTGCAGAAGTTCGGGGCCATTAACTTTTTTTGCGGTTGAGAATTTTGGTAAAAACTCAGATCTAAAAAGCTCTAATCTCTAATGTTAGTGCAGCGCTCAGCAGCTTTTGCCGACAGGGAGTCTTAATGCAAAGTATGTCGTAGACAACTCATTACGTTGGCAATACAAAAAATACTTCTTTACAGGCTAATGGACTGCCCAGCAACTGGATCGCTGTAGCCAGCTCTGACCATGCACGCTGCGGTCGCGATGCTTGCGCCGATTCAAAAAATGGCTTTATGCAGGTATGCCAAGGCAAGCGCGCGCCACTCGCACGCGTGCAACCAAGCGATCAGGTGGCCTATTACACGCCTACAGTTACCTTGGGCGGCAAAGACAAGCTACAAAGCTCTGTCTCCATCGGTGTCGTGCAGGCCATAGAACCCTACAGCTTTGATATGGGCGGTGGTTTTGTACCGTTTAGACGTGATGTGAAATATATCAAGGCAATAGAAGCGCCGATTGCACCGCTGTTGGATGAGTTTGAGTTTGTAGAAGACATGCAGCGCTGGGGTTATAAGTTTAGGCTTGGGTTATTAAAAATTAACTACCATGACATGCGGCTGATAGCCCAAGCTATGCAGGCTCCTATGAAGTCACTACATTTTTCATAGCTGCTTGAGCAGGTAATACGGGCTAGAATGCCTAAGACGTTAACCATTCACAATGAAAATAGCGTCTAATTTACCCACTCACTGCGCAGTGCAAGCCGTGTTTGACAGCTATCCGCCTGCGTTCCGTAAAAAACCGTTAGCGCCACGGCAGTTAATTTTAGACACTGCCGCTAGCATGCAAGGTGTGGGCGAGCTTGAAGAAACGCTTAAATGGGGTGAGCCTGCGTATGTAACTACGCAGACCAAATCTGATAGCACGGTGCGCATTGATCGTGTAAGAGACCTAGATCGCTATGCCATCTATTCCAACTGCAACACAACGCTGGTAGACACGTTTCGCAGTATGTTCCCGCATGCTTTTCAGTTTGAGGGTAACCGTGCATTGGTATTTTCATTAAACGACACCCTACCCACCAAGGAGTTGGAGTTTTGTGTTGCCATGACGCTCACCTACCACAGCAAAACAACCAGTACTAGCAAGACAATACCAACCCATGCGCCGCGCTGACCGCCTGTTTCAAATCGTACAAACTATCCGTGGTAGCCGCCTGACCACGGCGGCGCATTCAGCCCAGCGGCTGAAAGCCTGCGCGTGTTTGTACCAGCCTTGGCAGGGCTAGAGCCTAGTACACAGCGCATGCTGCAACAACTGCGCGAGGCCGCACAGGCCAAGCACTTGGCACACATCACCTACCGCGATGCGACAAATCAGCCTAGCGAGCGCACCGTGCGAGCACTGCGTGTGTTTTATTGGGCTGCAGTGTGGACATTGGCTGCGTGGTGCGAGCTTAAAGACGACTTTCGCAGTTTTCGTGTAGACCGCTTCGCAACACTCAATGTGCTAGAGCATCGTTTTATAGATGAAGACGGGAAAACGCTGGCTGATTTGTTGCGCAGCTTGCCTTGCTAGCAATCAACGGCTTGTCTATTTGCTACTGATTAAATAGCTGCTTGAGCAGGATTTACTTTGGTTACAGACCTAAAAAACCTAAAATATATCCCTTGGAAAGATTGGCTATTTAGTCTGGTCCAAATTGCGTATTCCTTTTCTTTCCTCATACCACTGCAGCAGTGGCGTTACCGATAATCCATGCACAAAAATAGACGCGACAATAGCAGCAGCACTAATTGACAATAATTGCTGTGCTAACGCAGGCTCTATTTTATGATTGATAGCATACAAAAGATAATAGAGTGATCCGATTCCGCGAATGCCCAGCCACGCCATGAGACGGCGCTGAGACTGCCTGACATCGGCTCCCAGCAAACCCACGTAGACAGATGCGGGGCGAACCACCAAAAACAGCAGCGGCACAAACCAAAGCACTTCAACGCGAAATTGAATCGACGCTAGCAGCACACCCAAGACCAACACAATAGCAATTTCGGCAATGCTTTCCAGCTGCGTGTTAAATCGCTCTACCTCGCGCATCAAGTGCTCTGGTGCTTTTGAACCAGTGGCTTTTTTGTCATCTGCAGTGAGCTGCGCATTATTCAAATCGGCTGTCTTAGGTGTTGGTATATCTGACCGGCGCAACGCCAGCCCGGCAGCAAACACTGCCAAAAACCCATAAGTCAACGCGAGCAGTGACAGCCCGTAGGTCAAAGCAATTAAACCCAGCGCGATAAATTCGTCTGAGCCCAACGCCTCACGGTGTAGCACGCGCAGATACAGCACAGCGCGGCTAGTCAATAAGCCCAGCATATAACCTAGGCCCAAGCCACCCGCTACGGCCCAAAGCACATCTACCGTCCACCAGCGCCAGCCACCGTCGCCTAAAGGGTGCAGGCCCAGCAGGCCCAGACCCAACATCACAAAAGGGAAAGCGGTGCCATCATTCAGGCCGCCTTCGCCGGTAAGCCCCAAGCGCAAGCGGTCGCGGTCGCCAGGGTGTATGAGCTGCACGTCTGAGGCCAGTACCGGGTCGGTAGGTGCCAAAATTGCGCCTAGTAACAAAGCGGCCCCTAGCGATAAACCGAGGCCAACCACACCAATCACCGTAATGAGCGCTACCGTCATCAGCATGGACACAGTAGCTAGTTGCAGAGGTATTCGCCAGCGAACGTCTCTGAATGGAAGATCCATCTTCATACCCGCCGTAAACAACGAGATGAGTACCGCCACCTCGGTCAGGTGTTCCAGCAGAGCGCCATCGCGCATCACGTCAAGATGCCACAAGCCAAAACCTGACGGCCCTAAAGCTACACCAGCTACCAAATAAACCATGGCCGCACTGACGGGCAAACGAGATATAAAAGAGCCGGCTAACGTCTTAGCTATAAGCAAGATGCCAATGATGAGGCAAGCAAGCGTAAAGGCAGGAATGTTAGTCATGGAATCGGGCGATTTGAAACGCGACGCGCACACTGACTGTGCAACGGATGACAAAAAAACGCGGCCTAAGCCGCGTTTGAAAATCTTAAGTAATGACAGCATGGCGTCCGGTAAAACTCAATTAAGTTTAAACCTGACCCTGCGCTAATTGTATTTATTCAGGCCGAGTTTCTGTGTAGGACAAGAGGCATAAATGAAATTTCAAAAAAGCAAAAAGCCCGCAGACTGCTCTGCGGGCTTTTTACAAGATAGCTTTGACTAGCTCAGCCTACACGCGGCTGTCTTAAGCATGCTTCTTGTCAAAGAACTGCTCGTCTTCTGTAGAGCCTTTTAGCGCAGCGGTCGATGCATTGGCTTCAATCGTGGTGGTCACTGAGTCAAAGTAGCCTGTGCCCACTTCACGCTGGTGTTTAACTGCAGTGAAGCCGCGGTCGGCTGCAGCAAATTCTTTTTGCTGTAGTTCAACAAACGCTGTCATGTTGCTGCGAGCGTAGCCGTAGGCCAGGTCAAACATGCCGTAGTTCAGCGCGTGGAAACCAGCCAAGGTGATGAACTGGAACTTGTAGCCCATAGCGCCCAGCTCGCGCTGGAATTTCGCAATGGTGGCGTCGTCCAGGTTCTTCTTCCAGTTGAAAGATGGTGAGCAGTTGTATGACAACAGCTTGCCTGGGAACTTGGCGTGGATGGCGTCGGCAAACTGCTTGGCAAAAGCCAGGTCAGGCGTGCCAGTTTCGCACCAGATCAGGTCTGCGTATTCAGCATAGGCCAAGCCCCGGCTGATAGCTTGCTCTACACCGTTGCGGCTGCGGTAAAAGCCTTCGATGGTGCGCTCACCGGTCATGAACGGCTTGTCGTTGTCGTCCACGTCGCTGGTCACCAGGTCTGCAGCTTCTGCGTCGGTACGGGCTAGCAAGATGGTGGGCGTGCCCATCACGTCGGCGGCCAAACGGGCTGCGACTAATTTACTTACTGCTTCGCGGGTAGGCACCAATACTTTGCCGCCCATGTGGCCGCATTTTTTGGCAGCAGCCAATTGGTCTTCAAAGTGCACGCCTGCAGCGCCGGCTTCGATCATGGCTTTCATCAATTCAAAGGCATTGAGCACGCCGCCAAAGCCTGCTTCAGCATCGGCCACGATGGGCGCAAAGTAGTCCATGTAGCCAGCGTCGCCTTGGCCCTTGCCTTCAGCCCACTGGATTTGGTCAGCACGGGTGAAGGTAGCGTTGATTTTTTTGACGACTTTTGGCACGCTGTCCACGCTGTACAGCGACTGGTCAGGGTACATTTCGCCGTTGCTGTTAGCATCGCCAGCGACTTGCCAGCCAGACAGGTAAATGGCTTTGAGGCCAGCTTTAACTTGCTGCATAGCTTGGTTGCCAGTCATAGCGCCCAGTGCGTTGACGAACGGCTCGGTGTTAATCAAGCTCCACAGTTTTTCAGCACCACGTTGTGCATGGGTGTGCTCTACTTTGACTGAGCCACGCAGCTTGACCACGTCAGCCGCGCTGTAACCACGCTTGATGCCTTTCCAACGGGGGTTAGTAGCCCAGTCTTTTTCCAATTGAGCGATTTGCTCGTCACGGGTTAAGGTAGTCCAGTTGGCTGTTGAATTTTGAGTCATAGTGCGCTCCATCAGGGTTGGTAAATATTAAAACCGTTTATCGAAAACCGATAGCGTAACTATAAGTCTTCTATAAGACTTATAGCAAGACTTATGTCTTATAGAAGAGTAATTCTAATTTCAATAAAATCATAGGGTTACAGTATTTTTTCACAATGTAGATGCAATTTTTCTATATTGAGAAAAAATGCGGCGCTGCAGCAAACCTTTCGTATCGTTATGAACCGTTGCGAATTCATCTTACGAAATTAGATGTTCAGGTTTTAATCTGCACAACGTAGAATTGTGCCAGTTGAAATGGCTCAACCACCGCCGCGCTGCATATACAGGTCGAACCGCTTCATAAATGCGTAACGCTGGGCATCGTCTAAACCGCTGAAGGCGAAATTCACATGCAGGCGTGGTAAGTTAAACAGTGCTAAACGGCGCGGCTCACCTACGCGCCAACTAATGCTTAAAGCGCCGTTGGGCACTGCCGGAATACCGGCTTGCACCGTGTCGTTATGCCGAGCCCAGGTTACGTCGCCCATCGCAGCGGGTAGCCACATCAGCCATTCAGCTACGGTACAACCCATTACGCGGTCGAAATTTTCTTGGTAAAAAGATTGCAAGACAGTCAGTCAAAAATTAAATGGCTGGGACACAGCCTCTGTCGCTGCGCAGCACCCAAATCTTACCCACCAGCGATCGGTGGCCAAATAGCAAGCACATCACCTTCTTGCAGGGTACGCGTGGCGCGCTTGTCAGGGTCTATATACACACCGTTGACCAGTACCAAATGCACCAGCTTATGCGGCATGCCAAACGGGTCAATGATTTGCAAAATACTGCTTTCAGGTGCAATCTCTAACTGGATAATATTGCTGGAGCGGTCTGCAGCAGGCAGATAGTCAGTTAGCGAAGCAAATAGCTTTAGGGTAATCTTCATAGCACTTGGTTATTTGTCGACATTACAAACGCACAGCGCAAGACACACTGCGCAGTGCAAAGAAAAATACAATATTACCGCCACCACACTAAGCCACATGCACTGTAGCTTACCAAAGATTAGTTGCCTCGCCGCGCCACATCTGCAGCACCACTCCATTGGCCCTGTGCTTGCGCTGTGGCTAGGTACGCTGCCATCAATTTGGTAGGGTCGGCTTTGAGCGTGGCTTTCCATTCGCCAAGCTTTACTTTGCCCTCCACTAAGCCGCGCAGCGCACCCACATGGTCTGTCCAGCCAATACTGTTGCAGCCCACCATCACGTCGCCCTTAAACTGCATTGACAATAACTTGTGGTGCGCATCGTCTTTCAGCTCGATCTGCTCGCCGCCTTGATCTTGGGGCACACCTTGCCAATTACCAAAGCTGGTGGATACCAAACCTAGCGTATCCAGCACGTTAATTTGCGTCACTTGTTTGAGCGACGCATGCTGCCCCACCATGTTAAGCGCTGCAATGCGCGCTTGGTCGGCAGCGTTGGGTTGAATGGCGCTGACCACTTGCGCACCAGTGAAATGGTCATACGCCTCGGCGCAGTCGCCTGCAGCGTACACACCCGGCGCATTGGTTTGCATATGGTCGTCGGTTAGCACACCGGTTTTGCAGGTGATACCAGAGTCTTTAAGAAAGCTGATGGTTGGCTTCACGCCCGTAGCACTGATGATCACGTCCACTTCAATGCTGTCGCCAGTCGATAATTTGGCTACCAGTGCAGAACCCTTTTGCGTAATCGACTCAACTTTGGCACCCGTGTGCACGTCTACACCCTTGCTTTGCACCCAACTTTTAATCATGCCACCGGCAGCAGGGCCCATCATGCGCGGCACCATGCGGTCGCCCATCTCCACCACACTTAACTTGCCACTCTTATGCGTTTCGATGCGTGCAGCCAACGCCTCCATAATAATGCAGCCGATAAAACCCGCGCCCATTTGCAGCACGTGCGAGCCGGGTTTGACTTTATCCATGATGGCGCGCGCGTCAGCTAGCGTCCAGCAACTGTAAATATTGGGCAGATCAATACCGGGAACGGGTGGACGCATCGGTGTAGAGCCTGTGGCAATCAGCAAGCGGTCATACACCATGCTTTGACCATTGCTAAGCACTATAGTTTTAGTAGCTGCTTGAGCAGTATTTACTTGGGCTTGCACCACATTGATGTTCAAATCTTTAAAGTGCGAGGCACTTTTACGCAAATGAGTGCCCTGCTCTGCTACGTTGCCTACCAGCATGTAGGGAATAGCCATACGCGAATACGGCGCTTCTTTTTCTTCACCCACGATGGTGATCTGGTCATGTGGGGCGTGTTTACGAATCGTCTCTGCGGCAATCACGCCTGCAGGGCCTGCGCCGATAATCACATGTTTTTTGATCTGCTGCATTTAAATATCTCCTGAAAAGCGAAAAAGAAAAAGCGGCTTGACCAAGCCGCTTTTCTAGTCTCATTCGTTATGTGTTGGCTATGCGCTTGACGGGCTGCAAGCAACCTTATCAAGCTCAATCCGAATAAGGTGTACGGACTCGCAGATAACTTGCGTGTCCAAATTATGCGTCCAAGCTCAAACGCTCGCGCGTCTTGGCTGTGGGCCGGCCCTCTGGGTCCCAGCCGCGCACTTCGTAGTACTTGGGCAGCATCTTGGCGAGCTCACTCACTTTGCCTTTGGTGGGGCCGCTGGTAGCAGCCTCGGTCAACAGACGTTTTGGCAACGTGTCGTCTTTGTGGGTAAAGCCAGCAGCGTTGTTAAATTCGCGCTCCATATTCCAGATGCGTTCGCCGATTTTTTCTAGCTCTTCGGTGGTGAATTTTTCGTCACATGCAGCTTGCATTTGTGGTGCCAAATCGGCCAAGCCCCAAGCAAAGGTGGTGAATACACATAAGCCAGATGAGTCAAATGCAGCTGTGGCGTCTTGAAAAGCTTTTACCAATTCTGGCTTGCCTTCGTGCTCCAGTGGATCGGTCTTGACCGGGATGCCCAGTACTTCAGACGCAATGGTGTAACCGCGCAGGTGGCAGCCACCACGGTTGGACGTGGCGTAAGCCAAACCAATACCTTGAATACCGCGGCCATCGTAGGCTGGGAATTCTTGGCCTTTGGTGCTCATCGACAAATCAGGGTGACCGTATTTGGCTGTCAAGCGTTTGGAGCCTTGGCCAATTTCGATACCGAATCCAGTGCCATTGATAGTTTGTTCTGCCAAATAAGCCAATGCATGGGCTGAGCCAAACGGTGCCTCAATACCGACAATCTCTTTGGTCAGCACGCCCATTTCGTACAGCTCCATCACCGCACCCACAGTAGTGCCAAAGCTGATGGGGTCAATACCTTGCTCGTTGCACAGCACGTTAGCATATTGCAGCGCATCAAGGTCTTTCACGCCGTTGGCAGCGCCTAGGGCCCAAGCGGCTTCGTACTCTAGCCCGCCGTTGGCACCCCAGTATTGCGGCTTGTTTTGTACGGTGAAGTGGTCTTTGTCAATAGTTTGAATGCGTCCACAAGCAATCGTGCAGCCAAAGCAGGCCTGGTTGGTTACCAGCGGCTTTTTGCCGTCGGTGGGGCGCGGCGTAGCCATAGCCTCGGCGCTAATGTCCTTGGCACCTTCAAACTGGTTATTGCGGTGGTTGCGGGTAGGCAACGCGCCTACCTCGTTGATCACGTTCATCAGCACTTGGGTGCCGTAAGTGGGCAAGCCTTGGCCAGTCACGGCATTTTCTGCAAGAATTTTTTTCTTCTCGTAGGTGACTTTCATAAACGCTTTAGGGTCGCGGATATTGCCCACGCCTTTGGTGCCACGCACAGCGATAGCTTTGAGCATTTTGCTGCCCATCACTGCCCCTACGCCGCTGCGGCCCGCCGCGCGGTGCAGGTCGTTGACGATAGCCGCAAACAGCACATGGTTCTCGCCTGCTTTGCCTATGCTGCAAACGCGCGTTAATGGGTCTTGCAAGCTTTTCTTTAATGTACCTTCAGTCTCAGGTACGCTTTTGCCCCACAGGTGCGCAGCATCGCGCAGCTCGGCTTCATCGTCGTTGATGTACAAAAACACGGGCTTGGCTGATTTGCCTTCCACCACAATCATGTCCCAACCTGCCATTTTTAGCTCAGCGCCAAAATAGCCGCCTGAATTAGAGCAAGCGATTGCTCCCGTTAATGGGCTTTTGGTTGAGACGGTGTAGCGGCCACCAGTAGACGCCATGGTGCCAGTTAATGGGCCTGTGGTGAAGTACATTTTATTGTCTGCAGACAACGGATCAACTTTAGGATTAACTTCGGTGGTGAGGTATTTAGCCGCCAAGCCGCGCGAGCCAATGTAGGCCTGGGCCCACTGCATATTCAGCAGCTCTGATTTGCAAATGCCGGTGGTCAAGTTAACACGAAGGATTTTTCCAGCCCATGACATGATGTTTTCTCCAATTTAATCAGTTGAGGACGGCTTGGCGGAATGGCCAGCACGCACCTTACGAATTTTTTCTGCCAATTTCTCTATCAGTTTCAAGCAGCGCTGGGTTGGTTACCCAGTTTGTCAGCCCAAGATTTCATCTTGTCTATACCTGTCCAGTTGGCATCGACATAGGTAATCGCAGCCGTGGGGCAAGCTTC
>JAYSWJ010000161.1:0-10132 GCA_043718065.1 Polaromonas sp.
ATTTTGGTGGGACCTGCGGGGGTCGAACCCACGACAAACGGATTAAAAGTCCGCTGCTCTACCAGCTGAGCTAAGGTCCCACGTATCACTTGCGTGAAGTCTCAAATTATAGCGTGAAAAATACGGTCTTGTCACCTGCCTGTAGAGAAGTACGCTTATTTTTTAGCTAGCTCGTCCAGCACCCACCCTGCAGCGCACAGGCCAAAGCTGGCAGTGACGGTAACTACCGAGCCGTAGCCGTGGCAGTTAAGGCTGCCGTCGCCTTGTGATTCGGCCAGCGCAGTGCTGTGCGTGCCTGCTTGGGCGTCGTCATCGCTAACGTCATCGCCAACGTCATCAGACAGGGCATTAGCAGGCATAGCCACAGCCTCGCGGCTGAACACGCACACAGTGCCTATGCGCTTGTCGCGCGCTGCGCCATGGTGGCGGCGCAGGCTGTAGCGCAGCTTGGCCAGCAGCGGGTCGTGCGTGGTGTCGGCCAGGTCGGCGATGTCGATTTTGTCAGCGCGGCGCTTGCCACCGGCTGCGCCTACTGTAATGAACAAGCTGGCGTGCGCTGATTTGCGCTGTGCTAAGGCCCAGACTGCCATCGTCACTTTGGTTTTAACTTGGTCGCAGGCGTCGATCACGGCGCTTAGCCCGCCTTGCGCACGCATCGTGTCAACTAAGCTGGCCCAATTCTCAGGTGTGGCAAATTCTTCGATGCAGTTGACTTGGCAGTGTGGGTTGATCTGCGCAATGCGTGCGCGCATGGCATCTACCTTGGCCATGCCTACCGTATTGGTGTCCGCATGAATTTGGCGGTTGATGTTGGACTCGGCCACTTGGTCAAAGTCAATCAACGTTATGCGCCCTACCCCGCTGCGCGCCAGCGCCTCGGCCGCCCAAGAGCCTACGCCGCCAATGCCTACCACCGCCACATGCGCATTGCGGATAGCAGCGGCTCCGCGCGTGCCATACAGGCGCGCCAAGCCGCCAAAGCGTCGTTCAAGATCAGCGTCCACAAACCACCTTTACGCCATGCGGTCCAAGCGCCATATTTGGTATTTAAATGCCATTACAGCACCCACCAAAATAGCCGCTACCGCGATAAAGCTGGTGATTGACAGGGTAGAAATCCCGCTCAATCCTTGGCCCACCGTGCAGCCCATGGCTGTCACGCCACCCACTCCCATCAGCACGGCACCTACCAGATGGTTGGCTACGTCTTCGGTGCTGCCAAATCCTTCCCAACGGAAATTGCGGCTTGCCACTGCCACCACTGCCGACCCGGCCACCACGCCAAATACAGACACGACACCCAGCGTCAATACCTTAGATTTATCGCTAAAAAACATCAGCCAATCAAGCGTGTAGGCTACAGGCGCAACGAAACTCAGCGCCTCGGCCCGGCCAGAGTTGGTGGCTACAAATGCTTCTTGCAAAGTGTCGGGGTGCTCAGCCACATAGCCAAGATGCCCGCTCACCCACCACATAGCCACAATCACAGCGCCTAGGCCCACACCCGCCAGCAGGTTATCAAGTGTCCAAAAATCGCGGCGCAGCGTGGCCCACAGTACCAAGCCACCGCCTACGATCAGGGCCGCAATTAACTGCGCCAGTGGTGCCGCTAGGCCTAGCACTGCGCCCGAGATATTGGCCAAATTGCCCGGCGCTGTCGTCGCAAAAGTAACTGCATCTACCGTGGCCACGCGTGCCACCGCAGTAATGCCCTTCAGCGTAGCAAAAGCCGCAACGCCCATCACGATAAAAACAATCAGCGACTTCAAGCTACCGCCGCCGATGCGCACCAGTGTTTTGCTGCCGCATCCCGACGCCAGCACCATGCCAAATCCAAACATCGCGCCACCCACCAGCGCCGACAGCCAGATCAAGCGGCCTGATGCATACAGTGTTTTACCCGCATCTACCTTGCCCAGCCACACAAGCATGCCAAAGCCCAGCATAGC
Organism: Polaromonas sp.; assembly: GCA_043718065.1. GTDB lineage: Bacteria > Pseudomonadota > Gammaproteobacteria > Burkholderiales > Burkholderiaceae_C > JAAFIP01. The sequence continues at coordinate 1,950 of JAYSWJ010000161.1, forward strand.
CAGCCCGGCGGCCAGCGCCCACTGGCGCATACGCGTCCAGTCGCCCATGTTGACCACGTCGCTCACAGCGCCCATGGTGCAAAAATGCGTGCGCTGGGCGATGGCGCCAAAAACGTAAGAAAGTATAAAAGTGGTCCATAGCACTTGGGTGCTAAGGGCGGTGATGTCTGTGGTTTGCATGTGCCGATTTTACCGGGCACACCGCCGTGCGCAGATGGTTTGTGCTTGCTAGCACTAAATCTGTAGGTTGCAGCGCTACAGCTACGCGATTATTTCAGGCGTGTGAGACGCTCTTTGGCAGCTACTGCAGCCTCCGACTGTGGATAGACTTTGATCAAATCGTCTAGCGTTTTGCGCGCGCCACGGGTGTCTTTCAGCTCAATCTGGCAATTTGCTATCGACAGCGCGGCCTCGCTGGCCTTGGGGTGGTCGGGCGCTTGGGCGATCATGTTTTTAAAATTGGTAATAGCGTTGTTGTAGTCACGGTTGGCATACTGCGCATTACCCAGCCAAAATAAAGCTGACGGGTTGTAGCCGCTTTGCGGATAGCGGCGAACAAACTCTACAAACGCAGTGCTGGCCGCTGGAAAATCTGGCTTGCGAAAGATCGCAAACGCAGCGTCATAGTCGCGCTTTTCGTTGGCCTCGACCGTAAATTCGCGACCATCTACGTTAACTTTCAGTGGCTCAAACTTGCGCATGCGGTCGTCTACACCTTGGGCCAAATCTTTTTGGCGGCGCTGCAACTCGGCCACGTCGCGCGCCAGCTGCTCTTCTTGCCCGCGTGCTTTGGCCAGCTCCCCACGCAAAGCTTCTATCTGGTTTTGCAAATCCAGCAAGCTGCGGCGCAACGCAGCGTTGGATTCTTTGATCTCCTCAGATTGCTTTTGGTCTGATGCGTCTGCAGCATATTTATTATCCTCTACTTTTTGGCGTAAATCTAGTATAGCTTTACGCGCTTCCTCGTCATCAAACAACCCTGCCTGCGCCAGCATGGGCGTAAACACGGTGGCTGAACCAATTGCTGTGACGACAAGCAGCTTCCGAAAAGATAGCATATAGCGATAATTAAAAGTGAAGGTAGTACAAGTTTAGCCGCACCAGCCGTGCGTGGCTAGTAGACTTAGCGGTAGTTAATTTCTGCGCGGCGGTTCAGTGCCCAGCTGGCCTCGTCCGAGCCTGCTTTGGCAGGTTTTTCTTTACCAAAGCTCACCGCCTCTATTTGCGCATCTGTCACCCCTAGCAGGGCTAAAGCGCGTCGCACAGCTTCAGAACGTTTTTGGCCCAAAGCCAAGTTGTACTCACGGCCACCGCGGTCATCGGTGTGGCCCTCGATAGCCATTTTGCGTGTTTTATTGGTGCTCATAAACTTGGCATGCGCGTCCAATGCGCTTTGAAATTCGGGTTTGATAGCGTAGCTGTCGTAGTCAAAATAAATCACTTTAGCCACGTTGGCAGGGCCTGCTGCATTACCTGCAGTGCTGTCGATAGTGCCAGGTGTTACCGCGCGCTGGCCCACGTCTGACCCATCGCCCACACCCGATGCTGGGCTTGCAGGCGGTGCTACTTTGGTGCCCTGCTTGTCTACTACCGGTACGTCTAGCTTGGTGCCTGTTCCGCAAGCGGCCAGTGTGACTACAGCGGTTAGCACAACAAGGCGCTGTAGTTTTACCAACCAAGTTTGCTTGGTGGGGTTTAAGTTAGTGTGTGCCATAAAATATTTCCGTCCTTACAAATTTATTTCTGAAAAGGCCCCCAATTGGGCTCTCGAATATCACCGCCTTGTGCACCTAGGCGTGCTTTGATTTTGCCGTCTAGTGTGGTGGTCATCAATGCTTCACTGCCGCTTTGCTTGGTGGCATACATCACCAATTTACCGTTGGGCGCAAAGCTGGGTCGTTCATCGGCGCTCGTGTCGGTAATAGCAACTGCTGTGCCGCCTATCTCCATCACATACAACTTAAAAGCACCGCCTACCCGAGAAATATAGGCCATGGTGCGGCCATCAGGGCTGATGGCAGGTGATATGTTGTAACTGCCCGTGAAGCTCACCCGCTCGGCGCGGCCTGCGCCCTCGCCTCCTGCAGGCATGCGGTAAATCTGTGGCGAGCCACCACGATCGCTCACAAAATAAATAGATTTACCGTCCGGCGAATATACCGGCTCCGTATCAATACTGCTGGACTGGCTTAGTTTTCGCGGCTCGCCTCCAGCGCTGTCGATACCGTAGATTTGTGATGCCCCATCTTTGGTCAGGGTTAAGGCTAGCGTTTTACTGTCGGGTGACCAAGCTGGTGCGCTGTTGGACCCACGAAAATTAGCTACTATGCGGTTGCGGCCATTGGCTACGTCTTGTACATACACCACAGCTTTACGCGATTCAAACGAAACAAATGCTAACTGCGCACCATTGGGCGACCATGAGGCTGATATCAATGGTGCCGAGCTGGGCAGTGCATTTTGCGCACCTTGACCATCGGCGTCAGCTACCCACAAGTTATAACGAGGGCCCGTCTTGGTAATGTAGGTAATACGGGTTGAAAAAACGCCTTTTTCACCCGTGAGTTTTTCATACACGAGGTCGGCAATTTTGTGGGCCGATAGCCGCAGGTCGCCAGCAGGGTAAGCAAAACTGGCGCTGGCCAAATCTTGCGCACGCACGGTGTCCCACAGCCTAAAGCGCACATCAAAACGGCCGTCAGCCAGCTTGGTAATGCTGCCTACCAGCAAGTGGTCTGCACCCTTTTGCTTCCACACGCTCATATCGGGCCGAGCTGTTTCGTCCAAGGGCACGCCTTTGGCATCGACTGATTTGAATTGACCACTGCGCAGCAAGTCGTCTTGTACGATGCTGGCAATTTTTTGAGGTGCGGCGTCTTCGCCTTTAAAGGTAGCTATCGCAATAGGCATCTGCGTCACGCCCACCCCCGATATTTCTACCCGAAACTGTGCAAATGCGGGGACTGGCGCGCTTGCTAGCCAAATAAGCGAGCCTAAACACAGCGCTAACCAACCGCGACGAGTGCCTGCGTTGTGTAGCTTATTTTCAACAGGTGACGAAAAACTTAAAGCATTCATGCAAAATCTCGGTATGGACAAAGCAAACTTATCGGTCATTATCGCGGCTAAAAATGAAGCTGTGAATATGGCCGATTGCATTGCATCAGTACGATTTGCAAAAGAGATTTTAGTCTTAGACTCCGGCAGCACTGACACTACCGCTAGTATCGCCCAAGAAGCAGGTGCTACTGTACATAACACCGACTGGCCTGGTTACGGAGCGCAACAAACGCGCGGCATTAGCATGGCAACTTGCGACTGGGTTTTGTCGCTAGATGCAGATGAACGTATTACACCTGAGCTAGAAAAAGAAATCGTGGCTGCAATTAAAAAAAACAGCTTTATGGGTTACCGTTTGCCCCGAAAATCTAGCTTTTGTGGCCAATTCATGAAGGCTGGCGGCTGGACTCCTGACTACACTTTGCGTCTTGTACGGCGTGACAAGGCGGGTTTTACCGACCATTTTTTGCATGCGCATATGACTGTTAACGGACTGCGCGCAGATTTAACAAACCCGATAATTCACTACAGCTACCGTACCTTGGATGATGTGCTGGACAAGCTAAATCGCTATTCGCGCGGCGCCGCGACTGACGCAGCAGCCCATGGCGCGCAGTCTGGTTTAATCAAAGCTCTAGCAAAGGGTTTTTGGGCATTTTTTCGAACTTATGTGCTGCGCGGTGGGTTTATCGATGGACGGATGGGTTTAGTACTGGCTTTGTTCAATGGTCAAACTACTTATTACAAATACCTGCGTTTGTTTGTGAATGCGACCTTAAAGTAACTATGTCTACGCCTATTGCCACGCGCCAGAGCTTGAGCCTGCCTACTTTTAACATCAGATTGTGGTTGCTGTGTTTTGTGGTGATTTCACCCAGCTTGGGCACTGCTGTTTCTGCCATTGGCCGTTTGCTAATGGTGGTACTTTTTCTGTTCACTTTGGCATTTAGCCAACGCCCAAGGCTTGAGAGCCCTTCTGAGATGGCGAAAAATAGTGTGGCTGTGACCGTGCTGCTGGCTATTGCCTACATGGCTCTGTCTCTTATGTGGACACCTACCGCCGACGCGTCGTCACTGAGCGCATGGACAAGACACGCAAGATTATTGACAATTCCCATCATCTATTTGTTAATTTACGACTACAGAGAAGCACGTCTCGTTTTGCGAGCTTTTGCACTAGGGCAGTTGTTTGTAGTATTCAACGCATGGTTGCTGGTTTTAGGAGTGCCTCTGCCGTGGGCTACCTCAAAATGGGCAAACGATTACTACGCAGTGTTTGGTTCTTATTTAGAGCAGTCAATTTCTCAGGCTGTATTAGTGGCTGTGCTTTGGCATCAGCGGGAATGGATTTTTGGTGCAAAAGGACGTTGGTTTGCGATTGCTGCAGCAGGCCTTACCCTAATACACACTCTAGGGTTTTTAATTGGGCGAAGTGGACATGTAGTAGCACTAGCTTTGGTAATGATGGCGTTGATATACGAATTGCCTAAACGGCTTAAGTGGGTTGCTGTTGTCATTCCGTTTTTAGTTTTAGCTCTAGCATTTGCAAGTTCAAAAAATTTTCGTGACCGTGTCGATCATGTACGCGTAGAAGTTAACGCATTTTCTACAAATGCTAAGGCAGACACTTCATCAGGACAACGGTTGATGTTTTGGAAACTATCTTTGTTAGCTATCAAAGAGCATCCTTTTTTAGGTCATGGCAGCGGTAGTTGGAATCAACAATACAAGCGACTTGAAGCGGGCAAAGCAGATCCCACGACGCTGACAGTGGATAATCCCCATCAGCTTTTCCTGTTATGGGCTGTAGAGGGCGGTGTGATGGGAATGTTGTTGCTTTGCGCAGTGTTCGCAGATTTAGCACTTCGCTCAAAAGCACTTGCAACCAGCGATGCGCGCACCTTGCAGTCAGTGATTGTTGCCTTGGTCGTTTCAGGTATGCTCAATTCCATGATTTTTGGAATTGGTATGGGTGATTTCTTTTGCGTGGCGTTTGGTATATGTCTTGCGCTAGTTCATGGCAACAAGGTACAACAAGAGAGCGCTTCTCGTGCATAAAGCTGCATCCCATGATCAATTTTCGGGCGATTCTTTGATAAAACGCTTTCGGCGTGTGCTGTCGTATTTTTTATTGCCAAGATATGCATGGTTTGCGTTGGCACTAGCCGTGATCGCGGGCGCTTTGTTAGAACCTTCCATACCTGCACTGTTAAAGCCATTACTAGATGATGGCTTTAATTCTAAAAAGGTACCGCTGTGGATCATTCCGATTGTAATTGTTGGCTTGTTTACGCTGCGCTCAAGCGCATCTTATGTGTCCGATATTGCTTTGGCGAAAATTGCACAAACCAGCTTACTCAATCTACGCGAAAAGATGTTTCATGCAGTCATCGTTGCTGAACTTGATTTGTATAAAAAGCAACCTGCGACCACCTTAGCAAACACCATAGTCTATGAGGCTACTAATGGTGCCGTCTTGCTGCTGCAGTCTGTGGTCACGGTGGTAAAAGATAGCTTGTCTATCGTAGCTTTGTTTGCCTATCTACTCTATCTCAATTGGCAGCTTACTTTGATAGTTGTATTTATTTTTCCTGCACTTGCTTTATGCATGCGAGCACTGTCTAAACGCGTTTACAAGTTAACAAAACAATCACAAATCGCCGTAGATAAGCTGGCCTACACAGTCGAAGAAACTGTGCTTGCACACAAAGAAATTCGAATTGCTGGCGCTGCAGTGCATCAACACGAGCGTTTCCGTACAGTCAATGTTTTACTGCAACGCTTGGCTATGAAATCAGCGATTGCTGGCTCTGCGGTAGCGCCAATTACAAACATTCTGGGCTCTATAGCCATGTCTGCGGTGATTACTATTGCGATGGTTCAAAGTCAAGGTAACGCGTTGTCAGCAGGGGGGTTTGTGGCGTTTATCACCGCCATGTTGATGTTGATCGCGCCGATCAAACATCTATCAGAAGTCACCAGCACTATTACACGCGGCATAGTAGCCGCTGAGCGCGCTATCGCACTGGTAGAGAATGTTCAACCAGAAACTGGGGGCACTTACTGCAGCGATCGAAGCACTGGAACCATAGAGCTCAACAGCTTGGGCGTAACCTATCCTCTAGCCGAATTTGCAGCGCTAACTGACATTAACTTGTCTATTCAAGGCGGTCAATTCGTAGCACTGGTTGGGCTCTCCGGATCTGGTAAAACCACCTTGGCCAGCTTACTCACTAGATTTATTGACCCTAGTGAAGGTAGCATCACACTGGACGGCACAGAGTTGCGCGACTGGGATCTCATCTCGTTACGCCAACAGTTTGCGCTGGTAGGGCAGCACGTAGTAATGCTGAGCGATAGCGTGTTGGCCAATGTATCCTTAGGCCAGCCGATTGACCGCGAACGTGCGCAGCAATGCCTCAAGTCAGCGTACTTGAATGAATTGGTCGCCAGCCTGCCGCAAGGTATGGACACGCTACTGGGACACAACGCCAGTGTGCTATCGGGCGGTGAGCGCCAGAGATTGGCAATAGCCCGTGCTCTGTACAAAGATGCCCCTATTTTGATACTTGACGAAGCCACCTCGGCGTTAGACCCCGACACCGACAGCTTGGTGCAGGCCGCCTTGCGTACGGCCATGACGGGGCGCACTACTATTGCCATAGCTCACCGTCTGTCTACTATCAGAGATGCTGACAATATTGTGGTGTTACAAAACGGCCGTATCTTGCAACAAGGTACGCATGCACAATTAGAAGCCCAAGGAGGCGCTTACCGCGATTTTATTAAGCTTAGCTACGCGCCAATAGACGCATAGCAGCATCAGCAAATACTTCAGGTTGGGGCATGGTTTGCGCTATCACGTTGCTGTACGAATGGTGCGCCTGTGGAGTGTCAAAATTAAACCAGCATAAGATGGGCACACCTAATGCCACAGCCATGTGGTAAGGACCAGAGTCGCTAGAAACCATCATGTTGCCCAAGGCAATCAAACCAGCTAACTCTTGTAGCGTGCATTGCCCAGCCCAGTTGTGGATGGTGGGTTGGTATCCTTGTTTAGCTAAGGTTTGGCTGAACAGCCGCACGAATTCTTCATTCACGTCTTTTTCAAAAGATGCACCTGTTAAATGCAACGTGAATGCACCGCGCTGATACCAAGCGACCATCGCTGCAGCTAGGCTGTCTAGGGGCGGACGCCTGGGCAACGCGTCTTGGGTACCGCAGCCAATGTTAAGCACTACTTGCGCAGTTTGGGCATCAAACTTGGCTGCATGCTGCTGCTGCCAAGCTAATCCTTGTGCACCCACACGCAGTTCGATGCGTGTGCCATGTCGTTCTAACTGCAGGGCAGCCAGCGCCACAAAATCTCGCTCGGCATAGTCTATTGGTTCATTTAAGCGGCGCTGCGCTATGTAGTGCCGCACAGAGTGAGCTGCTACATCATAGAAAAATTTGCGCAACGGGAACTGCGCAATACCGACAGATATTGCATTTTTTTTTCGCGCTATGTTGCGCGCTAAAACCGAAGTTTTGATGCCGTAAGGTTCAAAGTCAATCACCATGTCAATCGCAGTGCGGCCTAGCTGCTGGTCTACAGCTCGTAATATCGAGGTTAAAGACAGGCTCCTTTGCGGCTGATTAGGCTCGCCAGTCTTTACAGTAATGAAGGTAGCGCTTGTTAATAAATGGTGCTCTCGTATAAACGCCTCTGATGCATAACCTGCATGTTTGCTTAACATCAACAAATGCAGCTTAGCTTGTGGCCACCGGTCTTTCAGTACACGCCAAGCTGCCGAACTTCGCAGCAAATCGCCAATGCCCATGCTGTGTGATTTGATAAGCAGAATATTGGCAACTTGATTTGTAATACCAGAATTATCTTGCATAAATTACCGTGTCTATGTCATTCATATTAGCTGGAAAATCAGCTATAGAAAACTAAGAGTGTAACTTATTCATGCTGTAATCCACTACATATTTAATAGCTGCTTGAGCAGTATCTATGTGCCATAACCGCTAGTATTCCACTACTGTCCGGTAGATTTTTCAGAACAATGTGATTTGTGAGTTTTCGGTAGTTTCTGGGTCCTGGCTATCTGCAGATGTGATCAAGTCCTGCAGGG
>JAYSWJ010000162.1:0-10131 GCA_043718065.1 Polaromonas sp.
CAAGTTAGGGTAGATCGGCACGCTAACGTAGCCCGCCATCCAGATAGCCAGGTCGGCCATGATCCACCATGCGGTGTTTTTGCTCATGATGGCGATGCGTGCACCAGGCTCGTAGCCTAGCGACTGCAGGTGTGTAGCCATGCGGCGCGACTCGTCCATGGCCTGTGCCCAAGTCCAGTCTTTGACCACGCCGCCGCCCATGGGCTGGGTGAACAAAATCTCGTTGGCGCGCTCCTTTTCCCAGCGGTAGGCACGTTGTAGGGGAAGGTGGCTGGCGTCAAGCTTTAGCATGGGAAAACTCCTTTAATAGTTGTCGTAGTCGGCAAAACCAACACCTTAGCCGATACCTGCCGCTTTGTGTCTTATTGTTCACCCTAATAGATGTACTGGGCGTGCAGCGTGCTCAGCAGCAGTTATTTATAGTGAAATACGCCAAAAACCCAAGTAGAACCTGCTCAAGAAGCTATTTATTTGATAGTGATCAGTAGTATGTCAGTGCTTGTATTAGATGTCTCACTCCAAAAATTGCATGTCGCAATGGCGTCGTACTGGTTGCAAGAGTTAACTTGGGTTGACTCATTGACCAAGTTGAAACGTGCTGACAGTGACACCATAGTCTATAGCTTAGATAAAACCTAAGCTGGGTACGAAATTGTCTTGCGTACGCGAAAATGTCGTGCCCAGTCACTGTAACTTGAAATTTATAAGTGTTTCGGTCGTTTCAGGCCGTAGAACCTGCTCAAGCAGCTATGTAATTCATAGTAAATTGCGGTTGATTCATCTATCCCTGTGGCCCTCCGCCACAAAACGGTACGGCGGCGGGCAACTGCGCTGGCCATTGCTTAGGTTCACCAAAAGGCAAAGTAAATTTGGTATGCGTTGACTTGGATTTAGATTTAGCAACATGCGCCGGCCATTCGTTTTCACGCCATACAAAAGTCCAGTTTTTGCGGGTGGCTGCTGCAGTGGGCAAAACAATTTGTAGCGTGCCATCGTATTCGTCATGGCAGTGGCGCGAGGTTCGGTATTCTTTCTCAGCAAAGCAGGCCCTGACCATTTTGCTGCACGCGAAAGGCACGGCCGAATAAGCACGACTCCAGGCCAAACCAACAGCAGCAGGTTTGGCTTGCAACGCCACAAAGTCTGCAATGCTGAAAAAAGCCCCTCCGCCAGAGTACATTTCGCTTTTTTGAGCCACGATGGCAACGGCAAAAGCACCATCGGTGATTTGCGGTAATGGATATAGAGCGGGGTAAATTTCCAGGCCTTGTGCTGTTAAACCGTGCTCATCGGCTTGTGAATGTTGGAAACCGCCCAGCATCCATACCTGCGCGCGCTGGGCATCTGCCGGATTGGTTTTGTCTAACATCACCATCATGAGAGTGGAGGTGTCAGTCAAATACAGTGGGCTATCGCTGCGCTGGGCTTGAACCCAGGCTTTGGTAGAGCTGGGTTCGCAAGGCACAGCGAGCTGGCCGCAGACAGTAGCTATCAAATCGCCCGCTAGCCTGTCGGGGGCAGCCTCTAGCAGCCGCGTGATAGTTTTTGGCGGGTGAGCACTTGTCTCGGCCAGCGCGGATGTAGCGCAAATGAGCAGGTAAAGGCTAAAAGCGCAAACTAGTTTAAGCACAGTGCAGTTCATAAAACCCCATTAAAAAAGCCCGCCAATCTGCAAGATCAACGGGCTTGGCGTGGCAGAGCCGCAGCGGTAGCGCTTAAGACTTACCGCTTGTCAATCGGCTGCACATCGCGCTTGACCGAGCCTGTGAACAGCTGGCGTGGGCGGCCAATTTTGTACTCGGGGTCGCCGATCATTTCGTTGAGCTGCGCAATCCATCCTACTGTGCGTGCCAGTGCGAAGATGGCGGTGAACATGCTAACGGGGATGCCAATGGCGCGCTGCACGATACCGCTGTAAAAATCGACGTTCGGGTACAGCTTGCGTTGCACGAAATAGTCGTCTTCCAGCGCAATGCGCTCGAGTTCTTTGGCCAGCTTAAATAGAGGATCGTTTTCCAGACCCAACTCTTTGAGCACTTCGTGGCAGGTCTCTTGCATCAGCTTGGCGCGCGGGTCGTAGTTTTTGTACACGCGGTGGCCAAAGCCCATCAGCTTGACGCCAGAGTTTTTGTCTTTGACTTTCTCCATAAACTCCCCTACTTTGGCCACGCCGCCCATCTTTTGGATGTCTTCCAGCATGTTCAGGCAAGCTTCGTTGGCGCCGCCGTGCGACGGGCCCCACAGGCAAGCGACACCGGCTGCGATAGCAGCAAACGGGTTGGTACCCGAGCTGCCGCAAAGGCGCACAGTAGAGGTCGATGCGTTTTGCTCGTGGTCTGCGTGCAGTGTGAAGATGCGGTCTATCGCGCGTTCGATCACGGGGTTAACGACGTATTCTTCGCACGGTGTAGCAAACATCATATGCAAGAAGTTGCCAGCGTACGATAAATCGTTCTTGGGGTAGATGTAGGGCTGGCCCACGCTGTATTTGTAGGCCATGGCCACCAAGGTAGGCATTTTGGCGATCAAGCGGATGGCCGCAATGTCGCGGTGATCCGCGTTGGTGATGTCCGTACTGTCGTGGTAGAAAGCCGACAGAGCACCGACCAAACCCGTCAAAATCGCCATCGGGTGCGCATCGCGGCGAAAGCCGCGCAAGAAAAACTGCATTTGCTCGTTGACCATGGTGTGCATGGTGACGCGCTTGGTAAAGTCTTTTTTCTGCTCAGCGTTAGGCAAATTAGCGTACAGCAGCAGGTGGCAGGTTTCTAAAAAATCGCAGTTGGTGGCGAGCTGCTCAATCGGGTAGCCACGGTACAGCAGCTCGCCTTTATCGCCGTCAATATAGGTGATGGCCGACTGCGTGGCTGCCGTGCTCATAAAGCCGGGGTCGTAGGTGAACATGCCAGTTTGCGCATACAGCTTGCGAATGTCGACTACATCGGGGCCGATACTGCCCTGGTACACAGGCAGCTCCACGCTGGGGCTGCCGTTAGAAAACGACAGGGTGGCTTTGTTGTCGGACAGCTTCATGGGGGAACCTTTACTAGTTTTAAATTTGGCGTTGATCAAACCAACTGGATGATTTAACTTTTTTGTTTCAAAAGATTTAACACGGCTTGAATGTCGACAGTGTCGAATTCTGGCTTGACCTGTGCAAGTGTTTTGCGACTCAAATGCAGGTCTAACAAGTCATTGTCTGATAAATCCATTAGAGCATTCAAACTATTCGCATGTCTGACGGTAAGCTGGCTTTGGAATTTGTTAAAAAACCGCTCAATAAAAAGATCGTTCTCCAGCAGGCCCCGGCGGGTACGCCAGCGCAGCTTGGACAGCTCACGCTCACCCAGCTTTGCGTCCAAGCCGTCAGGCGCGTTGATGCTGGCTACGAGGTCAGTCATTGTGAATTGTTTACTATCAACCCTGATCAAACTGCGCGCAGCACCATCATTTCCTTGATTTTGCCAATCGCCAAACTAGGGTTTAAACCTTTAGGGCACACGTCCACACAGTTCATGATGGTGTGGCAGCGAAACAGGCGGTACGGGTCTTCTAGGTTGTCCAGGCGCTCGGCGGTGCCTTGGTCGCGGCTGTCGGCAATAAAGCGGTAGGCTTGCAGCAGGCCTGCAGGGCCGACAAACTTGTCGGGGTTCCACCAAAAGCTGGGGCAGGCTGTAGAGCAGCTAGCGCACAAAATGCACTCGTACAAACCATTCAATTCGTCGCGCTCTTCGGGGCTTTGCAGACGCTCTTTCTCCGGTGGAATGGTGTCGTTCATCAAGTACGGCTTGATCGAGTTGTACTGCTTGAAAAACTGCGTCATGTCCACAATTAAATCGCGAATCACAGGCAGGCCGGGCAGCGGCTTTAAAGTAATGTCGCCTTTGAGCGTGCGCATATTGGTCAAGCAGGCTAGGCCGTTCTTGCCGTTGATGTTCATCGCGTCAGACCCGCACACGCCTTCGCGGCAGCTGCGGCGAAAGCTGATGCTGGGCACTTGCTCTTTAAGCTTCATCAGCACGTCCAGCAGCATGCGCTCGGTGCCGTCCAGCTCGATCTTGACGGTTTGCATGTACGGCTTAGCGTCGGCATCAGGGTCGTAGCGGTAGATTTTGAAGGTGCGTGTTTCCATGTCTTACTCCAGTGATTCTTTGTCAAAAACTGATCTGTTGAGGACAGAGCAACGGGGTGCTTCGCACGTCCGTTGGCCTTTTCCACAAGGTTATCAAAAAGTCCTAGTTTTCAATGCGACTGACTCAACGGTCAGTGGCTTCATTTGCACCGCCTTGTAGCTCAGGCGGTTACCTTCTTTGTACCAAAGGCTGTGCTTGTGCCACTCTTTGTCGTTGCGGCCGTTCGGAAATTCTGGCGTGTCGTCGTAGTCGGCTACCGAGTGTGCGCCACGGCTTTCTTTGCGGGCAGCGGCAGACACGATAGTGGCTTCGGCAGACTCGATCAAATTCTCTACCTCTAGGGCTTCAATGCGGGCGGTGTTGAAGATTTTGGAGTTGTCTTTCAGGCCAATGGCTTCTACGCGTTTGCGCAGTTCAGCAATTTTAGTTACGCCTTCGTCCAGCGTGGCCTGGGTGCGGAACACGCCTGCGTACAGCTGCATGGCTGCACGAATGTCGTCGGCCACTACTTGCGCATATTCGCCGGTTTGGTTGCTGTCTAGGCGTGCCAGGCGCGCTTCGGTTTTGGCTGTAGCGTCGGCAGGCAAGGGTTTGTGGGTTTTAGTTTTGCTGTGGTTGTCGACAATATGGTTGCCAGCAGCGCGGCCAAATACCAGCAAGTCGAGCAATGAGTTAGTGCCCAAACGGTTCGCGCCGTGCACGCTAACACAGGAGCATTCGCCCACCGCATACAGGCCGCCTACCACGGCGTTGTCCACGCCATTTTTCTGCGTCACCACTTGGCCGTTGATGTTGGTAGGAATGCCGCCCATTTGGTAATGGATGGTGGGCACTACGGGGATGGGTTCTTTGGTGATGTCAACGTTGGCAAAGTTGTGGCCAATCTCGTATACCGACGGCAAGCGCTTGTGGATGGTGTCTGCGCCCAAGTGGTCAAGCTTTAAGTGGATGTAGTCCTTCTTCGGCCCACATCCACGCCCTTCTTTGATCTCTTGGTCCATGCAGCGCGAGACAAAGTCGCGTGGGGCCAAGTCTTTTAGCGTCGGTGCATAGCGCTCCATAAAACGCTCACCATTGCTGTTGAGCAAAATAGCGCCTTCACCACGGCAGCCTTCGGTTAGCAGCACGCCTGCACCGGCCACGCCGGTAGGGTGAAACTGCCAAAACTCCATGTCTTCTAGTGCAATGCCCGCGCGCGCGGCCATACCTAGGCCGTCGCCTGTGTTGATAAACGCGTTGGTGGACGCTGCGAAGATGCGGCCTGCACCGCCGGTAGCCATCAGCGTGGTCTTAGCTTCAAAAATATGCAGCTCGCCTGTTTCCATTTCAATGGCGCTTACGCCCACGCACTCGCCGTCAGCATCCATGATCAGGTCTTGCGCCATCCATTCGACAAAGAAAGTGGTTTTGGCTTTGACGTTTTGCTGGTACAGCGTGTGCAGCATGGCGTGGCCGGTGCGGTCGGCAGCGGCACACGCGCGCTCTACGGCTTTTTCGCCGTAGTTGGCTGTGTGGCCGCCAAACGGGCGCTGGTAAATCGTGCCATCGGGGTTGCGGTCAAACGGCATGCCCATGTGCTCTAGGTCGTACACCACCTTAGGTGCTTCGCGGCACATAAACTCAATCGCATCTTGGTCGCCCAGCCAGTCACTGCCTTTGACGGTATCGTAGAAGTGGTAGTGCCAATTGTCTTCGTTCATGTTGCCCAAGCTGGCCCCAATGCCGCCCTGTGCAGCCACGGTGTGGCTGCGCGTGGGGAACACTTTGGTCAGCACAGCCACGTTCAAGCCCGCGCGCGCCAGCTGCAGCGACGCACGCATACCCGAGCCGCCTGCGCCGACAATGACAACGTCAAATTTGCGTTTAGAAATGGTAGCCATAACTTAGATTCTCCACAACACTTGTACAGCCCAGCCCGCGCACCCCACGAGCCAAACCATAGTGACAACTTGCAGCGACAAACGCAGGGCAACAGGCTTGATGTAATCCATCCAGATATCGCGCACGCCCACCCACACGTGGTACAGCATGGCAATGATGACGACAAAGGTCAGCACCTTCATCCACTGAGACGCAAAAATGCGTGCCCAAGATTCGTAGCCAATGGGGCCTTTGATAAGCACCACTTGGGCCAAAACTAACAATGTAAACATTGCCATCAAGGTGGCGGTGATGCGCTGGGCTAGCCAGTCTTTTAAACCGTAATGCGCGCCCACTACTGAGCGCTTGGTGCCGTAATTTACTGCCATGGTATCTTTTCTTTTATTTAAATATATTAGTACAGGCCAAATAGCTTGGCACCCAGAATCACCATCAGGCCAATGCTGACCGCCAAGGTGACAATAGCTGAGGTTTTACCAAACTCTTTGGTGACAGCATGGCGCGCGTCCATCCACAAATGGCGCAAACCTGACACGAAGTGGTGCAAGAACGCCCAGATCAGCGCCAGTGCCACCAGCTTCCACATAAAGCCAGGCAAGCCCAGCATGCCCACGTTGAATGCGGCCTTGAATTTCGCAAAGGAGATTTCCGACGACAGCGAGGTGTCAAACATCCAAATAATGAAAGGCATCAGCAAAAACATGATGGTGCCGCTGATGCGGTGCAAGATGGACACTATGCCTGCCAGGGGCAAACGGTACGTGGGGAGGTCTTTAAAGGCATGAATATTGCGGAATTCAGGCCGCTTTTTGGCTACGACGGTCGCTTCGGTGGACATACTTTGGCTTTCTGTGTTTTGGGGTGGCGACCAGAGTTTGTAATCACTTGGTAACTTTCCTATTTCGCTAAACCCTCAAATTCTATTGCAATGCAGCATGAATCTGTAACTTGAGGGCTTATGACCGCAAGTTTTTATCGGAAAAGTGTCTTTGGGGCGGCGATTGGGGTGATGTTTGGGTGTGGATAGTGATTTGTCTGCTCACTTGCAATGCTTTACCTTCTTGCTTTCTTTTACTCGTGGGTGGGATTGAACTCCCCTTTGTCAATGCATTGTCTCGTTGTTTATCGTGAACGTCCCAGGGGATTGAACTCCCCCTTGTCAATGCATTGTCTCGTTGTTTGCCTTGGACGGGCGGCGTGACATGTCGCTGCAAAAAATCTCCGCGAACACACGCGTTAGGTAGTAGTTGTCTTGAATTGGTTTGCCGCGCCTCGCTACGATTTTTTCATCGACACGCTCACACCGCTCACCCTGTTCGATGTAGTAGTTTTAAGTCACGCGCTCCACTGGTGTGGTCGCTGGCAGGGGAGAAGCGGCTAGCCCTAAGCGCTACTTACTGTGACTATTACCGAGCGAAACCCTAACCGACTACAAGCGTGCTGCTGTGGGGTGTGTCCTATGACAAACAATAAAGGGCCGCAGGTCCGTTACAAACAATAAAGGGCCGCAGGTCCGTTTGGCATGGGACACACGCCGCAGCAGTGCGCGTGCTATAGCAACGAACTCGGTTACGTACCCAACAAGGCATGTAGAACCACTTCAAACGGCATTTTTAATAAAAAAATAGCCCGGTAACCCAAGTAAATAATGCTCAAGAAGCTATGAAATTAATAGTATCTAGTAAACCAACCCACCAACAAATCACCCGACTACAAAGCATCCAAATCACCCAGCATCCGCTGCGCCGTAGTCCGCACTTGCAGCCGCTCATCATCGGTCATGCGCTGCAGGTTTTTCACCATCAGTGCTGTGCGCGGGTTGCCTGCAAAGCTGGCTTCATGCTGGTCTAAAAAATTCCAGTACAGCGTGGTCATCGGGCAGGCCGTATCGCCCGCGCGCGTCTCGGGCGTGTAGGCACAGCCGGTGCAATAGTTGCTCATGCGTTTAACGTACGCGCCGCTGGCCACGTACGGCTTGCTGGTAAAGCGGCCACCGTTGGCAAACAGCGCCATGCCTGCTACGTTAGGTAGCTCTACCCATTCCACTGCGTCCACATACACGGCCAAATACCAGTCGCACATTTGCTGCGGGTTGATTTGCGCCGTCACGCCAAACATGCCGGTAATCATCAGGCGTTGAATGTGGTGCGAATAGCCGTTGTCCAGCGTTTGCGTGATGCAATTTTTCATGCAGTTCATGCGGGTGTCGCCGGTCCAGTACCATTTGGGCAACGGGTTTTGGTGGTCGTAATAGTTGGCGGTTTTCAGCGCGGGCATGTCTAAAAAATACACCCCGCGCATAAACTCGCGCCAGCCCAGAATTTGGCGGATAAAACCCTCTACGCTGGCTAAATCCAGGCCCTTTTTGGCATAGGCTTGCTCTGCAGCCTGCACTACTTCTAGCGGGTTCAGTAGCTTCAGGTTAAGCGAGCTAGACAGCAGCGAATGCCAACCAAACTCAAGGTTCGTCCACATGGCGTCTTCGTGCGGGCCAAACTGGGGCAGGCGGTTGTCAATAAAATCTTTGAGTGCATGCAACGCCTCGGTGCGGGTGGTGGGCCAGTTAAATTTGTCCAAATAGCCGGGGTGATCGGCAAAGTGGGTGTTAACTAACGTGATGACATCTTGCGTGATGTCGTCAGGCTTAAAAATCAATGGCTGCGGCACGTCTTTAGGCCCTGCTTTGCCAAAGCTTTTGCGGTTATCGGCATCAAAATTCCACTGACCACCTGCGGGTTCTTTGCCGTCCATCAAAATTTTGTACTGCTGGCGCATTTGCCGGTAGAAAAACTCCATACGCAGGCTTTTGCTGGTGCCGGCCCATTTGCGAAACGCAGGTAGGCTGCATAAAAAGTGGCGGTCTTCGCGCCAGTCCATGCGCAGGGGTGTGCTAAGTGCTTCACCGTTTAAAACAGCCTTTGCGGAGGCTTTTTTAACAGTCTTTTCAGGGTTTGAGGCCGTAGAACCTGCTCGAGCAGCTATTTTATCAATAGCGCCCTCTATGGCATGGCGCACCCGCAGGTCGCCTGGTTCTACGCCTATCACGCGGCTGGGTTGGTGCTGCAACACTGCTGCAGTCAAACCGTAGGCTAGCGATGCGTCGCCGTGCGTGTCTAGTGCGCGGTAGTCCACTCGCAAGCCGCGCGTGCGCAAGCTAGCGGCGTAGTGGCGCATGGCTGATAAAAACAGCGTAGTGCGGATTTTGTGCGACCACACGTGGCGCGACTCGTCAAACGCCTCTACCATCAGCACTACATCTTGCTGAGGGTCGATGTCGTCCAACGCTGACGAATCTGCGTCGAGCTGGTCGCCCAGAACCAGAATTAGATGACGACAGGGTAGGGCAGTGGCGGGCACAGCCGCAGTGGTTTTGGCCATGGGTTTGCCTTACGCAAAGGGCTGAATGCCTTGGTTCGGGGTGTTAGCTTAGGCTTTTTTTGCCCAAGCAGAGCACCAGGCTTTGCCAGATACTTGCTTGCCTGCAAACAGTGGGCAACCGCCTGCTGCATCGGTAGTTTTACCTTGGTACAAGGCGCAGTTGCTGCAATTTTGGTCGGCAGCGTGCTTGGGGTATTTGGTTTTGTCTGTTTTGGTGGCTACGGCAAAGTAGCCCAGCGCTTTGGCTTGGGGGTCAGCCTCGGCCACCATGGGGTCGGCGGCTTGGGTGAATTGGGCGGCACCTAATGCGGCGCTGGCTGCGCTAAATTGAACTATAAATTGACGGCGGCTGGTCATGGAGAGGTGTCCTGATGGCTTTTTTGGGATTGTCTGACCGGAATGGGTAGCGAATCTGCACTTAAGTATAGTGCACGCGCGGCCTATAAAACTCAATAGTAATAAATATGACCATGCGGTCTATCTCGATTTACGAGGCTTCCAAATGAGAATAACTATCAATTAATTCGGATCAATAGCCAAATCCAATGAAGGGCATTGAAGCGAACAATTAGACCTGAGCGCCTAATGCCGTTAAGGTGTATGTTCCTTGTATTTTCAAGGTGACAACCTTTTTCATTAACCCCTAGGAGAAACCATCATGGCAGCACTAAAAGGCTCTAAGACGGAAGACAACTTGAAGGCCGCCTTCGCAGGCGAGTCACAGGCTAACCGCCGCTAT
>JAYSWJ010000163.1:0-4030 GCA_043718065.1 Polaromonas sp.
AGTATCTTGCTGCGCCAAGAAGGCAAAACACTGGCCATCCCGGTAGACAACCGCGTGGCCGCGCTGGTGCCGTTTCGCGGGCCAGCCGGGTCTTTTACCTACTATTCTGCAGCCGATGTAGTAGCTAAGCGACTACCGGCTAATGCACTGAAAGGCAAAATTGTTTTGGTGGGCACCACCGCACCCGGCCTGCTTGACCTGCGCGTTACACCCGTGGGCGAAACCTACCCCGGGGTTGAGGTGCATGCCAACATGCTGTCAGGCTTTTTGGATGGCCGGATCTATGTCAAGCCTGACTATGCTGTGGGTTTTGAAGTGGTCATACTGGTGCTGGCCGGGCTGATCTTAGCCATTGCGCTGCCTTTGTTATCAGCACCCAAAGCCGTGGGTTTAAGCCTAGCGGTCATCGGTGGTTTGGTGGGGCTGAATGTGTGGCTGTTTACCGGCTATGGCCTAGTCTTGCCGTTAGCATCGGCTTTGGTGATGGCGCTGACGGCCTTTGCGCTGAACATGAGCTACGGCTATTTTGTAGAAAGTAAATCCAAACGCCTGATCGCCAACATGTTTGCCGCCTACGTGCCGCCCGAGCTGGTAGACGAGATGGTCAAAGACCCCGACAGCTACAGCATGAAGGCGGTGAACAAAGACCTGACGGTGATGTTTTGCGACATGCGCGGCTTTACCAATTTGTCCGAGAAGATGGAGCCTACTGCGCTGCAAAGTTTGCTCAATAACTTGTTTAGCCGCCTGACCGAAATCATCCAAGCCAACCGCGGCACCACCGACAAATACATGGGCGACTGCGTGATGGCGTTTTGGGGTGCCCCGGTAGACACGCCCGACCATGCGCAGTTGGCCATCAAAGCCGCGCTCGAGATGTGCGACGCCGTGCGCAAAATTAACGTTGAACACCGCGCCAAAGGCATCCCCGAGATTGGCGTAGGCATAGGCCTGAACACCGGCACCATGTGCGTAGGCAACATGGGGTCGGACATTCGCCGAAGCTACACCGTGATTGGCGACGCGGTCAACCTGGGTGCGCGCCTAGAAGGCTTGTCAAAAAACTATGGCGTAGAAATAGTGGTCAGCGAAACCACCAAAAAACTAGGCACCCAATTTGCTTGGCAAGAGCTGGACAAAGTGCGCGTTAAAGGCAAAGAACAAGCCGTGTCCATCTACCGCCCTGTAGCCGCCGCCGACGTGAGTGCTAAAAACCATAGTGACGAACTAAAGACATGGTCCAGCTTACTAAAGGCCTACAGAAACCAAGACTGGGAACAGTGCGACGTGCAAATATTGAATTTACAACGCCTTAATGCCAAAAAATTCCTTTACCAACTGT
Source organism: Polaromonas sp. (assembly GCA_043718065.1). GTDB lineage: Bacteria > Pseudomonadota > Gammaproteobacteria > Burkholderiales > Burkholderiaceae_C > JAAFIP01. The sequence goes on from JAYSWJ010000163.1 coordinate 1,343, forward strand.
ATGCTGACCGTGTAGCCTCACTACGTTTGCTGCCTTTTGACCCCAGTTGGGACGGCGCGACCAACTACGACACCAAATAAAACCGCCACAAGGACAAGGAACTAACGCGCTATGAAAGTACGGGTTTTAGGCTGCTCAGGCGCCATCGCTCATAACTGCCGCACCACGTCGTTTTTAATTGACGACGATTTGCTGGTCGACGCAGGCACCGGCGTGGGAGACCTCAGCCTGCACGAGATGAAAGCCATCAACGATGTGGTGTTGACCCACTCCCATCTAGACCATATTGCCGCCTTGCCGCTGATGCTGGATTCGGTTGCCTCGCAGCGCATCGCGCCCCTGCGCGTGCACGCCTTGCCGCAAACCATTGCCGCGCTGCAGCAGCACATTTTTAACAACACCATTTGGCCCGACTTTAGCAAAATTCCCTCGCCTGAGGCACCGTTTTTAACCTTTCACCCCATCCGCCAAGGCCAATTTATTCAGTTTGCCAATAAAACTGTAGAGGTACTGCCCGCTGTGCACACCGTGCCCGCCGTAGGCTACGCCATCAACGCTGGGCAAGGCAACTGGGTGTTTACCGGCGACACCGAGCGCAACCCTGCCTTTTGGCAACGCATTAACCAAATGCACGTCGCCATGCTGGTGATAGAAACCGCCTTTAGCAACCGCGAGACCGACCTGGCCAAACGCAGCCTGCACCTGTCCCCCATGGCCCTGGCCGACGAGCTAGACTGTATTGCCAAAGACAAAAACTACCCCATCTACATCACCCACACCAAACCGGCTGAGACCGAGCTGATCATGAGCGAAGTGCAACGCTTCGACCAAACCCACCCCAGCGGCCCCAACGTCACCCACGACATCCGCTGGCTGCGGGCCGGGCAAGAGTTTGAGCTGTGACGGCGCAAGGGTTAATTCAGCAGCGCCACAAACGTGTATTAATGTTCGATTAATCAGACTTTAATAGATTAAAACTTGATTTTGTTCGATAATTCGAACATGTCAAATACTAAAGCTGTGAGTGCCAAGGCCAGTACGCCCCGCGAGTTTGGCCTGCAATTTCGTGCAGAGCGCGAGGCACGCGGCATGACCCAGCAAGGCCTTGCTGCCGCTATCAACCGCCGACGCCAAGCTATCGGCGATATAGAAGACGGTAAAAACGTAGGCCTCATGACGGTGTTTATGGCGCTAGCGGCCATGGGCAAATGTGTGGAAATCAAAAGCAGCCGACTTGAGCTGGAGAATATAGAAAGCTTTTTGAGAGAAGAATGACATGGCTGATTTGACACAAAAGATCAAAAAGCTGTATGGACACACTCCGCAAGGCCACGCTGGGCAGCTAGACCGTGAATCACAGTATGTGTGGCGCTACACCACATCAAAAAGTGACTGCGAATTATCTTTGGCCATGCCCATCCGCGCCGCCAGCTACAACAGCAGCCAGCCACACCCTATTTTTTCAATGAACCTGCCAGAGGGCGACCAGTTTTACCGGTTGTCGCAACGGTTCAAAAAGACTTTCGCCAAATTTGACGAAATGGCCATATTGTCTATCGTGGGCCACGACCAAATCGGTCGCGTTCAGCTAACCCAAGAACTTGATGAGAAACGCACCAGGCGGGCCACAGTAGGCCTGGCGCAAATCAAACAAAGCCAAGCGCATGAAAAACTGTTTGATTATTTAGCCGAGCAATACTACGACACTGGCATATCTGGTGCGCAACCTAAAGTTATGGTGCCAGATGCTGATGTAGTGGTGCCCGACAGCAAATCTACCGCGCGAAACTCAGATCTCATTATCAAAACCGGCGGCCTGCAATATCCATTTTTGAGCCAAAACGAATATGTGTGCATGCTGGCAGCCCAAAAAGCCGGCATAGAAGTGCCAGAATTCCACCTGTCAGATGACGGGTCGCTGTATATCATGCGGCGGTTTGACCTGCTAGCCGATGGCACCAAGCTAGGGTTTGAAGACTTTGCCGTGCTGGGCAACGCAGGCTACGACGCCATGGGCAACTACAAATACCAAGGCAGCTACGAGGCCATTGCCAAAATAATAGGCGCGTACTGCGGTGACAGTAACGCGGCACTGCAAAAGCAAAACTACTTTGAATACCTTACCCTGTCTTGCATGGTGCGCAACGGCGACGCGCACCTGAAAAATTTTGGCTTGATGTATACGCACCCTGCAGCACCCGCCAGCACCAGGCTGGCCCCATTGTTTGACGTAGTCACGACATCAGCCTACGACCACGAAGACACTAGAACCCAAAGAGTGTTGTCCGACCGCACATTAGCCCTCAAGCTCAACAAGTCAGACAGTTACCCCACACGTAAACAGCTCATCGACTTTGGCCGCACTGCATGCCACGTAGCCCAACCAGAACACGTGATACAGCGTATAGGCCAAGCTATGACCGAAGTAATGCAAGCCAACAAGGCTCTTTTTTCCAAGGTATTTGGCGACCGTATGGCATTGGAATGGGACAACGGTAAAACGTCGCTAGCGTAATAATGACATCAAATTACTATTAATTTCATAGCTGTTTGAGCAGGTTCTACGGCCTAGAACGGCTAAAACACTGTCAAAATGTAACTACTCAGGTCACATCAATGCAGCTAGGCCAAGACTGGCTGCATCGGGCGGCCCTCAAATACACTGATCAAGCAATCAAACAAGCACTG
>JAYSWJ010000164.1:0-27178 GCA_043718065.1 Polaromonas sp.
CCGTAACATACAAGTACTGCAGAAGCTCACCCCGCAGGGGGCCGCTGACCGGGGCGCAACCTCAGGGCCTGCACTGCACCGCGAAACCGCGAGGTCTAAGAAGCTACATCTCCGAGACAAGAAGAACAAACCAACCAAAACCTATTCATCCGCCTCAGGCCAGTCGCGTATATACGCCTTCAGCATCTTGTTCTCAAAATTCTGGCTGTCCACCACCGCCTTGGCCACGTCGTAGAAGCTAATGACACCCATCAACATGCGGTTATCGATAACTGGCATGTAGCGGGCGTGGCGGTCTAGCATCATGCGGCGGACTTCGTCTAGTTCGGTTTGCATCGTGCAGGTCAGTGGGCCGTTGTCCATGGCGCGGTACACCGTGGTCTCGCCTACCGAGCCGCCGTTTTTGTTCACCGCCACAATCACCTCGCGAAAGCTCAGCATGCCCACGATCAGCCCGTTGGACATGACCACCAGCGAGCCAATGTCTTTCTCGGCCATCAGCTGCATGGCATGCGCCAAAGTATCCTCTGGCGTGGTGGTATACAGCGTGCTGCCTTTCACGCGCAATATGTCGCTCACTAACATTTGAATTCTCCTCGTGGTCTTAGTCAGAATATAGCCCAAAAGCACGTGCTATGCTGCGCATACACTCACACTTGCACCCATACCTACACCCGCACTTTGGAGACCCGCATGCCCGGCTACGCTGACCCCGGTTTTGACACCCTCGCCCTGCACGCAGGTGCCGCGCCCGACCCCACCACAGGCGCACGCGCTGTGCCTATCCACCTGACCACATCGTTTGTGTTTGAGTCTAGCGACCATGCCGCAGCGCTATTTAATCTAGAGCGCGCAGGCCATGTGTACAGCCGCATCAGCAACCCTACCAACGCGGTGCTAGAGCAGCGCATCTCTGCACTAGAAGGCGGTATTGGGGCGATTACCACCGCGTCGGGTCAGGCCGCTTTGCACCTGGCCATTGCCACGCTGATGGGCGCGGGCTCACACATTGTTGCATCCACCGCGCTGTACGGCGGCAGCCAAAACCTGCTGCATTACACCTTGCGCCGCTTTGGTATTGACACAACTTTTGTGCAGCCGGGCGACATTGACGGCTGGCGCAATGCGGTGCAGCCCAACACCAAGCTGTTTTTTGGCGAGACCGTGGGCAACCCCGGGCTTGATGTGCTGGACATTCCCACCGTGGCACAGATCGCCCACGACGCGGGCGTGCCGCTGCTAATTGACAGCACCCTCACCTCACCATGGCTGATGAAACCGTTTGACCATGGGGCTGATTTGGTCTACCACTCGGCGACTAAATTTTTATCAGGCCACGGCACGGTGATCGGCGGTGTGGTGGTGGACGGCGGCAGCTTTGACTGGGAGGGGCCGCGCGCGCAACACAAATTTGCCGAGCTGACAGAGGCCTATGCAGGCTTTCACAACATGGTGTTTAGCGAAGAATCCACTGTAGGGGCCTTCTTGCTGCGCGCCCGCCGCGAAGGCCTGCGCGACTTTGGCGCCTGCATGAACCCGCACAGCGCTTGGCTGATTTTGCAAGGCATCGAAACCCTGCCACTGCGTATGGCCCAGCACATGCGTAACACCACCAAGGTAGTAGAGTTTTTAGCCGCCTACCCGTTTGTCTCGCGCGTGGGCCACCCGATGTTAGAAAGCCATTCCAGCCATGCGTTAGCGCAAAAGCTGCTGCCACGCGGCGCAGGCAGCGTGTTCAGCTTTGATTTACGCGGCAACCGCGAACAAGGCAAAAAATTCGTCGAAAGTCTCAAAGTATTTAGCCACCTAGCCAACGTAGGCGACTGCCGCAGCTTGGTCATTCACCCCGCCAGCACTACGCACTTTCGTATGACGGACGAGGCCTTGATTGCAGCGGGCATCACGCAGGGCACCATTCGTTTGTCAATTGGACTGGAAGACGCGGATGATTTAATTGACGATTTAAAACGCGCCTTAAAGGCGGCAGAAAAAATATGAAAACAGCCGTACTGGTTATCGACGTTCAACAAGGCCTGTGTGAGGGCGAAGGCAAAGCACATGACTGCGATGGTTTGATTGCAAAAATTAACCAAGTGACCCAGCAGGCACGCGTTGCAGGTGCGCCAGTTATTTTTATCCAGCACGAATCCAGTGCGGGTTATCTTGCACACGGCTCAGCGGATTGGCAGCTAGCGCAGGGTTTGCAGATTGACGCATCAGATATCAAATTGCGCAAAACTACCCCAGACTCTTTCTTGCGCACCTCGCTAGGCGCTGTACTGACACAGCACCACATTGACCACTTGGTAATCTGCGGCATGCACACCGAGTTTTGCGTAGACACTACTGCGCGCCAAGCGCTGGCACACGGCTTCCCGGTAACGCTGGTATCGGATGCGCACACGTCAGCGGGCAACAGTGCACTCACCCCGCAGCAGGTGATAGCGCACCACAATGCCACGCTTACCAACATTTCCAGCTTTGGGCCCAGAGTCACGGCGATAGCGTGCAGTGCATTGAAAATCACCCATCAATACAGCGCTTAAATTAACGCTACCCAATGCAACAACCTACATTTATGTTTGTCATCCGCCACCTCAGGAGATCGTATGGTCATCACCGTTAACGGCCATAGTGTCTACTGCTACACCGCTGGCAAAGCGCTAGACGCCACAAAACCTACCGTCATCTTCATCCACGGCGTGCTCAACGACCACAGCGTGTGGATTTTGCAGAGCCGCTACTTGGCTAATCACGGCTATAACGTGCTGGCCATTGACCTGCCAGGCCATGGCAAAAGCGCGGGGACTTGCCCTCGATCGGTAGAAGAAGCTGCCGCGTTTGTTATCAACTTGCTAGATGCAGCAGGTGTGCAAAAAGCCGCTTTGGTAGGCCACAGCTGGGGCTCGCTGATTGCCTTGCATGCTGCCAGCTTGGCACCCGCGCGGGTAACGCATTTGGCCATGCTGGGCACGGCGTTCCCCATGAAGGTGTCGCCTGCTTTGCTAGACGCAGCATTGAACAAACCCATGCAAGCTATCGACATGGTCAACACTTTTAGCCACAGCACGCTAAGCCCACCGCCTTCGTCGTTCGGCCCGGGCACGTGGGTGCATGGTGGGTCACGGGCGCTAATGCGTCGTGTTTTATCCGGCAGCTTGCAAAACAATCCACCAGAGAACGTATTTCACCTCGGGTTTACCGCCTGCGACCAATATGCAAAGGCTTTTGAGGCTCTAACCCAAGTAATACCTGCTCAAGCAGCTATATTATTTATAGTAGGCAGGTATGACCAAATGACCACTCCCAAGGCAGCGCAGGCGTTAATTAGCACTGCACCACAGGCTAAAGTGGTGATCGTGAATGCAGGCCACTCGCTGATGGCCGAAGCACCTGACGCCACCTTGTTTGCGCTGCGTGATTTTTTAAAGTTATAGGCAACTGCCCGCTGTCTTGCCCATAAAACTTATAAATCTAAGACCGCAAGTACAACCCGCTGTTAGTTGAGCGCACAGCTTGGGCGTGATGGTTGAACACAGCTTAGGGCTTTGAAAGCTAGGCTTGCTTGCACAAATCACGGGTGGCCAAGGCGGCATCAAATTTGGCATAGTTCAGTTTGTCATTGCGGCTTCTCTATTTGGTGTTTTTTGTCGTAGCAAGAAAAAAATACCAGCTTAACCACAGCCCTCGAGAACGTTTATTGGTTTGGGGCTTTGGCTTGGGCTTTGTCCGCGAAATATTCATGTTGGGTCTGGCCGCAGTGCAGGCGTTGAAATGGTTGGACCCTACAAGTTTGCACGCGTTTTTTCCGCCGCTAGAGCATGCTGTGCACACCATCTCTCTCATTGCTGTTGCCGGTGCCTTCCCACGCTATTTGATCGATGACGAAAGCTTGACTCGGCGCTATATGCAGGCCGCTATTGGGGCCACAGTGCTAAGCTATGTTGTGACGTTTTGGTGGTAGGCAGGTTTTATCACAGCCAACCCTACATCCAAGTTTGGCCAAACTTGGTGTGATTGGGTTTTCCACATTAATTCAAGTTTTTGGTTTTTGTTGGCAGCTGGCCTACTGGGCATAAAACCCAAGGGTTGGTTGCGCAATACAGTGGTCACTGCTTTCTTGTTTTTCTTTATTGCTGATTTTCTCAAGCTACCCGATATGGCGCTGGGCGAAGTGTATGAAACCACGTTTGCCCCCATTAGCCGCATGTTCTACCTTATCGCTTTGCCCATGCTGGGCTGTGTCTATGTGCGCGAGTCTTATTACGAGCTGGAGCATTACACCAAAAACCTGCAAGCCGAAGTCAAGGCGCGCACCATAGCCGAGCAGATGGCGCAGGCCAAGGGCAATTTTTTGGCCACCATGAGCCACGAGATTCGCACCCCAATGAACGGGGTAAACGGGCTGTCGCAGCTGCTGGCGCAAACCAATTTGGATGAAGAGCAGCGGGGCTTTGTGCGTACTATTAACCAGTCGCGCGAGACCACGCTGCAAGTGCTCAATGATATTTTGGACTACACCAAAATCGAGGCCGGTGGCCTGTCGGTTAAAAAGCTGCCCTTCAAACTGCAAGGCCTGCTTGACGAATGCCAATCTTTATTTTTACACCGCGCACGCCAATCGGGCGTGGTGCTTAACTTAGAACACGGTGATTTGCCGCGCACGGTGCGCACAATACCGAGATGCGCTTTGAAATAGAAGACACAGGTATTGGCATGACTGCACAGCAGCAAGCAGGGCTGTTCACCGCCTTTTTTCAAGCCGAGGCATCTACATCACGGCTCTAAGGTGGCACCGGCTTGGGGCTGTCTATCAGCTATCAGTTGGCCAAGCTGATGCAAGGCGAGATGGGCGTGCGCAGCCAGCTGGGCAAGGGCTCGGTGTTTTGGTGTACGCTGCCTATGGGGGTGATGCCTGAAGAGCCTAGCCTGCTTGAACGCGTTGGTCTGGAGGTTGCTCTCAAGCCGCAATTTGCCAGTGTGCGCGTGCTAGTGGCAGAAGACAATGCGATCAATCGGCTGGTCATTGGTGCCCAGCTTAAGCATTTAGGCGTTACAGCAGTGATGGTCAACGATGGCCAGCAAGCGCTGGACTTGGTGAGGTCTGAGCAGAGCACCTTTGACATCATATTTATGGACTGCGAAATGCCGCTCATGGATGGCTACACAGCTACACAACACATTCGCCTGTGGGAGCAAAGCCCGCAATGCGCGCCTGTGTACATCTGCGGTGCCAGCGCCCACGATACCGCAGAATACCGTGCACGCGGCTTGGCATCAGGCATGGACAATTACATTACCAAGCCACTGCGCATAGAAGACTTGCAGCGTGTGCTGGCAACTATCCGCGTGGCACCCGCGCAGATTTAGGTGGGTTAAAGGCTTAAATCGCTACGTTTTACAATCATGGGGTGAACACAAACCCCCCTTTTACCTACCCCACCGCCAGCCCCATCACTGCATTGATCTTCGACATGGACGGCACCATGATCGACTCGATGCCTTACCACACCCTGTCGTGGCTAGAGTTTTGCAAGCGGCGCGGCATCGTCATTGATGTGCAAGACTTGCTGCAAAGAACCACAGGCCGCACCGGCACGGAGTGCATGGGCGAGCTGTTTGGCCGCAGCCTGACTGCCGCCGAAGCCCTGCCCTTGGTGCGCGAGAAAGAGGTCATCTACCGCGAGCTGTTTGCACCTGTGTTTAAAGAAGTGGCAGGTTTTACAACTTTTGCCACCAAAGCGCGTAGCATGGGCCTGAAAATCGGCGTGGGCACTGCGGGTGACCAGCACAATATTGCTTTTGCTTTCAATCATTTAAAGATGCCGCATCGCCCTGAAGTAGTCGTAGGTGGTGACCAAGGGTTTGCAGGCAAGCCTGACCCTGCTATATTTTTAGAAGCTGCCCGAGCAATGGATACCCCTTCAAACCAGATTATTGTGTTTGAAGATGCGCCTTTCGGCATAGAAGCTGCCCGGCGCGGTGGCATGCGCGCGGTAGCCATATGCTCCAGCCACAGCGCCGCTGAGCTGGCAGGCCCACATGTGATAGCCTCAGTCAAAGACTACAACGAATTATTAGCCTCCCGATTTTTAGAAAATTTGCACATAGAAAGTAACCCCCATGTTGCGTGAAGCCACCACAGCGCTGATTAAGCGCGCCGACTACAGCCCACCTGCTTACTGGATCGACACCGTCGATTTAAGCTTTGACCTAGACCCTAGCAAAACCCGTGTGCTTAACAAAATGAGCGTGCGCCGCAATGCCGACGTACCCACCCAGCCCCTGCGCCTTGATGGCGACGAGTTGAACCTAGCCCGTGTGATGGTGAACGGCCAAGGCTGCTCGTTCAAAATGGACGGCGACACACTGGTACTGGCTGATTTGCCGGATGCGTGTGAAATTGAAATTTTTACCACCTGCAACCCGGCTAAAAACACCAAGTTGATGGGCTTGTATGTCAGCCAAGACACGTTTTTTACGCAGTGCGAGGCCGAGGGCTTTCGCCGCATCACTTACTTTTTAGACCGGCCTGATGTGATGTCGATGTACACCGTGACGTTGCGCGCTGATCTCAAAGCCTTCCCGGTGCTGCTGAGTAACGGTAATTTAGTAGACCAAGGCACGCTGGACGACGGCCGCCACTTTGCCAAATGGGTAGACCCGCATAAAAAGCCCTGCTACCTGTTTGCACTGGTGGCAGGCAATTTGGTAGCGCGCGAGCAGCGCATTACCTCGCGCGCGGGCATTGACCATTTGCTGCAAGTGTTTGTACGCCGTGGTGACCTGGACAAAACCGAGCACGCCATGAATTCGCTGATGCACAGCGTAGCATGGGACGAGGCCCGCTTTGGCCTGCCGCTAGACCTAGAGCGCTTCATGATTGTGGCTACCAGCGACTTCAACATGGGCGCGATGGAAAACAAGGGTCTGAACGTCTTTAACACCAAATACGTATTAGCCAGCCAAGCCACCGCCACCGACCTGGACTACGCCAATATTGAAAGCGTAGTGGGCCATGAGTATTTTCACAACTGGACCGGAAACCGGGTTACTTGTCGTGATTGGTTTCAACTGTCGCTGAAAGAAGGCCTCACGGTGTTTCGTGACCAAGAGTTCAGTATGGATCTGTGCGCCACGCCATCGGCCCGCGCCGTTAAACGCATTGAAGACGTACGCGTGCTGCGTACCGCCCAGTTCCCCGAAGACGCAGGCCCCATGGCGCACCCGGTACGGCCTGATGCGTACCAAGAGATCAACAATTTCTACACCGTCACCATCTACGAAAAAGGTGCCGAGGTAGTGCGCATGATGCAAACGCTGGTGGGCCGCGACGGCTTTGCCAAAGGCATGACCGAATACTTTAAACGCCACGACGGCCAAGCCGTGACGTGCGATGAGTTTGCCCAAGCCATTGCCGACGCTAACCCTGCGTCGGCTTTAAGCACACTGTTGCCACAGTTCAAACGCTGGTACAGCCAAGCAGGCACGCCACGCGTAAAAGCGCATGGCGTGTACGACGCAGCAGCGCGCACCTACGCACTGCACTTGGCGCAAAGCTGCCCGGCTACGCCCGGCCAGCCCAGCAAAGAGCCTTTTGTTATCCCTATCAATTTAGGTTTGCTCACACCACAAGGCGTTGATATGCCGTTGCAACTGGCCAATGAGACGCACGCCATGCCTGGCCAGCGCACATTTGTAATGACGCAAGCCGCCGAAGTGCTGCAGTTTGTCAACGTAGACGCCGAGCCTGTGCCGTCCATCTTGCGCGGTTTTACCGCACCGGTGATTTTAGAATTTGACTACACACAGGCGCAGCTGCTCACCCTGCTGGCGCATGACAACGACCCGTTTAACCGCTGGGAAGCTGGGCAACGCCTAGGCATGCAACATGCCATGACATTGATTGCCTTGCATGCAGATTTCACCCAAGGAATCGGCAGCGCTGATATTGAAAATTTCTGTGCGTCGCCCTTTGTCACCGCCCTGCGCAGCGTGCTGCGCAGCCCAGACCTAGATGCCGCGTTCAAAGAACTGGTGCTCACCCTGCCGTCGGAGAGCTATATTGCCGAGCAGCTAGACATCGTCAACCCGCAAGCTATCCACACCGTGCGCGAAGCCATGCGCAGCGCCTTGGCCACTACGCTGCAAGCCGACTGGCAATGGGCCTTTGAAGCCCACCAAAACAATGGCAGCTACACGCCAGACGCCGTTAGCAGCGGCCGCCGATCACTGGCTAATATGGCGCAGGGTATGTTGTGCCTAGCCGCACGCGACACTGCTGATGAAGTGTGGCCCGGTAAAACCTACCAGCGTTTTAAAGATGCTGACAACATGACCGACCGCTTCGGCGCACTAAGTGCCTTGGTCCACAGCGGCCACGCGCTGGCAGAGCCTGCGCTGCAGAAGTTCTACACGCTGTTCAAAGAAGAGGCCTTGGTATTGGACAAATGGTTTAGCCTGCAAGCAGGCACTACCGACCGCGGCGGCAACGTATTGCCGCGCGTGCGCAGCCTGATGCAACACCCCGACTTCACCATCAAAAACCCCAACCGCGCCCGCAGCGTGATCTTTAGCTACTGCAACGCCAACCCCGGCGCTTTCCACCGGGCAGACGCTGCAGGCTACATCTACTGGGCCGAACAAGTGCTGGCCCTAGACGCCATCAACCCCCAAGTAGCCGCCCGCCTAGCCCGCGCCATGGACCGCTGGAAAAAACTTGCCCAGCCGTATCAAAATGCGGCTAAGGAGGCTATCAAACGGGTAGCGGCTAAAACTGACTTGAGCAACGACGTGCGCGAAGTGGTTTCGCGGGCGTTGGCGGATTAGTAATGCTCGAAGGGCGAAGGCGGATTGCCGGACGCGAAGAACGCTAAGATTGCGCGAAGGACGCGAAAGGAATACCAAATTTTTCAATTCAATCTTCAAGTCTTATTCCTAAACTAAATTTTTAGCGGTATGACTTTTTTTGAATGAAACCTTCAACTTTTGGTATTTTTTTATTTATCCCCTTTCGCGTCCTTCGCGCAACCTTAGCGCCCTTCGCGTCCGGTAGTCCGCTTTCGCCCCTCCCATCCGGTAGTCCGCTTTCGCCCTTCCCATCCGGCAGTCCGCTTTTAAAACTCCCAGGTTAATATACAAGACATGACCACCAAAATTTCTCTTTCCAGATACCTCGTAGAACAGCAACGCCAAGAAGGGCACATCCCCCCAGAGCTGCGCTTGCTGCTAGAAGTTGTAGCCAGAGCTTGCAAAAGCATTAGCCACGCTGTCAATAAAGGCGCATTAGGTGGCGTATTGGGCACGGCACAAAGCGAGAACGTACAAGGTGAAATTCAAAAAAAGCTCGACATCATTGCCAACGAAGTGCTGATTGAGGCTAACGAATGGGGCGGCCACCTGGCGGCCATGGCCAGCGAGGAGATGGACAGCATTTACCTGGTGCCTAACCGCTACCCACAGGGCGAATACCTACTGCTGTTTGACCCGCTGGACGGCTCTAGCAATATCGACGTGAATGTGAGCATTGGCACTATTTTTAGCGTGCTAAAAAAGCCTGACGATAACGATGCAGGCGTTGAAGAAAAAGACTTTTTGCAAGCAGGCACCCAGCAGGTAGCCGCTGGCTACTGCGTCTACGGCCCGCAAACCACGCTGGTGCTGACCGTAGGCGACGGCGTGGTCATGTTCACACTAGACCGCGAGCAAGGCAGCTTCATACTGACCGAAGAAAACATGCAAATCCCCGCAGACACCAAAGAGTTTGCCATCAACATGAGCAACATGCGCCACTGGGCACCACCAGTTAAGCGCTATATCGACGAATGCTTGGCAGGTACCAGCGGCCCACGCGGCAAAGACTTTAATATGCGCTGGATTGCCAGCATGGTGGCCGATGTGCACCGCATCCTCACACGCGGCGGCGTGTTTATGTACCCTTGGGATCAGCGCGAGCCGGACAAAGCAGGCAAGCTGCGCCTGATGTACGAGGCCAACCCCATGAGCTGGCTGGTAGAACAAGCCGGTGGCGCGTCTACCAACGGCAAACAGCGCATTATGGACATTCAACCCGACAAACTGCACCAGCGTGTGAGCGTGATTTTGGGATCCAAAAACGAAGTAGAACGCTTAACCAGCTACCACCACGAAGCGGTATGACACCAGCACCACTTCTAGGCCGCTGCAAGCCCTTAAATATTGACTATTTAGTGCTGTAACCCAAGTAAATCCTGCTCAAGCAGCTATTAAATTAGTAGTGCTTATTGGCGTATAAAGCAGTCTATTGTTTGGTATAATTTACGCTAACGCCCATGTAGCTCAGTTGGTAGAGCAACGCACTCGTAACGCGTAGGTCAGCAGTTCGATTCCGCTCATGGGCACCAAGTGATAGTTTTATGACGCATCACAACACATCATAACCCGCACGTTTCCCCAGCGTAGCGGGTTTTTTCTTGCCCAAAGACATTGCAGGTCGTATCATCGCATCGCAGGGTTTTGTTGGTACTTTTCTTGGTATCTGCGAAATACCAACAACCCAGATACCAACAAAAGCAGCAATATGGCCTTAACCGACACCTTCGTAAAGAACGCAAAACACAGCGGCAAAGCTACGGGCGATAAGCACAGCGATGGCGGTGGGCTGCACCTGCACATTACGGCCAGCGGCAAATACTGGAGACTAGCCTACAGGTTCAATAGCAAGCAAAAAACCCTAGCTTTGGGTGTGTACCCCGACGTATCGCTATTGCAGGCCAGAAAGCGCCGTGACGATGCCCGCAAGCTATTGGCAGACGGCATAGACCCCGGCCAAGCCAAAAAAGACGCCAAGCAGGCCACGTTAACCAAAGCGGCCAATACTTTCGAGCTGGTAGCCGCCGCATGGCTGGCAGACACCGCAGCCGATAGAAAGCCCGACACCCAGTACAAAGTGACCAACTGGCTATTGCGCGACGTGTACCCTAGCCTTGGCAGCAAACCCATATCGGCCATTGCCCCGCGTGATGTGCTGGCCACCATTCGGGTGATAGAAGCCCGTGGTGCGGTAGACAGCGCCCACCGCATCAAACAACTTATCGGGCAGGTAATGCGCTACGCCGTGTCTACGGGTGCGGCTGAACGCGATGTAACGCAGGATTTAAAAGGCGCTTTGAAGGTAGCCGTAAAAACCCACCATGCCGCCATCACAGAGCCTAAACAGGCCGGGGCTTTGATGCGGGCTATCTATAGCCACCAAGGGCAGCTAACGACCATGGTGGCACTAAAATTAGCCCCGATAGTATTTGTACGCCCCGGCGAACTACGCCATGCTGAATGGGCAGAGATTGACCTAGAAGCCGCGCTGTGGCGCATACCGGGCAGCAAAATGAAAATGAAGGTAGACCACCTTGTACCGCTGTGCACGCAAGCCGTGGAGCGATTGCGCAGCTTGCAGCCCACCACCGGGCACGGCAAATACGTTTTCCCCAGCCTGCGCACGGGTGAAGCCCCCATGAGCGAGAACACCATCAATGCCGCATTGCGGGGCTTAGGCTACGCGCAAGATGTACACACAGGCCACGGCTTCAGGGCGATGGCACGCACCATCATGGACGAAGTTTTAGGCGAACGGGTAGACCTGATTGAACACCAGCTAGCCCACGCCGTGCGCGACGTGAATGGCCGCGCCTATAACCGCACCGCCCACCTGCCCGCCCGCGCAGCCATGATGCAACGCTGGGCAGACTATCTAGACAAACTACGCATTTGTGGCGAAGTGATTGCGTTTAAAGCAGCATAATTTGAATCTTTGATAGCATTACCAATATGTCCCGTTTATTTAAACCCACGCATCCCGGTCTAACGCTGCGCGATGATGTATTGCCCGCTTTGGGACTGAGTGTGACCGATGCCGCCGCACAGCTAGGCGTAGCCCGCGTGTCGCTGTCCCGTGTGTTGAACGGGCGCGCAGGCATATCGCCCGATATGGCGCTGCGCATAGAGGCGTGGCTAGGCAAAGACCGAGGCGGTGAAGCCCGCCTGTGGTTGGCAGAGCAAAGCGCCTATGACTTGCAGCAAGCCATGCTGCGCTTTAAAAAGGCACCCATGAAAGTGCAGCAAGCCCCAATGCTGGCGGCTTAAATAGTTTCGCCCCAGCTAGGCACCGACTAATTACCGGGGCTGAAAAGCGGGTTACCTTCACCCGCCCACTGGGGTATCTTTTGAAGGGCACTTGAAGGGGTGCGGATGGAAATTTTTTATGATGCTAGCAGCGCTGAATATCAAACGCAATATAAAGCAGCTTCGGAAAATTTGGATAAAAAAGCTGTCCTAGAAAAAGAGCTTAGCCGATATGAATCGGCATGCACCAAAAATCCCACTGAAAATCTGTTGAAAAAAATTGAAAATTTAAGGACAGAAATCAAATTACTTAACGACAGTATTTTTCCACCAGGATTACCTATTTTTATTATTCCTACAAGGCCTACTTGCATACCGCCCGAGCTTGAAAAATTACCCAGCGGTGCACGAGTTCAGGTTGAACTTACTCGTGCGATGCATTGGTATGAACCTACTGAAAGTGCGGGTGATTTAGTAAAAAAAATTAACCAAACTATTGAACGACAAAGCAAAGGTTTTTTCTTTTTGGACGAAGCTGTCCAAATACTTTTTGAGGCTGAGAATGTATTTGATTTCAAAGACACTCGCGAAAAGATTTTGATGGCGCAACGGAAAGGTGATTTACCAACACATGAAGTCAGCAATTATCTAAAAATAGATTCTGATAACCTGCTTTCATATAACGGATATGTCGGGCTTGTTCGCGTTGATGAATTAGACGCTTGGCTTGAGGGTCAAAATGCGGGGTACAGATTTCCAAACTTTGAAACTGCGCAGCAAGATTTACAGGAAACCATCACAAGTAACCATATCCAGTTTGCACATGGAATAGAGTTTGTGGCCTTTGGAGATTTGCCTGATTTACTTGCTAGGGCGCAATGCTTTGGTGAAGTAGATGATACAAATATGAATGAGTTTTATAAACGTATAACTCATCGAGAGGCACTACTGGTGGCAGCAAATGATGGCGGCCTACCTGTAAATGATAAATCGAGTAAGACAAGAATAAATCTTGGCAGTGTTCAACTCATTAAGAATCGAATTGAAAATTCGACATGCGTAGCCGTCGCAGATTTTCAGACTTATGCAAAAACGCTTGGTGTTAATGTTAGTTTTGCAGAGCTAAGCAATGCAACGCAAGAAAATGAAGTTGCAGCCAGCAAAGGAGAAAACCCAATCCAGCGCTTTACGGCGCAAGAAACTGCAATACTAAATACTATTAAAACTAAGGGCTACGAAGCATTGTCACTACCGAAAAATATACGCGGCAAGGATGGAGTTAAAAAATTAATTCGTGATGCAACCGCATCTAATGGCTTGTTCCCCTCTAGAAGCACGGTGTTCGATAAAGCTTGGGAGCGCCTAAGAAAATCAGGTGAAATAGCAGATGCAATTTAGCACCCTCCCCCAAACTGGGGGACAGGGGGACACTTGCGGGGGAGCATAGTTGCGAACCTGTAATGCGTACATCTTAATTTCATAAGGTGTATTTACATGGCAACTAACCTCGCAACGCAACAAGCGATTGCAAACTTTCAATCCCTACCCAACGAGGCGCAAACCCGACTACCCGTAGTCGCAGCCCTATACGGCTGTAGCCAAGCCACGGTATGGCGACGTGTCAAAAGCGGGCATATTCCCAAGCCGCGCAAGATAGGCCAGCGCACTACATGTTGGCAAGTCGGCGAATTACGCGACCATCTTACGGGGGCCGCAAAATGAAAAAACGCCCGACACCACAAATTGCAGAATCGAGCGTCCGTAGCAGGGCTAAGTTTACAGGAATTTACAACCCACGCCATTTACGGGCAATAGCAGCGTTGCTGGCTAGCCCGCAGCCCCGCGAAGTATTAGACGACCGCGTGGGTTGCTCAAACGGCCCTGAGCTGGTGGCCGAACTACGCAGGCGGGGGCTAGATGTACCGTGCCAGCGAACGCCGTGCATAGACCGCGATGGCTTTCCTGTGAAGCGGGGCATTTACTTTCTCACGCCGTCTGACAAACGCAAAATACGGTTTTGGCAACGCACGCGCAAGCTAGGGGCTACGCGTGAGTAGCAGCCACTTCCTGAGAATGCAAGCCCTTTCAGGCAATGGCAAACTCCTAGCAGCCGCTCGCCACAACAAGCGGCTAATTCAAAAGGAACTTGGCGCGGCGGGGCATATCGACGCGACCAAGATGCACATGAATTACGCGCTGCTAGGTGACGCTACGCCCGAGGCGGTGGCTGCAAAGGCCAAAAGCATATTGCAATCGCTGGGCATTACAAAGCTGCGCAAAAACGCAGTCAGTGCAATTGAAATTGTTTTCAGCCTGCCCGTACATGCGCAGATAGACCACCGCGCCTACTTTACTGATTGCCAAGCATGGGCGGCGGGGCAGTTTGGGGCTGAAAATCTTTTGAGCTTAGACGTACATCTAGACGAAGCCGCTCCACATTGCCACATATTGCTGTTGCCACTGCTAGGCGGGCGTATGCGGGGCAGTGACGTAATGGGCAACCGCCAAGCCCTGCAAGCGCGGCAAACCAGCTTTTACGAGCAGGTATCGCAGCGCTATGGCCTTTTAAAGCCCCGAAGCACCCGGCCAAGCCCCGAGGCTAAGCAAAGCGCTGTAAGTGCGGTTTTAGCCCACCTACGGGTAAGCAATGATGCAATTCTGAAAAGTGCGGCATGGGCTTTGGTGCGCGACTTGATTGACCACGAGCCAATACGCTGGGCTGAGTGTCTAGGTGTGGAGGTTGAATCTAGCTCGAAGCCTAAACAGGCACGCACGATGGCGCAAATATTCACCAGCAAAGGCAAAGGCGCGCAAAAGGAAAAGCCTGCAAACAAAACCCCTATAGGGAATTTGACCGCTCAAAACAACAACCCCTATCTCTGTGTAGGGGTTTCATCAAAATCATGTTTGCCAACAGCTACAAAAGAGCCTTTGATTGAAGTACGAGAGCGCGAAAGTGATTGCACGCCAGATAAAGGCTATTGGGACGAAAACACGGGGGAGTACATCAAGGTTACCCCAAGGGTTAAAACGAACAAGCTAGCAGCCCAGCAATGGGTTAATAAGGCACTTGCTGGGGTGCATACCGGGACAACTTTAAAACCCAGCTTCAATTCAAACAACATAGGACTTTAAAAATGGCAAATTTAGTGCATAGTAAAAAGTGATTCACCTATTGATTTCGTTTTCTGTAGGATAGTATTGCAATCACAATTTTAGGAAACACAATGATATTAAAAAAAGTAGTTTTTATTTTTATGCTCTGTGCTGCCTGCTTCAATGTTCAGGGACAAGTAACGACTATAGGTAACGATAGCTGCGCAGAATGGATAAAGATTGAAGCAGGTAAGTCACACTATAAACAATGGATATTAGGCTATTTGACCGCAACAAATTCCATAGTAGTTGGCATGGCAAAAGAGAACAAACGGGCAAAATCTGATTTCTTAAAAGGCATCACTCATACTCAAATTGAAGCGCTCGTAGACCAACATTGCGCGACGCAACCGCTACATACATTGCAGCAAGCAGCTTTTGCAGTAACGGACATACTTCAAGCAAGGCGCTAAACCATGGGCACGGGCGGTAAGCGCTATGAGACTGGCAGACCGGGCTACAAGGTCAAGGCAGGGCGGAACCCAGAGTTTTCTGTTGCCATCGCGCGCGAAGATAGTATAACTTTCTCCAACTTTGAACAATCAGGCGACCTAATTGCTGCCGATATTGAGCGTTCCGCGCGCACGCGCGAGGCTATATCTTAAGTGTTGTTGTTTAATCGCAATATATCGGGTCACCCGTTTTATTCTTGGTATTTTTGTTGGTACTTATGAAAATAGTAATGCAACTATTTAACATACACGCGGGTTACAGCGTACTTTTCGATTCCGCTCATGGCACCACATCTAAACCCGGACAGGTCTAAAGCCTTCCGGGCTTTTTTTATTGTTTTTCACAAAGTAATATCGGTTCTAGAATACTGACAGTTTTTGGTATTCCGTTGGTTACAAATCAGTTTTCTCGACCTGCTTGGCTTTATTTTTGGCATATTAAACAGGTATAAAACAGTCCCGTTGTGTTGATATTGTGAATTTGAGGGAGTCGACATTGTTTAAACCAAGACTACGTGCAGCTTTACTGATGTGCGTCACAGCCGCGCTGTGCGCTGTATCTTTACAGGGTTTTGCCAACCCCAACTACGATGCCATCATCGCATCGGCCCGTGCAGGCGCACACAGCCAAGCTATCGAAGCTTTGCGGGCATGGCAAACAAGCAATCCACAAGACAAACGCGTAGATGCTGATTTGATCGTAGTTATGGGCTGGGCGGGCCTGGATGCTGACGCACTGGCCGTAGCCAAAACCAGTGGTAGCAACATGCTAGCGCCGTATGCTTTGCGCAGTGCAGCTAAGTCGGCACGCAATCAGCAAGACCATGCGTGGGCGTTAGAGGCCTATAACTTGCTACTGGTTAAAGACCCCAAAGATTGCGACGCCCTACTGGGCGCAGCCAATAGCCAAGTAGACCTGCGTACACCCGAAGAAGCGGGCAACACCTTAGCGCAGCTAGAAAACACTTGTGCCAACGCACAAGATTGGCCTTTGCGTATAGCCCAAGCACGCACCTATTGGTCTGCACGCCAGAAGAATGACTCCGCGCCTAAAGACCTCAGTGCCCTAGCTTGGTGGACGGCGCAAATGGAGCCAGCCGTGCAGCCAGCCTACCCTGCGGCTTATCGCAACGCGCGCGTGCGTGAGGCGGTTTTAGCGGCGTCGCGTACAGGATCGCACCAATTAGCCAGCACTTGGCTTGCACGCGCAGAAAGTACGATGGGTGCTGACGAACGTGCCAGTGTGATCGCAGCAGCGGAGGCGCAACGTCAGGGCCGCCAAATACGATGCGCCTACGATGCAAACCGTAACATCACCTGCGCTTATTAAAACTGCGCATCATTTACCGCTGCAGTTGTGGTAGTTTTCACCTGTAACAAATGTAATGCAGGCGTGCCCACTCATACGCCTTGACTTGTGTTTGTATGCGACACCGCAGTGGCTAGCGCACTAAAAAGGGTTACAAAACGGTCTTTCCGTTTTTAGACTGACATATATTTCACTTACTGCGATGGTATAAACCCGGACTCGTAAGGCCACTAGTGCTGAGATCAAGGGAGTGAAGTTGGTGATATCTAAAAAGATAGGCAAATTACGTCTCACACCTAAATGGTTAGGACTAAGCATAGCTTTGTGTGCGGCGCATTTCAACAGCATGGCTGACCAAAGCTACGATGCCATTATTGAATCGGCGCGTGCAGGCGCGCATGCGCAAGCTGTTCAAGCGCTGAGCGCGTGGCAAACAAGCCATCCGCAAGACAAACGCGTTGACTCAGATAGGGTGGTTATTTTGGGCTGGTCGGGCAGAGATGCAGATGCTTTGGCATCTGCTAAAGCCAGCGGAAGTGCCGTATTAGAACCTTACGCTTTGCGCAGCGCAGCGAAGTCAGCGCGCAATCAGCAAGACTATGCGTGGGCTTTAGAGGCGTACAGCGTGTTGTACGCAAAAGACCGCCAAGATTGTGATGCGTTGCTGGGTGTAGCCAACAGCCAATCCGATTTAAGCAGGCTAACCCAAGCGGACCAATCACTGACTGAGCTAGAACAAAAATGCATCAACTCATCCCGCTGGTCAGAGCGCGTAGCCCAAGCACGCAGCTATTGGGCAGCCACCGACAAAACTAGCGGGGAGCGCAGCGATATCGTGGCCTTAGGCTGGTGGTCCACACAAATACAAGATGGCGCACAAGCTGGAACAAAATACCCTGTTGCATATCGCGATGCCCGCATGCGAGAAGCCATCTTGATTGCCTCTCGCGCTGGCTCGCAACAATTAGCTAGCACGTGGCTGGCACAGGTTGGCGCCAGTTTCAGTTCAGAAGATCGCGCCAAAGTGCTGGCAGCCATGGCGGGGCAGCAAATAAGATGGGCTACAAAAAGCGCTAACACTGAGCGTGATAAATGGCGCGAACTGCTTAGTAGTGCTATTGCCCAGCTATCGCAAGCCAAACAACTGACCAAAGACCCGCAACTTCTAAGCCGTATCACCTCTGACACCATAGCCGCTTACGCAGAGCAAGGAGACGATACGCAAACTCTGCTTCTTATGCAGGAGACCGATAGCGCAGGACTGCCATTATTGCCAAAAGCAGAACTGGCCGCAAGCGATGCTCTGATGCGCAAAAATCAGCCTAAGCAAGCTGAGCAAAGGCTAAGACGAGTACTGACTAATTTACAAACTGCCAACGAATTCGATAAGCGCGACCTGAACATTGCCATGTTCTATGCCTTGCTAGACCAAGGCAAGCTAGAGCAGGCCCGAACGCTGATAGAAACTACATCTGCACAGGTGCGCCCCATCGTCAACAGAGGACTGCCTGGTGTTGAAATACAAGATGACGCGTACGTACGTTTTCAACTAGCCCGTGCAGTACTAGCCTCGTCAACAAATAATCTGCAAGAGCAAAGCCGTTCACGGGCACTGATCGCTGGGCTGCGCAATGATGCACCGTTTAATACCGCTATCCGGCTGGACGAAGCCGAAATCTTGCAGGCGCAGGGCAAGCCTCGCGCCGCCGCGCAAGCTATTGGCTTAGTGCTGATCGATGAACCCGACAACACCAGAGCGCTAGAGATTGCGGCGCGTAATGCACTAGACAGAACCGATTTTGCAGCTTATACGTTGGCGCGCTACGAACTAGAGCAGCAAGGCGCGCATCCAACAGCGCTGAACCGCTTGCAAACAAGTGCGCAGCGACAAATGGGGTTTGTTTTTTCGGGTGACTTCACACGTGGTTTAGGCACGTCGGCCAACACTGCCGACGGATCGGCAGACAAGGAAGGCGGCATGGCATTGCTGTCCCCCGTGTTTCAAGATCGCTGGCGACTCAAAGCACGCTGGCGTACTAACGAAGCGCAATTTACAGCGGGTGAAGCCAAGGCAAATTTTGCAGCTTTGGGGCTACGGTTTTATTGGCCCAACCTGTGGGCTG
Source organism: Polaromonas sp. (assembly GCA_043718065.1). Taxonomy (GTDB): domain Bacteria; phylum Pseudomonadota; class Gammaproteobacteria; order Burkholderiales; family Burkholderiaceae_C; genus JAAFIP01. Next base: position 19,137 of record JAYSWJ010000164.1, read on the forward strand.
AGGCGGAACTAACCCAACGCCAAACACCGTCAGCCCCTGCAGGTGTGCGCCTTGCATCTGTGTGGCAAGTGGCAGATGGCATCACGCTCAGTGCCAGCGCTGCCACTCAATCAGAAGATCTGCCCGTGCGTGGACAGGCAACAAGTGTGAGCGCACGGTCAGCCCAGCTGACGCTGGACTGGCGCGTGCTACCGCAAACTTACCTAGGTTTAAGTGCGGGCAGCGTCAAATCAACCGACGATAACCGCCGTGTTGACGCAAATTTTTATGCCGATCAAGCTTACAGCTTTGGCGATACGTTTCGTGGCAATGTGCGCCTAGACGCTGGCCGCAGCACTAATAGCAACCAAAATGTCGCCTACTACAGCCCGCTACGCACGAATGCCTATTCCATCACCAGCGGCCTGTCGCAGGCACTGGTGACAGCAGGCCAACTGGGCTGGACGCACAAACTATCTATCAGCACAGGGCAAGTAGCCCAGCACGGTTATGCCACAGGCGGTAGTTACGGCGTGTCTTACGAACATGAGTGGCGCTTAGGCGCAGGGCGAATGTTGTCTGCAGCCGTGGGGCAAACACGCAAGCCTTACGACGGTGTTCAAGACCGCCGCCGCACTTTATCACTACGCTGGAATTTAGCTTTATGAACCATTTAACACCACAGCCCAGTGCCAGCAGTTTGGCTTCCTTAGACCACAGTAAAAGAAAGCTATTAATCAGCACTTTACTGATGAGTAACACGGGATTTTTGCTAGCCAGTGAGTTGGGACAAAAAAGTTCAAAAAATGCCGTGCGTATTTTGTGCTATCACGACATACGCGACAGGTTACGCCAATCTTTTGAAACATCTCCAGATTCTGCAGCGGTCAGTACCACTGATTTGGTAGAACACTTTGAGTGGCTCAAGACCAATGGGTACAAAGCAGTCAGTTTAGAGCAAGTAGTGCAAGCCAGGCAAGGCGGCCCTGAGCTACCAGCCAAAGCACTGTTGTTAACGTTTGACGATGGGTATGAGAGCTTTTACAGCCGCGTTTATCCGCTGCTTAAAGCCTATCAGTATCCTGCAGTTATTGCTTTGGTAGAGCAGTTTATGACCGCAGATGCTTCAGGCAAAGTAGCTTATGACAACAAGCTGACTCCCCGAGAAGCTTTTTTAAACTGGGACCAAGTGCGCGAAATGGCCACAAGCGACCTGGTAGAGTTTGCCTCGCACAGCGCCTACTCACATGTCGGAGTTCTCGCCAATCCTCAGGGCAGCAAATTACCAGCCCTGGTTACGCGCATTTACGATCCAGTGTCGGCCACCTATGAAACCGAAGAAGCATACGCAGCACGTATCTACAAAGATTTTGATAGCGTAGCCAGTTTAATGCAGCGCGAGATCGGCGTGCGGCCGCGCGCCATAGTGTGGCCCTACGGTGCGTATAACGATGCTGCCATCGCCATGGCGCGTAAAGCAGGGCATACCGTCGGCTTTAACTTAACCAGTAATTCTGATAACGCAGCAACACCATTAATGCACCTTGGCCGCGACTTGGTAGTTTTCAACGCAGGGCTGTCAGGCCTGAAAACCATGGTCAAGCAGCGGTCACAAGGGCAATATGATGAAGCATTACGCAAACGTGTAGTGCATGTAGATTTAGACTACATCTATGACAAAGACGCCAATCAGCAAGAAGCTAATTTAGGTAAATTAATAGAGCGGGTTCGCGCCTTAGGTGCAAGCCATGTGTATTTGCAAGCCTACGCCGATCCAGACGGCAATGGTGCGGCCAAAGAGCTGTATTTCCCTAACCGTCATTTGCCTATGCGCGCAGATTTGTTCCGCCGTGTGGCGTGGCAGCTTAAAACGCGTGGCGGTGTGCAAGTCTATGCATGGATGCCGGTCATGGCGTTTGAGCTGCCGCCAGAACACCCCGTTGCAAAGCATACCGTGCAAGTGCATACAAGTGCACCCGAAGGCCATGCTAAAAGTCGTTACCCACGCCTATCGCCCTACTCTGCCGAGGCCAAACAAGTCATGCGCGATATCTATGAAGATTTTGGCAAGCATGCATGGGGCACGCGCGGCTTGCTACTGCACGACGACGCTACGCTTGATGATTTTGAAGACGTCAGTCCGCAGGCATTGCAGGCTTACGCTAAAGCCGGATTACCAGCAGCCTTTTCAGAGCTGCGCGCCAGCGACAAAAAGGATCGACGCTGGGCTAAATTTAAAACCGCCACGTTGACCAATTTAACTTTGGAGTTGGCAGCAGTCCTGCGCAACCATATTCCAGATTTGGAAACTGCGCGCAATATTTATGCACCACCCGTGCTTGACCCTGAATCTGAAATTTGGTTTGCGCAAGACTTAGACAATATGTTAGCCAGCTATGACTACACCGCTGTCATGGCTATGCCCTACATGGAAAAAGCCAGCGACCCAGAGCAATGGCTTAAAACGTTAGCAGCCACCGTACTGCGGCGTCCCAAAGCAGCGCAGCGCGTAGTTTTTGAATTACAAAGCAAAGACTGGCGCACCAACAAAGCCATCGACAGCGCCAAGCTTGCCGAACATGTGATGATTTTGCGTCGCGCCGGTGTTCACCACATAGGCTATTACCCAGACAATTTTGCGCAGGATCAGCCCAACATCAAGACTCTGAAACCGGCTTTTTCCTTAACTACTTTTCCAGTAAAGTCATGAGTTATTTGTTAGAAATTCAGAACGCTGCATGGCTAGTACCTTTGCATTTGTTCAGCTACTACTATCCGCTGTTGATGGCGCATGTGTGGACTGCAGGAGCGTTGGTTTTTTATAGGTTTTATGAAATAAATTCCACAACTGAGGAATTTTCGTCTACACCACGTGAGCTTTGGCCGATGGTCAGCATCATCGTGCCTTGCTATAACGAGGAAGACAATGTAGACGAAGTGATTGGTCATCTGTTGGGCATGGACTATCCCAACTACGAGATCATTGCGGTAAACGATGGCAGTAAAGATCGCACGGGTGGCATGCTAGACGGATTAGCGCGACGCGATGCGCGGGTACGCGTTATCCACCAAGCAAAAAATCAAGGCAAGGCGGTTGCGTTAATTACTGCTGCCACCGTAGCATGTAGCGAGTACCTTATATGCATCGACGGCGATGCCATGCTTGCGCATGATTCTCTGCCATGGCTCGTGCGGCATTTTTTAAGTGACTCCGACGTTGCCGCAGTCACTGGCAACCCACGTATACGCACGCGATCTACCATGCTGGGCAGATTACAAGTAGGCGAATTTAGCTCCATCATTGGCTTAATCAAACGTGCGCAAAGCACGTATGGTCGCATCTATTCCGTGTCGGGCGTCATCACGGCGTTTCGGCGGTCAGCTCTACACGATATTGGCTACTGGAGCGTAGACATGATGTGCGAGGACATCGACATTACTTGGAAGCTGCAAGTCAACGGTTGGCTGATTCGCTTTGAGCCGCATGCATTGTGCTGGATATTAATGCCCGAGACATTCAAAGGTTTGTGGAAGCAGCGCCTGCGCTGGGCGATGGGTGGTATTCAAGTCTTGCTAAAGTACTCAGGCAGTTTAGCTACCCGCCGCGGGCTGAGTATGTTGCCTTTGTATATTGAATATGTTTTGTCTGTGGTCTGGGCCTATGTGATGACTTTTTGCCTGCTTCTCACCAGTTTATTTATTGTTGTGGATATGTTTACGCAAGGCCCTAACACCGCGACTTTTGCAAGAATATTGCCAGCTTGGAGTGGGTTGTGGCTAGCTACGGTCTGCTTGATGCAAATGTTCTTAAGCTTGATGATGGACCGCAGGTACGAGAAAAATTTGCTGTCGGTTTACCTTACGGTGATTTGGTATCCGATTGCGTTTTGGATGTTGACAATGTTGACGACTGTTTGGGCGCTGCCCAAAACTCTATTGCGCAAAAAAGGCCAGCGCGCACGGTGGGTTAGCCCAGACCGTGGGTACACGGGCCGTGCACCTTAAACCCAGTAATAGTTATCTAGCTAAATTGACCATCAGGAGAATTTGATGAACTTAACACGCTCACCCTTGGTATCTTTCGTCTTCGATACTGCCCATGTACCTTGGGTAAAGCGTTTTCTTTTGAAAATGCTAGATGTTATAGCTTGGGGCGCTTGGTTGCTGTTGTGGCTACCGCTTATTACTGGGTTAATTGCGTTATTTAATGGTCAATCGCGCGGCTTAAGTCCCATGTTGGTAAGCTTTGTCAAAGCGTTAGGATTTGGTGCTTTTTTTCTACTATTTATGTGGTTGATTTTTATGGCCTGGCTGGCTATTCGTGACATTAATTTTATGCTTATTCGTAATACCTTTAAGCGCACAAAACAGGTATTGCATATCGACCAATTAGCAAAAGTATTCGCACTTAAACAAGATGCCTTGCAAGACTGGCAAAAAAGTCAAATCATGCTGGCACATCACTCTGAAGACACAGGATGGCTAGAACATATTGATTCACTGCCGCACATTACAGGCCGCGCATTCGATCCTGCGGACTATGCGATTATTATCAAACCGCACTGAATCTAAGAGCTGCAGCTTTAGCGAAAATAACGCGGATATGCGCTGTGCTGGCCGCGGTAGCCACCGTGGCCATAGTTGCCCGAGCGAATCACAAACGACGCACCAAACGCAGGGCGTGGATAGTACTGGGGGTAGTAGTAGCCAGGTGCAACCACCACGGGCGCCACTACAAAAAATGGATCGGCCTGCGGCTGAAATATAGGCTGATAGGGCGATTGCGACACCAGCACTACATTACCACTCTGTGCAGGTGCAGCATCTGCAATAACTGCACCAGAATCAATTTGCGGAATCACGCGTGGTGCAGTTTGTGCAGCCGGTGCGGGCATCACCTGCCCCACGGGTGCCACTTGCAGTTGAATAGTAGGGCCCGGGTCTTGCGGCATTTGCACGCTGTACTGCTTGCCTGCGTATTCGTAGACCACTTGGTAACCTGTGGTGCGGTTTTCTATAAAGTTTTGGGTACTGCAGCGGTTTACCGTTTGCTGGCTGGTGGTGACTTGCCCAGGGCTGCCGCCTTCAACTCTGTCACCGACAAAAGCGCCACCTATGACGCCCAAGATGGTGGCCAACGCGCGGCCACTGCCTTGGCCTACAGAATTACCCACAGCGCCACCCGCTACAGCGCCTATCACCGCGCCTGCACCCGATTTGGTAGCTGGCATTTGGTTTTGCACCTGCACTACCTCTTGCGCGCACACTTGGCGCGGCGTGTTGACCTGGCTGATGAGCGCTGTGCTGGAGATTACGCGGCCCACATCTTGGGCTGATGCAGGCGCAGCAAGCCAAAACGCAGTGGCACCCAAAAGCAGGGTAGCGGATGTAGACAATGTAGAACGGCGCATAAAACCACCTTGGATAAAAATATGGGGCGTGTTTACCTGTAACGCGGCATGCAAGCCATTGGTAGACTGCTACAACCCTTACAGGTTCAAAAATCTTTGCCCAAACCTAATTTACTGCGATTAGCGGTGCAAGGGAAGCTGGCAATTGCGTTTTACATCTTCACGCCTTGCTTAAACCGCAGCCTTTACAGCCCGAATGCGGTCTAAACGCCGCCCTTCTAGCGCTGTTACCTCAAACTGCCAGCCGCCGCAGTCGATAGTGTCGCCCTGCTGAGGCATTTCGCCCGATACGGCCATCAGCAGGCCTGCTAACGTGTTGTAACGATTCTTGTCCTCTTCGGGCAGATCGTCGCCAATTTGCAGGCGCGATTTCAGCTCGGCTATCGGCATCAGGCCGTCTAGCAGCCAGCTACCGTCGGGCTGGTGATTAGCCCACGCGTCGGCAGCGGCTTGCGGTTTAAGCTCGCCTGTAATGGCTTCTAGCAGGTCGCGCGGGGTGAGCAGGCCCTGCACTACGCCGTATTCGTCCACCACAAACACCATGCGCGCCGACTGGGCACGAAACTGCTCTAGCAGCTCCATGCCGCTCAATGTTTCGGGGATAAATATGGCTGGGCTGGCCAAGCTGTCCAGCGTGTGCGCGCTGTCAGACCGCAGCATGCGCGCCGTGCTAACCAGGCCAATGACATCGTCCAGCCCGCCCCGGCACACCGCAAACCAGCTGTGCGATGTTTTGATACTTTTGTCTGTAGTGCCACCGGCTTTTTCTAAACCTTGCGCTACCGTTAGATCAGCATCTAGCCACACAATATCGCTGCGCGGAACCATGATAGAGGTGAGCGGCCGGTCGTCTAGGTGGAACAGGTTTTGCACCATTTGCCGCTCGTGCGCCTCGATCACGCCTGCGTCTAGGCCCTCGTCCAGGCTGGCAGATATTTCGGCCTCGGTCATGGCGCGGGCGTTGTTGGTATTGATGCGCAGCAGCTTGAGCACGCCTTGGGTGCACATGGTGAGCAGCTTGACAAACGGGTTGGCCACCTTGGCCAGCCACGTCATGGGCCGCGCCATCACGCGGGCTACGGCCTCGGGGTATAGCAGCCCAATGCGTTTGGGCACCAGCTCGCCAAAAATCAGCGTGATAAAAGTAATAGTGGCCACCACAATGGTGGTGGCAGTGGGCGCTGCAAATTTAGCGGTCAAGCCCACGTTTTGTAAAAATTGCGCCACGCCATCGCTAAAAGCCGCCTCGCCCACAATACCGTTGAGCATGCCTATCGAAGTAATGCCTACCTGCACGGTAGACAGCATTTGTGTGGGGTTTTCGTTCAGCTCTAGCGCCGCTTGGGCACCCGGGTCGCCGCCTTCGGCCATGGCCATCAGGCGCGTTTTGCGGCTAGCGGTTAGCGCCATCTCGCTCATGGCAAAAGCCCCGTTAATCAGGGTGAGCAGCGCAATCAGGATAAAGTCCATAGTTCCGAAATAAAGACGTACAAGATGAGACTGTATCTGATTGGCGATGTGCAGGGCTGCCACAACGCTTTGCAGCAGCTTTTGCAAAAAATTGATTTCTCGCCCAGCCGCGACAAACTAGTGCTGCTGGGCGACCTGGTCAACCGCGGCCCCGACTCGCTGGGCGTGCTGCGCACCCTGCACCAGCTAGGCAACGCCACCCAGTGCGTGCTGGGCAACCACGACCTGCACGCACTGGCCGTAGTGGCTGGCGTGCGCCCCGCACACCGCAGCGATACATTGGCCAGCCTTCTGGCCGCGCCCGATGCACCCGCCCTGTTGCACTGGCTGCGCCACCGGCCACTGGCAGCCCAACAAGACGGCTTTTTGATGGTGCACGCAGGCGTGCTGCCCCAGTGGACAGCGGCAGACACACTGGCGCACGCCGCCCAAGTGTGTAGCGCGCTGCAGCTGCCAGACTATGCAGATTTTTTGCGCAATGTGTATGGCAATACCCCCGCACGATGGGCCGACGATTTAGCAGGCGCAGACCGCCTGCGCGTCATCGTCAACGCCTTAACCCGGCTGCGCTTTTGCACCGCCGACGGTGTCATGGAATTCGCCACCAAAGAAGCTGCTGGTGCCACACCAGCAGGCTGCATGCCATGGTTCGACGTGCCAGGACGTTTAACGCAAGACATGCGCGTAGCCTTTGGCCACTGGTCCACCCTAGGCTTAGTCAACCGACCCGATGTGTTGGCACTAGACACCGGCTGCGTATGGGGCGGCTGCCTGTCAGCCATGCGGGTAGACGGCGGGCGGCGTGAGCTGGTTCAAGTGCAGTGTGCGCAGGCGCAGAAGCCCGGATGAGACGCCTCTAATTACTATTAATTTCATAGCTGCTTGAGCAGGTAATACGGCCTGAACGGCCTAAAACATATAAATTTATCTACACAGAAGCTACCAGCGTTGCACATAGAACATTGGTGCACAGTCGCTAGTAGGATGTGCTGAGATTTTTACGCGTTTTAGGGCTTTGAAGCCGCAAAACCTGCTCAACCAGCTATTTTATTCATAGCGTAGCGATCGAATAAGCAGAAGTTGGGATGCTCTACGTGCAGGATTTAAATGTGATCCAACCCATTTATTCCACACCTATTTATTTTTGACCCTGCTTACAGTCCTGATGTTATTTGTGGGACG